>NZ_CP077095.1:4850000-5151250 GCF_014268885.2 Pseudomonas xantholysinigenes | reverse complement strand
CGGCGCGACTGCCCTGATCGCGGTAACCGCCGCCCAGGCGGGCGCCATCGATGACGCGGTCAAGCGCGGCACCCTGCGGGTGGGCATGGACCCGACCTACATGCCGTTCGAGATGACCAACAAGCGCGGTGAAATCATCGGCTTCGAAGTCGACATCCTCAAGGCCATGGCCAAGTCCATGGGCGTCAAGCTGGAAATGGTCTCCACTGCCTACGACGGCATCATCCCGGCCCTGATGACCGACAAGTTCGACTTCATCGGCAGCGGCATGACCCTGACTCAGGAGCGCAACCTGCGCCTGAACTTCAGCGAACCCTTCATCGTCGTCGGCCAGACCCTGCTCATCCGCAAGGAACTGGCGGGCGAGATCAAGTCGTACAAGGACCTGAACAACGAGAAGTACCGCCTCACCTCCAAGCTCGGCACCACCGGCGAGATGGTCGCCAAGAAACTGATCGGCAAGGCCAAGTACCATGGCTACGACAACGAGCAGGAAGGGGTGATGGATGTGGTCAACGGCAAGGCTGACGCCTTCGTCTACGACTCGCCCTACAACGTGGTGGCGGTGGAGAAGGCCGGTGCCGGCAAGCTGCTGTTCCTCGAAGAGCCCTTCACCTACGAGCCGCTGGCCTTTGGCCTGAAGAAAGGCGACTACGACAGCATCAACTACATCAACAACTTCCTGCACCAGATCAAGCACGACGGGACCTACGATCGTATTCACGACAAGTGGTTCAAGAGCAAGGATTGGTTGAAGGAAATGGAATAAGGCCCGGGCCACAAGCTCAGGCTCTGACCCTGACGCGCTGGTGGCGCTGAGGGTGGCAGGGCGAGGACAGCGGATGTTTTCGCTGGCCTCTTCGCGGGTAAACCCGCTCCCACAGGTGTCGCCAATCCCTGTGGGAGCGGGTTTACCCGCGAAGAGGCCAGCCAGTACCGCACAGACTTCGCAGGCCACCGCCAAGGCTCCACCTGGCGCGTTTCTTTTTTTGTGGAAATACCCCAAGTGATCAAACACAAGAAAGCACAGTGGCCCTGGCATGGGCTGACCGCGCTGGTCCTGGTGGGCCTGGCGTTCAGCCTGTACCTGGCCACCTCGATGATTTCCTACGAGTGGCGCTGGAACCGGGTTCCGCAATACTTCGCCTACAAGGCCGAGGAAACCCAGCGTGCCGGCAACAACGGCACGATCGAGGAAATCGTGGTGTCCGGCGACAACGCCAGGGTCACCCTGAAGACCGAAAGTGGTGACACAGAAGTCGTCGAAGTGGCCAAGGACAGCATGCTGCTGGCCCGCGGCGACGATGTCGCCGAAGGCGACGCCATCGGCGTCACCCGCCACTGGGCCGCCGGCCCGCTGGCCTGGGGCCTGTGGACCACGCTGTGGATCTCGGTGGTGTCCGGCGCCCTGGGACTGGTGCTGGGATTGTTCGCCGGGCTCTGCCGGTTGTCCAGCAATCCCACGCTGCGCGACCTGTCCACGGTGTATGTCGAGCTGGTGCGAGGCACGCCGCTGCTGGTGCAGATCTTCATTTTCTATTTCTTCATCGGCACTGTGCTCAACCTGTCTCGCGAGTTCGCTGGGGTCGCGGCGCTGGCGCTGTTCACCGGCGCCTATGTGGCCGAGATCGTCCGTGCCGGCGTGCAGTCGATCGCCAAGGGCCAGAACGAAGCCGCGCGCTCGCTGGGCCTGAACGCCAGCCAGTCGATGCGCCATGTGATCCTGCCACAGGCCTTCAAGCGCGTGCTGCCGCCGCTGGCCGGGCAATTCATCAGCCTGGTCAAGGACACCTCGCTGGTGTCGGTGATCGCCATCACCGAGCTGACCAAGAGCGGCCGCGAGGCTATCACCACCTCTTTCTCGACCTTCGAGATCTGGTTCTGCGTGGCAGGCCTGTACCTGCTGATCAACCTGCCGCTGTCGCACATTGCCAGCCGGCTCGAGCGGAGGCTTGCGCAAAGTGATTGAAGTCCGTGACCTGCTGAAAGTCTTCGACACCCGTGGCATGGTGGTGCGGGCGGTGGACAACGTCACCACCCAGGTCGCCAAGGGCGAAGTGGTGGTGGTGCTCGGGCCGTCGGGTTCGGGCAAGTCGACCTTCCTGCGTTGCCTCAATGGCCTGGAGCACTTCGACGATGGCCATGTGGCCATCGACGGCCTGCAACTGGACGATCCGAAGACCGATATCAATGCCTATCGCCGCGAAGTCGGCATGGTGTTCCAGCACTTCAACCTGTTCCCGCACATGACCGTGCTGGAGAACCTGTGCCTGGCGCAGAAGGTGGTGCGCAAGCGCAACAAGGCCGAGCGCGAGGCCAAGGCCCGGGCACTGCTGGAAAAGGTCGGTATCGCGCAGAAGGCCAACGAGTATCCGTCGCGCTTGTCTGGTGGCCAGCAACAGCGAGTGGCCATCGCCCGTGCCTTGGCGATGGAGCCCAAGGTGATGTTGTTCGACGAACCCACCTCGGCGCTGGACCCGGAAATGGTCGGCGAGGTGCTGGATGTGATGAAGACCTTGGCCCAGGAAGGCATGACCATGGTCTGCGTGACCCACGAGATGGGCTTTGCCCGGGAAGTGGCCGATCGGGTGCTGTTCTTCGATCACGGCAAGTTGCTGGAAGATTCGCCGCCGGCGCAGTTCTTTGCCGCGCCGAAGGATCCGCGGGCCCAGGCGTTCTTGCGCCAGGTGCTGTGATCCCGACGGCGGCGCGGTGCCTGGCACCGGCTGCGCTGGTGTTCGCCGGCAAGGCCGGCTCCTACGTGTGATCCCGCTGTGTCTCGGGCCGTAGGAGCCCGCTTGCTGGCGAATCAGGCGATGCGCATCAGGCCTGGCTGGCGGCGTTCACCGGTGCCGATGGCGTGTTGCTGGCCGGTGCCGCGCTCGGCGCCGGTGCCGCGGTGGCGGCGGGCGCCGCAGTGGCTGGCTTGGCCGCTGCCGGTTTGGCCGGCGCTTTCTTCACGGCTGGCTTTTTCGCTGCAGCCGGCTTGGCCGCGGGTTTGGCCGCTACAGGCTTGGCCGCAGGTTTGGCTGCCGGTTTGGCCGCCGCGGTTTTCGCCGCAGGTTTTGCTGCCGGCTTGGCAGCGGCCTTGGCCAGGGGCTTGGCCGCAGGCTTGCTCGCGCTCGCCTTGGCCTTGGAGATCGGGGTCACCGACGCACCGGTCAGTTTCTCGATCTGCTTGGTCAGCGAGTCGACCTGCTGGTGCAGGGCCTTGATCTCGTTGCGGCTGGGCACGCCCAGGCGCGAGATGGCGCTGTTCAGGCGCTTGTCGAAGGCTTCTTCGAGCTCGCTCCACTTGCCCAGCGCGCGGTCCTTGACCCCCGATACCCGCGAAGTGGTCGACGACTTGGCGCTGTCGGCCACGTCTTCGGCGGTTTTCTTCGCCTGTTTCTCGGCCTTCTCGCCGTCCTTCACCAGCGAATCGAACAGCTTCGGACCATCCTGGTCGATCTTGGAGTAGATACCCAGGCCAGCCAACCAGATCTTGCGCGAGTATTTCTCGACGCCGCCGATCCAGGAACTGCCTTCTTTCTCGGTGTTCTTCTTGCCAGCCATCCTGCTCTCCTTATGGTTTGTGCGCGACGCGCTCGAGCAGCTCGTGCAGCTGTTCAAGCTTGATGGACAACGCCTCAACGTCATGTTTAGACGGAATGCCGAGGCGATTCAAGGCGCGACCTACCCGTGCGTCGAAGGCCCGCTCGATTTTATCCAACTGCGCCTCGACCCGGCCGGGCACGCGGGTGACCTCCTGGGTGGCTTCGTCGAGCTGGGTATTGGCGGCGTCGACGGCCTTGCCGATGCGCTTCTTGCCGCGTTTCTCGACGCCTTCGCCGGCCTTGACCAGCTCCTTGAAGTAGTCGGAACCTTCCTGGCCGACGCGGGCGTAGGCACCGATGCCCGCCAGCCAGATTTTGCGCGCGTAGCCGCGCACCTCGCCCAGGGTGCTGCCTTGGGCGTCGTCTTTTTGCTTGAGATTCACTTTGGCCATGCTCTGCACCTCATCCTGGTAAAGGGTGGAGAATTTGACCCTGATGACAGGGTGTGAGGTTACGTTAGAGGGCAAAGTTAGAATGTGCACCCTAAGCGTGAGTTCATGAAGGGCTTACAGGGTATTCAAGGCCAGTGTGCGCTACATATTTAACGCTAGACGCGGCATGGGGACTACTAGGCTGAGGCTCCACTCCTACAGAGATTCATAGCATGAGCCTACTCCAATCCCCAACATCCACATTCCAGGATCTTGTGGCCAGGCAGTTCCTTGTGCGCCCGACACTGAGTCAGGTTCTGGACAAGGAAACCAGCAAGGCCCTCATTGAACACTGTTCGCAACTGAAGGCAATCAACCCAGCCCTGGAGTCTTTGAAAAATGTCTACCTTATCCTGGCCGGGGCTCCAGCGGCGCCTCTGAGCGACAAATTGCTGGAGTCATTGGTTGTAGGAAGCCCTTTGACGCTTGTCGAAGGTGATTGCTTCCTCACGACACAGGCTGCTGGCAAGGTCGATACGCTTTCGCTTTCAGCAACCGAAGCCGCAGTCATGGGCCGTGCGTTCAGCGCGATAACCGAAAGGCTCCTCTCTACGTTCCAGCGCGCGCAGGTATCGTTCTGGCTAGCCAAGGCCAATGGCCTGGAGGTCTCCCGGCTACAATGGGTGGCGCAAATGCTCAAGGTCATCACGCTGAACCATATCGGCCACTACTTTCTTGAGGATCATGAGCGAGAAAGCCTTTACCAGTTGCTGGATGGCACAACCACCGAGGTCTGCGCACAAGGTATCCAGGTCAGTCTTTCGCATGAGGCGCGCCGCACCGACCTGATGTTGCCGTACCTGCTGCTGTCCGTAAAATCCGAAGCGTCAGAGTCTCTGATTTGCTGTAAACCCTCGGGGGAAATACGCCGCTTCGAAAATACCAAAGCGCTTGGCGATGAGTTACAGAATGAACTGCTGAAGTTTCATGAGTACAGCCAGTTTTCCTGGTCACCTTACACGCTGGCCGGGGATCCATTCGAATTCCAGGCATTGCAGTTGCTCAACGGCATTTTGAACAGTATCGAGCAACTGGATGTCAGTACGGTCGAGACACCTCAACGCCTGGTGGCCTATCTGCAGGCCCTCAGCAACCCTTCACGCCATTTTTCGTCAGAGCTCTGCCCCTCTCTTGCGCAGAACGCCGACACCTCGTTGTCCTGGCTGACGCAAGCACCGGATCAGACGCTGTTCGAGTACTGCAAGCTGTTGCTGCCACTGACCGCAGCTCAGAGGCGCGCAAATGACTCGGGCGAGGTGCCAGACATCGAGAGCCTCGAGCAATATACCCTGCGCCGCCTACGCGAGCAGATGAGCGCGGACCACCTTGTCATCCCCCCTTGCAATCCTGACCTGGTGACAATCACTCTTGACCACCTACCTAGTAAGGCTGTCTCGGAGAACTATGCGTTAGGCGGCCCCGACACCCGACACCAGACGACTCTGACCAGCCTGGCCATCTCACGATCCAGCGAGAGAAACTCTGAGTACATCGTCGGGGCCCACAATAAGGACCAGCCACTTCCTGTCAAGGTGACTACAAGCGATTGGACCACGTTGGTTACCACCGTGGATATCGGCGGAACCTATCCGGTCTACGTGAACGAACGGTTAACGCGCAGCGAAGGCAGGGCCGAGCGCATCAGTGCGTTTGCCAGAACCTGGAGGAGCAGCCTGTTAGGCTGTGCGCTCAGAGCCTTTGCCGACAAAGTGCTGAGCGAGCCTGTCTTTAAAGAAATCACTTCGTTCTGCAGTACCGACTCGGCGCAGGGCAATACCATCGAGATCGCGCCGCTCGTAATTCCTCGCTCGTTGCGTGACACGGCGGGTGATGACGTAGCCAATATGTTTATCTTGCGGCTTGCGCAGAGCGGGGTCTACCTGTTGTATCGCCCTTGGTATGCATCCTTGCTTGAGTTCCCATCCTTGCCCGCCATGGCGAAACATTTCCTGGAGGATAAAAGCTTGCAGGAAAGCTTCATCGCGTGGATGGATAACGATGCCGCACTTGCCTATGGCGGCGGTGCTTTCCCGCCTTATGACTACTACTTGTTCTTGAATCAGGTCGTACCGTTCCCGCGCAGTGCTGATTTCGCGCGTCAATGGGCCGTAAAACTTGCTTTCACTCCTTACCCGCAAGCGTATGAGGAGTCCCTGTATGAAAGTTGGGGGGCGACGCTGATCAGGATCGCTGCGAAGCGCGCGCCCTCGAGTGACACGCTCAGGCATGAGTGGTATGTCAAGGCCGCCTGGGGCGCGTTCGATCTGCTGTCGGCCTTCTCGCTATTTTTGGGCGGTCCCGTCGCAACCACGCTACTTGCCATCAACCTTGCACGCGTTTTCTATAATGACGTCCCGCACTTGTTTGATGGTTCCGCCGAGGACAAAACCGTCAGCGCCATTGATCTGTTGGTCAATTTCGGCGTGATTCTGATATCTGCTGGTTTGGCCGGGAGCGTTGACTCGCCGGCTGAGCCGATTATCGAGCAGCCTGACGTCTCCCTCGAACTCTCCGCGCGTGGTGTCCCTGGTAGGTCTGGCGAGTTGCCTGAACAGAAACCTTGGATACCCCCGGAGCGCGGCCAGCAGGTCAAGCCGCTGTACGTCGCTCAGTGGGGTAACAGCCAGCGGTTGGGGAACCTGTCTTCGGAGGCGCTGCAACAACTCAGTCGTTTGAGGGCAACGGTTAGCGTCAGTGAGCTGAGCGAGATTCCCGAAGGCATCCTGAAGGGACTGTATACGGCAAATGATCGCACTTACGTCGATCTGCAAGGGGTAATGTTCGAAGTTGATGCTCAATGGGGTAGCCAGCAAATTATTGGTCCCAATGCAGAGCCTGGCCCTTGGCTCGAGCGGGCTGATGGTCAATGGAAACTGACTATAGTCGCTCGCGGAGGCGGCGGCCATTTGGGCAGAACCGTCGCGCGCCCCAACATTGCTGATGAAGTGAGCACAGTGCCCATCGAGGAAGAGGGCATTGAGGTCGAATCTGGCAATGAAGTGGAGTCTGAAGCGAGCAGTGATAGAGACTCCGGCACCGAGCTGGATTTCGTCAGCAGTGATGATGCCGACGCGGCACCGGCCTTGCCGCACGTGCCCGAGGGACTGTCCAATAGACAGATCAAGGAAATAAATAAGCGGCTTGCCTCGAACGAAAGATTCGCAGCGCGCCTCAAAGAGGAAAAACTCCACCCCTCGGATTTACGAGATCAATTTGAGGCGCGTATCAGGGAGCTGGAAAGTTTCAGCGACCTGGTGAAAAAACATAATCACACGACAGGTAACTATATCGAGCGTTTGCAGAAAGCCACCGCGCTCCTTCGATCAGAAATGATCAGCCAACTTTCGGACGCCTATTTGAACCTGAAAACACCGGCGCTTGCGGCATTGAAGTTTTTAAAGGAATGCTACGGCCTAAGATCCCGGCGATTCATCACCAGAAAGGCAACGCGGCGAACGAATGATTATTGGGACGGCTATGCATTCTATCTGAACCCAAATGGCAGAAGAACCCATTTCGAAATCCACATTCACTACAAGTCTGCTGACTCAGCCTCACGTAACTTTGAGGCCATCCATCTAAAACTCAGTAATAATGCGAATGACCGTGCGGTCTTGAGGCTTGCAGATGCTTTGGAGTTTATTCGCCTTGATTAAGCTCCATGCGCTGACGTGCTATTGAAGAGGGACACGAAGCGCCATCCACCGTGCGATGGCGCCTCGCTATTCGCCGTCAAGCCAACGCTTTGTCCAACGCCCGTTCGATCTCGCCCTTGATGCTGCCACTCATCATCGACAGCATCATGCCCAGCTTCAGCTCGACGCGGATGGTGTCCTCGCCGATGTGCACGCTGCCGTTGGCGCCACTGCGCGACACGTCGACGCGGTCACCGTTCCAGTTGGCCTTGAGGTCGTATTCGCGGGTCAGTTTTTCCACCAGCGCTTCTGCCTTGGCGCGGGCGGCCTCACGGCCAAGGGAGTGTTTGCGTTCGACGCTGATCTGGGTCATGCGGGTGTTCCTGGATATGAAGACAATGGCCGCATTATGCCCCCACCCGCCCGGCGACACACCCTGCCAAGACAAAACCGCCCATTGCCCATAGAATGGCGGTAATTTTTTTCTGGTGAAGCGAAATGACCGACCAGCGCAAAGGCGACCACGCCGAACCCACCACCCACTTCGGCTACCAGGACGTGCCGGAAAGCCAGAAGGCGAAGAAAGTCGCCGAGGTCTTCCACTCGGTAGCCGCCAAGTACGACCTGATGAACGATGTGCTCTCCGGCGGCATGCATCGCCTGTGGAAGCGCTTCACCATCGAGCTGTCCGGTGTGCGCAGCGGTAACCGCGTGCTGGATATCGCCGGTGGCACCGGCGACCTGGCCGCCAAGTTCTCGCGCCTGGTGGGCCCGACCGGGCAGGTGGTGCTCGCCGATATCAACGACTCGATGCTCAAGGTCGGCCGTGACCGCCTGCTCGATCGCGGTGTCTCCGGCAACATCGAGTTCGTCCAGGCCGACGCCGAGAAGCTGCCGTTCCCGGACAACCACTTCGACTGCGTGACCATCGCCTTCGGCCTGCGCAACGTGACGCACAAGGACGCGGCCATCCGCTCCATGCTGCGGGTGCTCAAGCCCGGTGGCCGGCTGTTGATCCTGGAGTTCTCCAAACCGACCAACAAGCTGATGTCCAAGGCCTACGACGCCTACTCGTTCGCCTTCATGCCTCTGGCTGGCAAGCTGATCACCAACGACTCGGAAAGCTACCGCTACCTGGCCGAATCGATCCGCATGCACCCTGATCAGGAAACCCTCAAGAGCATGATGGTCGAGGCCGGTTTCGATCGCGTCACCTACCACAACATGACCAGCGGCATCGTCGCCGTGCACCGGGGAATCAAGCCCTGATGCTGCTCGCCGGCCTGCTCGCCAGCGTCGAGCACGGGCTCAACCGTGTGCTGCGCATGGACAGCACCGCGCTGCCGCGCCTGGCTGCGTTGGCAGGCAAGGTCATCGAGATCGACTGCGTGCAGCCGGCGCTCAAGCTGTTCGTGCTGCCCGACGACGAGGGCCTGATGCTCGCCGCCCACTGGGAAGGCGAGGTCGACTGCACCCTGCGCGCGCCCGCCGGGCGCCTGGCACAACTGGCCCTGGCCAAGGACAAGACCGCGGTACTGCACAGCCCGCAGGTCGAGTTGCACGGCGATAGCGCCGTGCTGCTCGACCTGGTGGGCGTGCTGCAGGATCTGGAGCTGGACTGGGAATACGAGCTGCAACGCTGGCTGGGCCCGGTGCCCAGCGCGTTGATCGCCGGACACCTGCGTTTGCGCGCGCGCTGGACCCAGCAGGGCCTGGCCCGCTTCAGCCAGAACCTTTCCGAGTACCTGGCCGAAGAGTCCCGCACCCTGGTTGGCAAGCGCGAGGCCGAAGCGGCCTTCAGCGAGCTCGACGCCCTCAAGATCGACATCGAACGCCTCGAGGCGCGCTTGCGCCGCCTCGCCGCCCACTCTCCTGATACCAGCGATAACGCATGAAGCTGCTCGCCGTCCGCCGTCTGTTGCGCATCCAGCGCGTCGTGATCCGCTACCGCCTCGATGACCTGCTGTTCGAACAGCCCCTGCTGCCCTGGTGGCTGGCCAGCCTGCGCCTGCTGATGCCCTGGCGCTGGCTGCCGCGCAAGCCTTCCGAGCTCAGCCGTGGCGCGCGCCTGCGCCTGGCCTTGCAGGACCTGGGGCCGATCTTCATCAAGTTCGGCCAGTTGCTGTCCACCCGCCGCGACCTGCTGCCCACCGACATTGCCGATGAGCTGATGCTGCTGCAGGACCGCGTGCCGCCGTTCGACCCGAAACAGGCCGTGGCGCTGATCGAGGAACAGCTCGGCGCCAAGGTCGGCGAGGTGTTCAGCCGCTTCGACGTCGAGCCGCTGGCCTCGGCCTCGGTGGCCCAGGTACATGCCGCGCGGCTCAAGAGTGGTGAAGAGGTGGTGGTCAAGGTGGTGCGCCCGGGCCTGAAGCCGGTGATCGCCCAGGACCTGGCCTGGCTGTTCCTGATCGCCAAGGCCGCCGAGCGCGCCTCGGCCGACGCCCGTCGCCTGCACCCGGTGGAAATCGTCGGCGACTACGAAAAGACCATCTACGACGAGCTCGACCTGCTGCGCGAGGCGGCCAACGCCAGCCAGTTGCGGCGTAACTTCGAAGGCTCCGAGCTGATGTACGTGCCCCAGGTGTACTGGGACTTCTGCCGGCCCAAGGTGCTGGTGATGGAGCGCATCTACGGCGTGCCGGTCACCGACATGGCGACGTTGGCCGACCAGCGCACCGACATGAAGATGCTCGCCGAGCGTGGCGTCGAGGTGTTCTTCACCCAGGTGTTCCGTGACAGCTTCTTCCACGCCGACATGCACCCGGGCAACATCTTCGTCAGTACGGTCAAGCCTTGGAGCCCGCAATACATCGCCATCGACTGCGGTATCGTCGGCAGCCTGACGTCCGAGGACCAGGACTACCTGGCGCGCAACCTGATTGCCTTCTTCAAGCGTGACTACCGCCGAGTCGCCCAGTTGCATATCGATTCGGGCTGGGTCCCGGCGCAGACCAAGGTCAACGAGTTCGAGGCGGCCATCCGCACCGTGTGCGAGCCGATCTTCGAAAAGCCGTTGAAGGACATCTCCTTCGGCCAGGTGCTGATGCGCCTGTTCCAGACCGCCCGGCGCTTCAACATGGAAGTCCAGCCGCAGCTGGTGCTGCTGCAGAAGACCCTGCTCAACATCGAAGGCCTGGGCCGCCAGTTGTACCCCGATCTGGACCTGTGGAGCACCGCCAAACCGTTCCTCGAGCGCTGGATGCGCGAACGCATGAGCCCGAAGGCGGTGATCGGCAACCTGTACAGCCAGGCCGAGCAACTGCCGCACCTGGCCGACATGACCCGTGACTTGCTCGAGCGCCTGTCGCAGCCGCACCTGCACGACCCGCAACTGCCCGAACGCCGCCGTGCTGGCGACAACTGGGCGCTGCGTCTGCTCGGTGCCGGCCTGCTCGGCGGTGGCGCGACCCTGGCTGCCGGTGCCGTCAGCCTCAGCGCTCCTGCCGCCTGGCCGGCCTGGTTGATGCTGGCTGCCGGCCTCTACCTGATCGTGCGCCGATAGCCAGCCGCGCGGCTGGCTGGCACACTAGCGCACAGGGGCCCGGTACGGGAGCGGGCCCGGTTTGGAGTCGACGATGAAAGACTGGCTGGACGAGATCAAGTGGAACAGCGATGGCCTGGTACCGGCCATCGCCCAGGACCACAAGACCGGGCGCGTGTTGATGATGGCCTGGATGAACCGTGAATCCCTCGCCCTGACCGCCGCCGAGCATCGCGCCATCTACTGGTCGCGCTCGCGGGGCAAGCTGTGGCGCAAGGGCGAGGAGTCGGGCCATGTGCAGAAACTGCATGAAATGCGCCTGGACTGCGACGCCGACGTGATCATCCTGATGGTCGAGCAACTGGGTCATATCGCCTGCCATACCGGCCGTGAAAGCTGCTTCTACCGGGTTTTCGAGGGCGGCCAGTGGAAAATCGTCGATCCGGTCCTGAAGGATCCGGACGCCATCTACAGCGCAGGACACTGAACATGAGCGACACGCTAAACCGCCTCGCCGAGGTGCTGGAGCAACGCAAACAAGCAGCGCCCGACAGCAGCTACGTGGCCAGCCTGTACCACAAGGGCCTGAACAAGATCCTCGAGAAGCTCGGCGAAGAGTCGGTCGAGACCATCATCGCCGCCAAGGATGCCGCCGTCAGCAAGGATTACAGCGATGTCATCTATGAGACCGCCGACCTGTGGTTTCATAGCCTGGTGATGCTCAGCGCGCTGGGCCAGCATCCGCAGGCGGTACTGGACGAACTGGACCGCCGTTTCGGGCTGTCCGGGCATGACGAGAAGGCCGCGCGGCAGCCTTCGTCCTGAGATTTAATTCCCCTGTGGGAGCGGGTTCACCCGCGAACCAGGCGCCGCGGTGCATGGCAAGGGCTTCGCCCTTGTTCGCGGGTAAACCCGCTCCCACAGGGCCTTGCAAACCCTCTGGAAGCCAGTCCGGCTCCCGCCGACAGACACATTTTTTCAGGAGTTTGAAATGGGCATTTTTGACTGGAAACACTGGATCGTCCTGCTGGTCGTCGTGGTACTGGTGTTCGGCACCAAGAAGCTGAAGAACTTCGGCAGCGACCTGGGCGAATCGATCAAGGGCTTCCGCAAGGCGATGAACGAGGAAGAAACCAAGCCGGCCGAGCAGACCCCGCCGCCAGTCCAGCCCGTTGCGCCGGTGCAGAACACCGCCCAGCAGGCCCAGGGCCAGACCATCGAGGGCCAGGCCCAGCCGGTCCAAGAGCCGCAGCGGAAAGACTGAACCATGTTCGGCATCAGTTTCAGCGAGCTGCTGCTGGTCGGCCTGGTGGCCTTGCTGGTGCTCGGCCCCGAGCGCCTGCCGGGTGCCGCGCGCACCGCCGGGTTGTGGATCGGTCGGCTCAAGCGCAGCTTCAACGCGATCAAGATGGAGGTCGAGCGCGAGATCGGCGCCGACGACATCCGCCGCCAGTTGCACAACGAGCACATCCTGCAGATGGAGCAGGAGGCCAAGCGCATCCTTAACCCGCTGACGCCCCCGGCCCCACCCTCGGCCGGCGCCGAGACACCCGCCACACCTGCCGCCGAGGCCGCTCCCGCGCAGCCCGCCGCAGTGCCACCCTCCGAACCGCCCCAACCGCCGCGAGCCCCATGAGCGAGAATCCGGAACATGACCAGCCGATGCCGCTGGTCTCGCACCTGACCGAACTGCGCACCCGCCTGCTGCGTTGCGTCGCCGCCATCTTCCTGATCTTCGCCGGGCTGTTCTCCTTCGCCCAGCAGATCTACACCCTGGTCTCGGCGCCCTTGCGCGCGCACTTGCCGGCCAATGCGACGATGATCGCCACCGACGTGGCCTCGCCGTTCCTGACGCCGTTCAAGCTGACCATGATCGTCTCGCTGTTCCTGGCGATCCCGTTCATCCTGCAGCAGATCTGGGGCTTCATCGCGCCGGGCCTGTACCGCCACGAAAAACGCATCGCCATTCCGTTGCTGGTGTCGAGCATCTTCCTGTTCTATGCCGGCATGGCGTTCGCCTACTTCCTGGTGTTCCCGCTGATCTTCGGCTTCTTCGCCAGCGCCACGCCTGAAGGCGTGTCGATGATGACCGACATCTCCAGTTACCTGGACTTCGTCATGACCCTGTTCTTCGCCTTCGGGGTCGCCTTCGAGATCCCGGTGGCGGTGGTGCTGCTGGTGTGGATCGGCGTGGTCGATGTGCAGTACCTGAAGAAGATCCGCCCGTACGTGATCATCGGCTGCTTCGTGGTCGGCATGATCCTCACGCCGCCGGACATCTTCTCCCAGACCCTGTTGGCCGTGCCGATGTGGATGCTGTTCGAGGTCGGCGTGCTGTGCGGCAGCCTGATCCGCAAGCGCAGCCACGCCCGCGAGGAAGCCGGCGACGACCACAACGACCAGCCGCCTGCGACGCAACCGTGAACCTGTTGCTCCTCGAAGAGGCCGACTTTGTCGCGGCCGACCGCGTCGTCCTGGCCGATCGTCGTTTCACCCACATGCAGGAGATTCATCGCGTGGCGGTGGGCGACAGCCTGCGCGTGGGGCGGATTGGCGGGTTGATGGGCAAGGCCGAGGTGGTGCGCCTCGCAGGCCATGAGGCGGAGTTGCAGGTGGCCTTCGACCAGGCGCCACCGGCCAAGCTGCCGCTGACCCTGGTGCTGGCCGTGCCACGCCCGAAAATGCTGCGCCGGCTGTTCCAGACGGTCGCCACCCTGGGCGTGCCGAGGCTGATCCTGGTCAACAGCTACAAGGTGGAGAAGAGCTTCTGGCAGACGCCATTCCTCAACCCCGAGACCATTCGCGAGAACCTTATCCTCGGCCTTGAGCAGGCCCGTGACACGGTATTGCCCGAAGTGCTCATCGAGAAGCGCTTCAAACCGTTCGTCGAGGACCGCCTGCCGGCCATCGCCAGCGGCACACTTGGCCTGGTCGGCCACCCAGGTCCTTACCCTGCCTGCCCACGCGGCGTGGAACAGCCGGTGACCCTGGCCATCGGCCCGGAAGGCGGCTGGATTCCCTATGAAATCGATCTATTGGGCAAGGCCGGATTGGCCCCCGTGCAACTGGGCGACCGAATCCTACGGGTGGAAACGGCAGTGACGGCCCTTCTTTCGCGAATTTTCTGACAGGCTGGTCAGCTTTTTCCCATCAAGTTTCCCCTCCGTGCGCCGATGGCCTGTGCAAGAAAACAATAATCCGTACTGCCATGCGTCGGGGAGTCGTCTATGTACCGTTGGTTCGCCCAGTCTCTGGGAAATATGAGTGTCAACCGCAAGCTGGGGATCGGTTTCGGCCTGGTCCTGTTGCTCACCCTTGCCATTACCTTCAGCGGCTGGATGGGCCTGGACAGCGTGACCAGCCGTGGCGACAAGCTCGGCAATATCTCGGTGATCCACCAGTACACCCAGGAGCTGCGCATCGCCCGCCAGCACTATGAACGCAACCGTGACCAGGCCGCGGTGAGCGAATTGGAGAAGTCGCTGGCCAACGTCGAACGCCAGGTGCAGTTCATGCTCGGCCAGATCGAGCTGCCGGCCGACCGCCAGCGCCTGGAGCAGCAACGCGACGCCGTGCGCCAGTACCAGCAGGCTTTCAGCGAGCTCAAGCAGGCCGACCAGCGCCGCAGCGCCAGCCGCCAGGTGCTGGGCGACAGCGCCGACAAGGCCGCCGAGCTCATCGCCAAGGTCCAGCAGCGGCTGCGCCAGGCCGGCGACATTGGCCAGTACCAGGAGGCCGTGGAGGTCAGCGCACAGCTGCAGCAGGCGCGATTCCAGGTGCGTGGCTACACCTACAGTGGCAAGGCTGAATTCCAGCAGACGGCGTTGCAGGCCATCGACCAGGCCCTGCCGGTGCTCAAGGCGCTGCCCACCAAGTTACCCCCCGAATACGCTGCCGGGCTCGACGAGGCCGCCGAGGCGTTGGCCGCCTACCGCGACGCCGTGCTCCAGGTGGGCAACGCCCAGGCCGCCAGCGAGCAGGCCCTGGCGCGGATGGCCGCGCAAGGCACCGTGCTGCTGGACACCAGTCTGCAAATGACCGAATCCCAGACCAAGGTCCGCGACCAGGGTACCCAGCAAGCCAAGACCTTGCTCGCCGGCGCCACCGCCTTGGCCTTGCTGCTCGGTGTGCTGGCGGCCTTCGCCATCACCCGGCAGATCATCGTGCCGTTGCGCCAGACCCTCGCCGCCGCCGAGCGGGTGGCCGGCGGCGACCTGCGCCAGGACCTGAACGTCGAGCGCCGCGACGAACTGGGCCAGTTGCAGGCCAGCATGCAGCGCATGACCCAGAGCCTGCGCGAGCTGATCGGCGGCATTGGCGATGGCGTCACGCAGATCGCCAGTGCCGCCGAGGAACTGTCGGCGGTGACCGAGCAGACCAGCGCCGGGGTCAACAATCAGAAGGTCGAAACCGACCAGGTGGCCACTGCCATGAACGAGATGGCCGCCACTGTGCAGGAGGTCGCGCGCAACGCCGAACAGGCCTCGGAAGCGGCACTGGTGGCCGACCAGCAGGCCCGCGAGGGTGACAAAGTGGTCGCCCAGGCCATCGCCCAGATCGAACGCCTGGCGAGCGAAGTGGTGAACTCCAGCGAGGCCATGAACCAGCTCAAGGCCGAAAGCGACAAGATCGGCAGCGTGCTCGACGTGATCAAGGCGGTGGCGCAACAGACCAACCTGCTGGCGCTCAACGCCGCCATCGAGGCGGCGCGGGCCGGTGAGGCGGGGCGTGGCTTCGCCGTGGTCGCCGATGAAGTGCGCAGCCTGGCCCAGCGTACCCAGCACTCCACCGAGGAAATCGAAGAACTGATCTCCGGCTTGCAGAGTGGTACCGAGCGCGTGGCCAGCGTGATGGACAGCAGCCGCGGGCTGACCGACAGCAGTGTCGAACTGACCCGTCGTGCCGGCGGCTCGCTGGCCACCATCACCCAGACCGTGTCGTCGATCCAGGCGATGAACCAGCAGATCGCCACCGCGGCCGAGCAACAGAGCGCCGTGGCCGAGGAGATCAACCGCAGCGTGATGAACGTGCGCGACATCTCCGACCAGACCTCGGCGGCCAGCGAGGAGACCGCCAGCTCCAGCGTCGAACTCGCCCGCCTGGGCACACACTTGCAGGAACTGGTCAGGCGTTTCCGTCTGTAGCGCCAGCGTTTTGCAGGCTGCCGGAACATTCCCGCAGCCTGCAAAGACTTTTCCTACCCAATTTACAGGTCGAGTCCGGCAGCTTCCGTGCCGATGAGCGTTGACCATGGCGGCAATGTGCCGCTATGGCCCACTCTCATCTGGACGGAGACCTGTCATGTTCGCTTACCTCGACCGCAAGCTCGGCAACCTGAGGGTCGCGCACAAGCTCACCCTCGGCTTCGCCGTGGTGCTGATCCTCACCCTGGCCACCACGGTCAGTGGCTGGCGCGCCCTGGACGGCGCCATCAGCCGCTCGGAGCAACTCAGCGAAATCGGCGCCATCAACGACCTGACCAAGGACCTGCGCGCCGAGCGCATCACCTATCGGGTGCTCAGCGATGACACCAGCCGCACCCGCATCACGCGCATTCTCGACCAGTTGCAAAGCCGCATGAGCGCCTTGCAGCAGCGGTCCAGCGTGGACCAGTCACGGGAGATGCTGACCCAGAAACTGCAATTGCTGCAGCGCCTGCAAGATGACTTCAACGCGCTGCAGCGTGCCGTCGACAGCCGCCAGGGGTTGCGCACGGCCATGCTGGAGCAGGCCGAAACATTGGCCAAGGTCATCGACGACCTGCAGACCCAGGCCTTGCTGAAAATGCCCGCGGATGGCCAACAGGGCAACGTGGTCGGGCTCATGGACAACCTGAGCCGGCATGTCGAAAGCGCCAACCAGCAGAGTCTGGTGCCGGCCTATACCTTTGTGCCGATGAGCAGCTTCGCCGCGGTCGGCGACAGCGCGCTGGATGCCGCCGATACCAGCCTGGAGCAATTGCTCCGAGGGGTTGCGCCATTGGGCCTGCCGCGCGCCCTGATGGAGCGCCCGGGTGTCGAGCTGGCCCGCTACCGCGATAGCCTGCAGCGCTATCGGGGGGCGGCGCTGCAGGTGGAGCAGCTGCAGGACGGCATGGAGAAAATGGGCGAGGAACTGCGCGCCGTCAGTGTCGAACTGGGCCAGCGCAAGGTCGAGCAGCGCGACAGCGAGGCCCTGGCAGCCCGGTCGTTGCTGACCAGCGTGGCGGTGCTGGCGCTGCTGGTAGGCGTGCTGGCCGGCTGGTTGATCACCGGGCAGATCACCCGACCCTTGCACCAGACCCTGGCCCAGGCATCGCGCATCGCCCGGGGCGACCTCAGCCAGGTGGACACGGTGGCGCGCCGCGATGAAATGGGCCAGTTACAGACCAGCATGCGCGAGATGACCTTGAGCCTGCGCGAACTGCTCGGCGGTATCGACCAGGGCGTCGGGCACTTGTCCCGGGCCGCCGCGGAGCTGGCGAGCACCAGTGTCGACACCCGCGAGCGGATCAACCAGCAGCGCGAGGAAACCGACCAGGTGGCCACGGCGATGAACCAGATGAGCGCCACGGTGCAGGAGGTGGCGCAGAACGCCGAACAGGCTTCGCTGGCGGCGACTACGGCCGACAGCCAGGCGCAACTGGGCGACCAAGTGGTGGCCGAGGCTATCTCGCGCATCGAGCAATTGGCAGGGCAGATGGATCATTGCCTGCAGGCCATGGGCCATTTGTCGGACGAGAGCCAGCGTATCGGTTCGATCCTCGATGTCATCAAGTCGGTCTCGGAACAGACCAACCTGCTGGCGCTCAATGCCGCCATCGAGGCGGCCCGGGCGGGTGAAGCCGGGCGTGGGTTTGCCGTGGTCGCCGACGAAGTGCGCGGGCTGGCCCAGCGTACGCAGCAGTCGACCGAGGAAATCGAGCAACTGATCGACAACCTGCACCGGGGGACCGATGAGGTCACTGGTTTGCTGGACAACAGCAAGCGCTTGACCGAGCAGAGTGTCGAGCTCAGCCGCAAGGCCGGTGATGCCCTGGGGCAGATTACCGCGACGGTGTCGACCATCCAGGGCATGAACCAGCAGATTGCCACGGCCAGCGAGCAACAGAGCGTGGTGGCCGAACAGATCAACCGCAGCGTGATCAATGTGCGCGATGTGTCCGACCGGACCAGCGTGGCCAGTGAGCAGACGGCAGCGTCGAGTGGCGAGCTGGAGCAGCTGGGGCAGCAACTGCGCGGTATGGTGGGGCGCTTCAGCCTGTGATGACTGCTTCGCGATGCCGGTGTTCGCCGGCAACGCTGGCGCCTACGTCTCCAGATAGCGCATCGCCAGTTGCTCGGCGGCTTTGCGCGCTGGGGCGTGCAGGTGGGGTGCCACCAGCATCATCACCTGGTACACCACCACGCCCACGTCACCCTCGCGGCCCAGCACCCGCTGGTAGTCCAGCGAGCACATCAGGGTCAGGGTGATCTGCTCCACCAACTGCCCCAGTGCCTGGGTCTCGCTGGTCACCTGGCCCTGGCCCTTGAGGCTGGCGAGCAGCGCGGCCAGGGTGCGCTTGAGCGCGTTGATCAGGCTGCGCATGCCCCGGGCCAGCTTGGGCAGGCGTCCGGTGAGGTTGGACAGGTCCTGGAACAGGAAGCGGTACTGGGCCATGCGCTCGACGATCAGGTGCAGGAACAACCAGTAGTCCTCGGCGTCCAGGCGCACGTCCAGTGGTGGGTCGAGCAACGGCATCAGCTGTTCTTCGAAACGCTCGAACAGGCCGATTACCAGGGGCTCCTTGCCGTGGAAGTGGTAGTACAGGTTGCCGGGGCTGATGCCCAGCTCGTTGGCTATCTCCAGGGTCGAGACGTTCGGCTCGCCCTGGCGGTTGAACAGCTGCAAGGCACATTCGAGGATTCGGTCACGGGTTTTCATCCGGTCAGCGGGCCAGTACGTAGGTGCCTGGCGCGGGGCCCAGCGGTGGATAGGTGGCGTTGCCCAGCTCGCTGCGCGGTGCCTTCAAGGTACCGGAGCGCTGGCTGATCCAGTCCAGCCACAGCGGCCACCAGCTGCCATCGTGGCGCGCGGCGTCATGGAACCAGGCGCGCGGGTCGCTGGAGAGCTTGGGGTTGTCCAGGTAGTAGGCCTTGGGGTTGCCGGGGGGGTTGATGATGCTCTGGATATGCCCGCTGTTGGCCAGGATGAAACGCCGTTCGCCGCCCAGCAGCAGCGCCGAGCGATACACCGCGTCCCAGGGCGTGATGTGGTCGTTGCTGCCGGCCACGGTGAAGCTGTCCAGGTCGACCTGCTTGAGGTCGATCGGCGTGCCGCACACTTCGAGCCCTGCCGGGAAGGTCAGCGGGTTTAGCTTGAAGAAGTCCAGCAGGTCACCGTGCAGGGCGGCCGGTAGGCGGGTGTTGTCGGCATTCCAGTAGAGGATGTCGAAAGCCGGTGGGGTCTTGCCCATCAGGTAGTTGTTGACCCAGTAGTTCCAGATCAGGTCGTTGGGGCGCATCCAGGCGAAGATCCGTGCCACCTCGCCGCCGTCGAGCACGCCGCGCTGGTAGGAGCGGCGCTTGGCGGCTTCGATGGTTTGCTCATCGGCAAACAGGCTGGCGGGGCTGTCGAACTGGCTGTCGAGCAGGCTTACCAGGTAGGTGGCGCTGCGGACCTTGCGTAATTGCTGCTTGGCTCGCAAATGGCCTTGTAGCGCGGCCATGGTCAGGCCGCCGGCGCAGGCGCCCATCAGGTTTGGGTCGCGGCTGCCGCTGATGCTGCGGCAAGCATTGAGTGCTTCTTCCAGGGCCTGTACATAGCTCGACAGCCCCCATTCGCGGTGACGAGGGTCGGGATTGCGCCAGCTGACCATGAACACCTGCAAGCCTTGCTTGAGCATGTACTGGACAAAGCTGTTGGTCGGGCCGAGGTCGAAGATGTAGAACTTGTTGATCTGCGGCGGCACCACCAGCAGCGGACGGGCGTACTGTTTCTCGCTCATGGGCTTGTACTGGATCAGCTCCAGCAGTTCGTTGCGAAATACCACGGCGCCGGGGGTGGCGGCGAGATTGCCACCGACTTCGAAGGCACGTTCGTCCACCTGGCGCGGCAGGCCGTCGTTGTGCCGCAGATCGTCGAGCAGGTGGCTGGCGCCACGCAGCAGGCTCTGGCCACCGCTGTTGAACAGCTCCTTGACCGCCAGCGGGTTGAGCAACGAGTTGCTCGGCGACACGGCATCGCTGATCAGGGTGAACAGGAACTGCGCCCGCGCCCGGTCGTCGTCCTCCAGGCTGCTTTCCTCGATCCACTGGCGGGTCTGTCGCTGCCAGGCCAGGTAGGCTTGCAGGCCACGGCGGTAGAACGGGTTATGGCTCCAGGTCGGGTCGCTGAAGCGGCTGTCCCTTGGGTGCGGCTGCAGCGAAGAATCACCGATCAATACGCGGCCCAGCTGGCCGCCCAGGCTGAGCAGGTGATGCGCGGTGTGCAGCGGGTTGCGCAGGCCAATCCGGCCGACCTGGCGCAAGGTCGAGATCAGGTCGCGACCGCGCAGCCCGGTGATGGCGTTCTGCACGTTCATGCTGGTGGCGGGGACGGGGGCCATCCCTTTAGCCGGTTTGTCCTTCATGCCAACACTCCCTCGTTTAGCAATCGGGCCAAGCACTGGGCAAGCCCGTGCCCCCGTGGGCCGAGCCTGCCTTGCGCATGGCGTCAGGTGCCCGCTGCGGGCCGTGGGTGCATGACCGCGCGCTGGCGCTCCTGCTGGAGGAATTTCATGATGATCGGGGCGACGGCTTCGGCCCGGGTGATCAGGAACAGGTGGCCGTCGTCGATTATGTGTAGCTGGGCATTGGGAATTCGCCAGGCCAGCAGGCGCATGTTGATCAGCGGGATCAGCGGGTCGTCGTCGCCGGCCAGCACCAGGGTCGGCTGGTGGATCTTGTGCAGCCAATGGATGCTGGTCCAGCCAAGGCCGGCGAACAATTGCCAGTAGTAGCCCAGCTTGCCGCCGGAGCGCACCTTGGAGGCGTGGTGCATGGCCAGGTCCGGGTCGCGGCGAAAGCCACCGCCGTAGATCAGTGGGGCGATGCGGATCACGTGGGAAGGCTGGATGTAGCGCCGAGGGCTGGCCATCATCCACAGCACCTTGGGCTTGCCCGGCACCATCACCGCGCCGGCGGCGGTGGCGGCCAGCACCAGTTTCTTGCAGCGCTCGGGGTAGTCGTGGGCGAACTGCTGCGCCAGCGCGCCGCCCCAGGATACGCCGATGACATTGACCTGGCCGTAGTCCAGGTAGTCGAGCATGCGCGCGGTCAGTTTGGCCAGGCCGGGAAAGCGGTAGGGATGGCGCGGCGTGGACGAGCCGCCGACCCCGGGCACGTCGAAGGCGATGACCTCCAGGTCCGGGTCCAGCGCCTCGATGAAGGGGAACACCAGCTCAAGGTTGGCGCCGATGCCGTTGAAAATCAGCAGCGGCGTCAAGTGTGGCTTGCCCGGGCGGACCGCGGTGCGGATGGACTGCTGGTCCAGCTCGACGGTCCTGAAAATGTACGGTTCCGGCATGCGCGTGACTCTAGGGTGAAAGTAGCACCACGCGGCCCCGACAGGCGCCGCGTGGCGGTTCAGCTCAACGTTCGTGGACGTAGGTTCCCGGCGCGGCCTCGCCTGCGCCATAGGCACGATTACCCAGCCGTGTAGGGGCTTTCTTCAGTTCGCCGGCGCGTTCGCCCAGCCAGGTCTGCCAGTGCAGCCACCAGGAGTCGGCATGCTTGACCGCGTTCTCCTGCCAGGCCAACGGATCGTCCGGACGGTCCTCGCCGGTCATGAAGCGTGCCTTGGGGTTGCCCGGAGGGTTGAGGATGCTCTGGATATGCCCGCTGTTGGACAGCACGAACTCGATCTTGCCGCCGAACAGGTGCGCCGAGCGGTAGCACGACTGCCAGGGGGTGATGTGGTCGGCGGTGCCAGCGACGCTGTAGATGTCGCACTCGACTTTCTTCAGGTCGATGGCGGTGCCGCAGACTTCCAGGGCATCGGAGCGGGTCAGCGGGTTGTTCTTGAACATCTCGATCAGGTCGCCATGGAAGGCGGCCGGCAAGCGGGTGGTATCGTTGTTCCAGAACAGGATGTCGAACACCGGTGGCTCGTTGCCGAGCAGGTAGTTGTTGACCCAATAATTCCAGATCAGGTCGTTGGGGCGCATCCAGGCGAACACCTTGGCCATGTCGCTGCCCTCGAGTACGCCGGCCTGGTAGGAGTGGCGCTTGGCGGCCTCGAGGGTCTGTTCGTCGACGAACAGGGCGACCTGGGTATCGACCGTGGTATCGAGCACGCTGACCAGCAGGGTGAGGGCGTTGACCTTTTTCTCGCCCAGGGCGGCGTAGTGGCCGACCAGCGCGGTGCAGGTGATGCCGCCGGAGCAGGCGCCGAGCATGTTCAGGTCCTTGCTGCCGGTGATCGCCAGTACCGCGTCGACCGCTTCCTTGAGGGCGTCGATGTAGGTGGACAGGCCCCATTCGCGCTGGGCCTTGGTCGGGTTGCGCCAGCTGATGATGAAGGTCTGCTGCTGTGAGCGCAGGCAGAAGCGTGCCAGGCTCTTTTCCGGGCTCAGGTCGAATACATAGAACTTGTTGATCTGCGGCGGCACCACCAGCAGAGGACGGCTGTGCACCTGTTCGGTGATCGGCCGGTACTGTATCAGCTCCAGCACATCATTGCGGTACACCACCGAGCCTTCGCTGGTGCCCAGGTTCTTGCCGACCTCGAAGGCCTCCATGTTGACCTGGCTGGGCATGCCGCCGTTGTTGACCATGTCCTTGGCCAGGTGCGACAGGCCGTCGAGCAGGCTCTTGCCACCGGTTTCGAAGAAGCGCTTGATCGCCGCCGGGTTGGACAGGGTGTTGGTGGGCGCCATGGCCTCGGTCAGCAAGTTGATGACGAACTGGCCGCGGCTGATGTCCTGTGGCGAAAGGTCGCTGCTGCCGATCCAGTCGTTGAGCTCCTTGCGCCAGGCCAGGTAGGTCTGCAGGTAGCGACGGTACAGCGGGTTCTGGCTCCAGGCCGGGTCGTTGAACCGGCGGTCGTCGCCCTCTGGCTGCAGGGTCGACTTGCCCAGCAGCACGTTTTTCAGTTCCAGGCCGAAATGCGCCACGTGACGGGCGCTGTGCAACGGCTGGCGCATGGCCTGGCGCAGCACCGTGCGCGCCGAGGTCAGCAGATCCTTGCGGCGAATGCCGATGACCGGATTGAGCCCCAGGGTGTTTTCCGAGGCCTGCCGCTGCAACTCATCGTTGTTCTTGTTACTCATCTACGACGCTCCGTTGTCCTGAGACGAGTACCGGCGTGCTGTGACAGCCCGGTACTGCTACTCGGGTGACCAGTGATAAGGAACAGCGGTGCTGCGACCGGATGCGTGGCGGTGATGAGCTGCGGGGGTTTCTGCGTGTGAAGACAACCTGCTTTCGCTCGCGACCTCTACATACCGGCCTGGCCCTGCTTGCCTGAAAAGCGATGCAGGGAACTTGCCAGCCCCATTGGTTACCCGACTTTCATGTAATGCGCAAGACAGCCAGTCATTGGCTGCCATTCAGGCATTCAAGCAGATGAGATTAGAAAATGCGCTCTAAAGCCTGGGGGCCTTGCGCTAGAGCATCAGTTTCACTACCGATTCGGACGGGTCGCGGGATTTGCCGGCCTTGTGCAGGTCGTCCAGGTACTCGGCCCACAGCTGCTCCTGGCGCAGGCACAGTTGCTCGAGGTATTCCCAGGTGAACAATCCTGAGTCATGGCCGTCGTCGAAGGTCAATTTCAGTGCGTATTGACCGGCCGGCTCCAGGCCGCTGAGCCCGACGTTGATCTTGCCAAATTGCAGGATGGGATTGCCGTGGCCCTGGACCTCGGCGGAAGGGGAGTGCACGCGCAGGAACTCGGCGGGCAGGTGATAGACCTCGCCGGGGGCGTAGGTGAGGGTGAGGGTCTTGGAGGCTTTGTGCAGGTTGATGGCGGTGGGCAGGCGGGCCATGGGTTATCTCTCCTGAGCGTCAAGCTACAAGCTTCAAGCTACAAGAAGTGATATTCAAGCCATCGTGAATATTTCTTGGAGTCGCAGTGCTGCAAGCGACGCAGGCCAGCTTGTCGCTTGCAGCTCAAACCTTGCCGCTTACAGGATATAGCGCGACAGGTCTTCGTTCTGCGCCAGCTCACCCAGGTGGCTGTTGACGTACGCCGCGTCGATGTTGATCGGCGTTTCGTCGTGGGCGCTGGCCAGGTCGCCGGCGCTGAACGATACCTCTTCGAGCAGGCGCTCGAGCAAGGTGTGCAGGCGACGGGCACCGATGTTCTCGGTCTTCTCGTTGACCTGGAAGGCGATCTCGGCCAGGCGCTTGAGGCCTTCGTCGGCGAACTCGATGTGCAGGCCCTCGGTCTTGAGCAGCTCGCGGTACTGTTCGGTCAGCGAGGCGTGCGGCTCCTTGAGGATGCGCTCGAAGTCTTCCGGGGTCAGGGCCTTGAGCTCGACGCGGATCGGCAGGCGACCCTGCAGCTCCGGCACCAGGTCGCTCGGCTTGCTCAGGTGGAATGCGCCCGAGGCGATGAACAGGATATGGTCGGTCTTGACCATGCCCAGCTTGGTGTTGACGGTGCAGCCTTCGATCAGCGGCAGCAGGTCACGCTGCACACCTTCACGGGACACATCGGCGCCGCCGACGTTGCCGCGCTTGGCCACCTTGTCGATCTCGTCGATGAACACGATGCCGTGCTGTTCGACCGCTTCCAGGGCCTTGGCCTTGAGTTCTTCCTCGTTGACCAGGCGGCCGGCCTCTTCGTCACGGACCATCTTCAGGGCGTCCTTGACCTTCAGCTTGCGCGCCTTGCGCTTGCCCTTGCCCATGTTGGCGAACAGGCTCTGCAGCTGGTTGGTCATTTCTTCCATGCCAGGTGGCGCGGCAATTTCGACGCCCATGTTCTCGGCGACTTCGATCTCGATTTCCTTGTCGTCCAGCTGGCCTTCGCGCAGGCGCTTGCGGAACAGCTGGCGGGTGTTGGAGTCGCCGCTGCCCTGCTGGGCTTCCTCGCTGAAGCTGCTGACGCGCGCCTGCGGCAGCAGGGCGTCGAGGATGCGGTCTTCGGCGGCGTCTTCGGCGCGGTGGCGCACGCGGACGATTTCCTGCTCGCGGAGCATCTTCAGCGCGGCATCGGCCAGGTCTCGGATGATCGACTCGACATCACGGCCGACATAGCCGACCTCGGTGAACTTGGTCGCCTCGACCTTGATGAACGGTGCGTTGGCCAGCTTGGCCAGGCGCCGGGCGATTTCGGTCTTGCCGACGCCGGTAGGGCCGATCATCAGGATGTTCTTGGGGGTGACTTCGGCACGCAGCTCGGCGGGGAGCTGCATGCGCCGCCAGCGGTTGCGCAGGGCAATGGCCACGGCGCGCTTGGCGTCGTCCTGGCCGATGATGTGGCGGTTGAGTTCGTGGACGATCTCGCGGGGGGTCATGGACATGATGAAAATGGTCCTCGAGCAGGGTGATCAGTGTGGAAAAGTCCCGCAGTGTGCGGGACGCCAGAACAACTGATTCACTCGGCCAGGTCCTGCTCCTCGATGGTCAGGTTGTGGTTGGTGAACACGCAGATGTCGCCGGCGATGTTCAGGGCGGTCTCGGCGATTTCACGGGCCGAGAGGTCGGTCTTGTTCAGCAGGGCGCGGGCCGCGGCCTGGGCGTAGGCGCCGCCGGAGCCCATGGCGATCAGGCCGTCCTCGGGTTCGACCACGTCGCCGTTGCCGGTGATGATCAGCGAGGCGTCCTTGTTGGCCACCGCCAGCATCGCTTCCAGGCGGCTCAGGGAGCGATCGGTACGCCATTCCTTGGCCAGCTCGACGGCGGCGCGCACCAGGTGGCCGGAGTGTTTCTGCAGCTGGGCTTCGAAGCGCTCGAACAAGGTGAAGGCGTCGGCGGTGGCACCGGCGAAGCCGGCGATGACCTGGCCGTTGTACAGGCGCCGGACTTTCTTGGCGTTGCCTTTCATCACGGTGTTGCCGAGGGAAACCTGGCCGTCGCCGCCCATGACGACTTTGCCGTTACGGCGGACAGAAACGATGGTAGTCAAGGGAGAGTCTCCACGCAGCGGGGCGAAAATGCCTGATGCAGACTCATATGGGGGGAGGGGGGAAGGATTTCAACCTTAGGGGATGAGTGGTCTCTGCTGATCGGCGCCAGTGCGATCTTTGTAGGAGCGGCCTTGCCGAGGCGTCGGACCGGTCGGAAAGGGCCGCAGAGCGGCCCCGGCATTTCTGTATGTAGTCGAGATCCTGGGGCCGCTGCGCGACCCTTTCGCGACACAAGGCCGCTCCTACAAGAGCGAGACAGGTGCTGGATCAGGCCTCGTGGCAAACGTGCCCATCGACCAAGGTATAACGCACCGCGCTCGGCAGGCAGTGGCCGATGAACGGGCAGTTCTCGCCGCGCGAGAACCACTGCTCGCCGGCCACGGTCGAGGCCTTGGGATCGAACAGCACCAGGTCCGCCGCACCGCCCACCTTCAGCTCACCGGCCGGCAGGCGCATGGCCGCCGCCGGGCCGCTGCTCAGGCGTGCCAGCAGCGTCGGCAGGTCGAGCAGGCCGTCCTCCACCAGGGTCATGGCCAGTGGCAGCAACAGCTCGACGCCGCTGATACCCGGCTCGGTGGCACCGAACGGCGCCAGCTTGGCATCGCGCTCGTGGGGCTGGTGGTGGCTGGAGATGGCTTGGATCACCCCCGACTTCACCGCCTCGCGCAGGCCGTCGCGGTCGGCAGGCGTGCGCAGTGGCGGTTGCACGTGGTACAGGCTGGAGAAGTCGCGCAGGGCTTCGTCGGTGAGGATCAGCTGGTACAGCGCCACGTCGGCGGTGACCGGCAGCCCCAGCTGCTGGGCCTGGGCGATCAGCCGGGCGCCGCGGGCGCTGGTGATCTGGCTGAAGTGAGCGCGCACGCCGGTCTGCTCGACCAGCAGTAGGTTGCGCGCCAGGGCCACGGTCTCGGCGGTCTCGGGGATGCCGGGCAGGCCGAGGAAGCTGGCCATCGGGCCTTCATGGGCCAGGCCGCCTTGGGCCAGGTCGCGATCCTGGGAGTGGAACACCACGGTCAGGTCGAAGGTGGCCGCGTATTCCAGGGCGCGGGCCAGGGTGCGGTTGTTGGGGATCTCTTTCAGGCCATTGCCGAACGCCACGCAGCCGGTGTCGCGCAGGGCGACCAGCTCGGCCAGTTGCTCGCCTTCCAGGCCCTTGGTCAGGGCGCCGATCGGGTAGACCTTGCTGTTGGCCGCTTCGCGGGCGCGATCGAGGATCAGCTCGGCTACCGCCGAGGTGTCCAGCACCGGTTTGGTCTGCGGTGGGCAGCACAGGCTGGTGACGCCTCCGGCGACCGCCGCGCGGGTCTCGCTGGCGATGTTGCCCTTGCGGCTGTAGCCCGGCTCGCGCAGCGACACGCCAAGGTCGACCAGGCCCGGGGCGGCCACCAGGCCGTCGGCCTGGATAGTGCGGCTGGCGCTGAAGCCGGCAGGCGCGGTGCCGATGGTGACGATGCGCCCGCCATCGAGGTGCAGGTCGGTGACGCGGTCCAGGCCGCTGGCAGGATCGATGACCCGGGCGCCGATGATGCTGATGGTCACTGGGCGTTCTCCTGCTCGAATTGACGTTGCGCGTTCTGCCCGCTCATGGCCATGGACAGCACCGCCATGCGCACGGCGATGCCGTAGGTGACCTGGTTGAGGATCACCGAGTGCTTGCCGTCGGCTACCGCCGACTCGATCTCGACGCCGCGGTTGATTGGCCCCGGGTGCATGACGATGGCGTCAGGCTTGGCCCCGGCCAGGCGCGCTGTGGTCAGGCCGAACAGACGGTAGAACTCGCCCTCGCTGGGCAGCAGGCCACCGGCCATGCGCTCGCGCTGCAGGCGCAGCATGATCACCACATCGACGTCCTTCAGGCCTTCGGCCAGGTCGGTGTAGACCTTCACGCCGTATTGCTCGATGCCGATCGGGATCAGGGTTTTCGGGCCGATCACGCGGATATCCGGGCAACCCAGGGCCTTGAGCGCGAGCATGTCCGAGCGGGCCACCCGCGAGTGGAGGATGTCGCCGACGATGGCCACCGAGAGGTTTTCGAAGCTGCCTTTGTGCCGACGGATGGTCAGCATGTCGAGCATGCCCTGGGTCGGGTGCGCGTGGCGGCCGTCACCACCGTTGATCACGGCGACGTCCGGGCATACGTGCTCGGCGATGAAGTGCGCGGCGCCGGAGTCGGAGTGGCGCACGACGAACATGTCGGCGGCCATGGCCTCGAGGTTGCGCAGGGTGTCGAACAGGGTTTCGCCCTTGCTGGTCGAGGAGGTCGACACGTTCAGGCTGATCACGTCGGCCGACAGGCGCTGGGCGGCCAGTTCGAAGGTGGTGCGGGTACGGGTGGAGTTCTCGAAGAACACGTTGCACACGGTTTTGCCGCGCAGTAACGGGACCTTTTTCACGGCCCGGGCGCCGACTTCGAGGAACGAGTCGGCGGTGTCGAGGATCTCGGTGAGCAGTTCGCGGGGCAAACCGTCGAGCGAGAGGAAATGGCGCAGCTGGCCCTGGTCATTGAGCTGCAGCGGGCGCTTGGCGTCGAATGGCGTCATCGCGGGGGACTCTTAAAGGGCGGATGCGGAAGCGAGGTCCTGGCGCTCGAGGGCGAGCGGCGTGGGTCCGGTCAATTTTACCCGTTCATGGGCGGCCAGGGACAGGGTGGCGCCAAGCACGTTGGGGCGGATCGGCAGTTCGCCGGCATCCAGGTCGAGCAGGCACACCAGTGTCACGCTGGCCGGACGGCCATAGTCGAACAGTTCGTTGAGGGCGGCGCGGATGGTACGACCGCTCATCAGCACGTCATCGATCAGCACCAGGTGCTGGCCTTCGATCTCGAACGGCAGCTCCGACGGGCGCACCTGCGGGTGCAGGCCGTTCTGGCTGAAGTCGTCGCGGTAGAACGATACATCGAGCGTGCCCAGCGGGCTGCTGTCGCCCAGCTCGGCTTGCAGCGCCTGGGCCACCCACACGCCGCCGGTGCGGATGCCGATGTAGCGCGGTTCGGTGATGGCACGGCGGGCCAGGTGGGCGCGAAGGTCGACGGCCATCTGCCGGATCAGCTCGGCGGGATTGGGTAGGCTCATTGCGTGCTCCTTGGGCGGGGGGCCGGGTGGCTCCGGCGGCAAAGCGGATTTAAGTGTTGGCCTCCAGCCAGCCTTGCAGCAGCAAGGCCGCGGCGATGGCGTCGACCGGATTGTCACGGTAGCTGCCGTGGCGGCCGCCTCGGGCCATTTGCTCGCCCTTGGCCTCGAAGGTGGTCAGGCGTTCGTCGTGGGTGTGCACCGGCAGGTTGTAGCGGCCGTGCAGGCGACGGGCGAACTTTTCGGCGCGCTCGCTCATCTCGCTGGGCGTGCCGTCCATGTTCAGCGGCAGGCCGACGACGATGGCGTCGGGCTTCCATTCCTTGATCAGTTTCTCGACCTGGTTCCAGTCCGGTACGCCGTTCTGGGCCTTGAGCGTGCATAACTCGCGAGCCTGGCCGGTAATGACCTGGCCGACGGCGACGCCGATCTGTCGGGTACCGTAGTCGAAGCCCAGCAACAGGCGCAGCTCGGCCATCAGGCGTGCCCCGCCTGGCTGGTGAGCAGGCTCAGGTTGATGCCCAGGCTCTTGGCGGCGGCGCCGAGGCGCTGCTCGCTGTCCATGCCGAATAGGATCTCGGGGTCGAACGGGCAGTTGAGCCAGGCGTTGTCGGCCAGTTCCGCCTCCAGCTGGCCGGCTTCCCAGCCGGCATAGCCGAGGGTGATCAGGCTCTGTTTCGGCCCCACGCCGGCGGCGATGGCCAGCAGCACATCCTGCGAGGTGGTCAGCGACAAACCTTCCAGGGCCACGGTGGCCTGGAAACTGCACTCATCGCTGTGCAGCACGAAGCCACGGTCGGTCTGCACCGGGCCGCCCTGGTAGATCGGCACGTGCAGGGTGCTGGCCGGGGGCTGCTCGTCCGGGCGCAATTGCTCGAGGATGTCGCCCAGGTTCAGCTCCTGCGGGCGATTGACCACCAGGCCCATGGCGCCTTGGGCATTGTGCTCGACGATGTAGGTGAGGGTCTGGGCAAAGTTCGGATCGGCCATATGCGGCATGGCGATCAGGAACTGGTGCTTGAGGTAGCTGGGGGCGAGGGTTTTCATGTCCGCTAGTGTGGCGCCAGGTGGCGAGGCTGACAAGGTGCCTGGAGGGCTGTTGCTGTCCCTGTGGGAGCGGGTTACCCGCGAATGCGCCAGATCATGCAATTGACGTTGGCTGCTCGGCCCTATTCGCGGGTAAACCCGCTCCCACAGCGCTTTTGCAGGCTGTGACTCAATTGCTCGACAGCTTGTCACCCCGGGCAAATCGCCAGGTGCGGATGATCTCCAGCCGGTCGAACTCGGCCAGGTCGCCGGTGAACGGCGCGAACGGCGCCGCCAGGCGCACGATGCGCTGGGCGGCCTGGTCCAGCACCGGCTGGCCGGAGGACTCCAGCACCAGCACTTCGTACAGCGAGCCATCGCGGTTGATCGACACCATCATGCGCAGGCTGCCGTACATCTGCTGGCGCCGGGCTTCCTCGGGGTAGTTGAGGTTGCCGATGCGCTCGACCTTCTTGCGCCACTCTTCCTTGTACCAGGCGCCCTTGTCGCGCATGGTCGAGGCGGCATTGAGGCGGTGGATGCGCGGGCGCTTGGCGTACAGCTGCTGTTCGTGGGACAGCTCGGCCTCGAGGCTGGCGATCTGGCTGGACAGCTGGGAGCTGTCGAACTCGGGCACCTTGGCCTCAGGCTTGGGCTGCGGCTTGCTTTCCTTCGGCCTAGGCTCGACCTTCTGGGTCTTGGGCGCCTGGGTGGCGACCACGGACTTCGCTGGCGCGGGCGGGGTTGCCGGTTTCGCGGCTGGCGGCGGGGTGATCTTGTTGATCTTGCTGTCTTGGAACGGCGCGACCTCGGTGGTCTTGGGCACCGCCTTTTTGTCCAGGGTGCCGCTGCCCTGCTGGTTGTCCTGGGCCTGGAAGTCGGCTTTTTCGGGTGCCTTCTCGCTCTTGAAGGTGGCCAGGGTGATGTCCATGGTGTGGCGGATTTCAGCCGGCTTGACCACGCTGAAGCCCACGCCGAGGATCAAGGCAAGGTGCACCAGCACGGCCAGGAACAGGGTAAAGCCGAGCCGATCCACCGGGCGGACGCGGGGTGGTAGCAGAGCGGCGGGGATGTCGGCGGGGAGCGTCATCGGGTATCCAAAGTCAGCTTCGAGTCACAAGCTGCAAGCTTCAAGCAGAGGCGGCTCAGTGCAGGCCTGCTTTTACTTGAGGCTTGCAGCTTGAAACTTGCGGCTGCGCATCATACCCCACTGTGCGGCATTGCTACGTGTCCTCGGTCAGCGCGCCTGCAGCTTGCGATCAATGGCATCCATCAGCTGGCCGCCGATATTGGTGTTGTAGGCCGCGTCGATCTCGCGGATGCAGGTCGGGCTGGTGACATTGATCTCGGTGAGGAAATCGCCGATCACGTCCAGGCCGACGAACAGCAGGCCCTTTTCGCGCAGGGTCGGGCCGACCTGGGCGGCGATCCAGCGGTCACGCTCGCTCAGTGGGCGGGCTTCGCCACGGCCGCCAGCGGCCAGGTTGCCGCGGGTCTCGCCGCTGGCCGGGATGCGCGCCAGGCAATAGTCCACCGGCTCGCCGTCGATCATCAGGATGCGCTTGTCGCCGTCCTTGATCGCCGGCAGGTAGGCCTGGGCCATGATCTGCTGGGCGCCAAGGGCGGTCAGGGTCTCGAGAATCACCGACAGGTTGGGGTCGCCGACGCGGTGACGGAAGATCGAAGTGCCGCCCATGCCGTCCAGCGGCTTGAGGATCACATCGCCGTGCTTGGCGGCGAATTCGCGGATGATGTCCGGGCGACGGCTGACCAGGGTCGGTGGCGTGCACTGCGGGAACAAGGTGGCGAACAGCTTCTCGTTGCAGTCGCGCAGGCTCTGCGGACGGTTGACCACCAGCACGCCTTCGGCCTCGGCCTGCTCCAGCAGGTAGGTGCTGTAGACGAACTCCATGTCGAAGGGCGGATCCTTGCGCATGAGGATCACGTCCAGCTCGTTCAGCAGGCTGTCCTGCTCCTCGCCCAGCTCGAACCAGCGGGCCGGGTCGGCGAACACCTTCAGTGGGCGCATCCGCGCGCGGGCCTTGCCTTCGCCCTGGTACAGGTCGCGCTGTTCCATGTAGAACAGGCTCCAGCCACGGTCCTGGGCGGCCAGCAGCATGGCCAGGGAGCTGTCCTTTTTGTAGGAGATGGACGCGATGGGGTCCATGACAATCCCGAGGCGAATGCTCATGGGGTGGTTCCTCTTGGCGGCGACGGCCGCGATGACATGAAAGAAAAGTGGCTCAGGGTGGCGCCGTGAAGGCTGCCGGTCAAGGGGCGCGGCGGATGGAATGGCCCTCGGGACTGTGTTAAAAAGGCTCGATCCAGCTTCAAGCGTCAAGCCACAAGCGGCAAGTAAAGCCGGGCTGCACACCGATCTGCTTTTTCTTGAAGCTTGCAGCTTGTAGCTTGCCGCTCAGACCAGAGCCGCAAACGATGGCGAACTTTATGGAACAACCCCTGAAGGTGATGGTGATCGACGACTCCCGCACGATCCGCCGCACCGCCCAGATGTTGCTCGGCGAGGCAGGCTGCGAAGTGATCACCGCCAGCGACGGCTTCGACGCCCTGGCCAAGATCATCGACCACAAGCCCCGGGTGATCTTCGTCGATGTGCTGATGCCGCGCCTGGATGGCTACCAGACCTGCGCGGTGATCAAGCACAACAGCGAGTTCAGGGACACCCCGGTGATCCTACTGTCCTCCCGCGACGGCCTGTTCGACAAGGCCCGCGGCCGGGTGGTCGGTTCCGACCAGTTCCTGACCAAGCCATTCAGCAAGGAAGAACTGCTCGATGCGATCCGCGCCTGCGTGCCCGGCTTCGCCGTGCAGGATTCACACGCACCCTGACGCCGCCCTCGCCGGGCGGCGTCTTTATTTCCTGATGGGGAAACAGCATGGCCCGAGTTCTGATTGTCGACGATTCGCCGACAGAGATGTACCGCTTGACCGAGTGGCTGGAAAAGCACGGCCACCAGGTGCTCAAGGCCGACAACGGCGCCGACGGCGTGGCCCTGGCCCGTCAGGAGAAGCCCGATGCCGTGCTGATGGATATCGTCATGCCCGGCATGAACGGCTTCCAGGCCACCCGGCAATTGAGCAAGGACCTGGAAACCAGCGCCATCCCGGTGATCGTGGTGACCACCAAGGACCAGGAAACCGACCGGATCTGGGCCCAGCGCCAGGGCGCCCGCGATTTCCTCACCAAACCGGTGGAGGAAGATGCGCTGATCGCAAAGTTGAAAGAAGTGCTCGGCGCTTGACCACCCGCCCCCAGGGTGCGTCGCTGACCGCCTTCGAGCTGCTGCTGGACATCGACCGGCGCTGCCGCCTGCTGGTGGCCGACCAGCCGCCCCAGGACACCCGCCTGCAACAGTGGAGCGGTATCGGCTTTCGGGTGGCCGGCCAGTGGTTCGTCGCGCCTATGGGCGAGGTCGCCGAGGTGCTGCGCGAGCCCCGCAGCAGTCGGGTGCCGGGCGTGCAGCCGTGGGTGCGCGGGGTGGCCAACCTGCGCGGGCGGCTGTTGCCGGTGATGGACCTGTGCGCGTTCTTCGGCTTGGGCCCGGCCACCGCAGGCAAGCAACGGCGGGTACTGGTGCTGGATCATGAAGAGCTGTTCGCCGGGCTGCTGGTGGACGAGGTGGTCGGCCTGCAGCACTTCGCCTTGAGCAGCCTCGAGCTGTCGCCACCGCAACCGTTGATCCGCGCCGCCGCGCCCTATGTCCAGGGCCATTTTCCCCGTGAGCGCAACTGGGCGATCTTCAGCCCCTTTGCGCTGGCCCAGGTACCGGGGTTTCTCGATGTGGCGTTGTAGAGGAATTTCGCCGTGAACAAGCCAGCACCTTCCGTTGCCAGCACAGGCGTCTCGCCGGCCGCCGTGGCCCAGCGACCGCGCAGCACCGCGCAGATCACCGTGCTGTTCGTGGTGCTGATCCTGTCGATCGTCCTGTTGTTCGCCAATTTCGCCTACCTCAATACTCAGGCCAACCACGACAAGCAGTACATCGGCCATGCCGGCGAACTGCGCGTGCTGTCGCAGCGCATCGCCAAGAACGCCACCGAGGCGGCGGCGGGCAAGGCCCTGGCGTTTCGCTTGCTGAGCGATGCGCGCAACGATTTCGAGCGGCGCTGGAGCTACTTGCGCGAAGGTGACAAGACCACCGGGCTGCCCGCCGCGCCGGCGGCGGTGCGCGACGAGATGGACGCGGTGCGCCAGGACTGGGAGAACCTGCGCAAGAACACCGACACCATCCTGGCCAGCGAGCAGACCGTGCTGTCGTTGCACCAGGTGGCGGCAACCCTGGCCGAGACCGTGCCGCAGTTGCAGGTGGAATACGAGAAGGTCGTCGAGATCCTGCTGCAAAGTGGCGCTCCGGCCAGCCAGGTGGCGGTGGCCCAGCGCCAGTTGCTGCTGGCCGAACGCATCCTGGGCTCGGTCAACACCGTGCTGGCCGGCGACGACACCTCGGTGCAGGCCGCCGATGCCTTTGGTCGCGACGCCAGCCGCTTTGGCCAGGTACTCGAGGGCATGCTCGCCGGCAACCCGGCGCTACAGGTTACCCGGGTCGAGGACGCCGACGCCCGGGCGCGGCTGGCCGAGATCGCCGAACTGTTCCAGTTCGTTGCCGGCTCGGTGGACGAAATTCTCGAGACTTCGCCGGAGCTGTTCCGTGTGCGCGAGGCTGCCAGCAATATCTTCAGCCTGTCGCAGACCTTGCTCGACGAGGCCTCGCACCTGGCCAACGGCTTCGAGAACCTGGCCGGCGGGCGCACCCTGGACACCGTCGGCGGCTACGTGCTCGGCTTGCTGGCGCTGGCCTCGATCATCCTCATCGGCCTGGTGATGGTCCGCGCGACCAGCCGCCAGCTGCGCGATACTGCGGAAAAGAACGAGCGCAACCAGCAGGCGATCATGCGCCTGCTCGATGAAATCGAAGAGCTGGCCGACGGCGACCTGACCGTCACGGTATCGGTCACCGAGGACTTCACCGGCGCCATTGCCGACTCGATCAACTATTCGGTCGACCAGTTGCGCGATCTGGTCGCCACCATCAACCACAGCGCCGAGCAGGTCGCCGCCGCGGTGCAGGACACACAAAACACCGCGCGCCAGCTAGCCAAGGCGTCGGAGCACCAGGCCGAGCAGATCAGCGAGGCCTCCGAGGCGGTGGGTGACATGGTCGAGTCGATCGACCGGGTGTCGGCCCATGCCTACGAGTCGGCCAAGGTCGCCGAACGTTCGGTGGCCATTGCCAACAAGGGCAACGAGGTGGTGCACAACACCATCCATGGCATGGACAACATCCGCGAGCAGATCCAGGACACCGCCAAGCGGATCAAGCGCCTGGGCGAGTCGTCCCAGGAAATTGGCGACATCGTCAGCTTGATCGACGACATTGCCGACCAGACCAACATCCTCGCCCTCAACGCAGCGATCCAGGCTTCGCTGGCCGGCGAGGCCGGGCGAGGCTTCGCCGTGGTCGCCGACGAGGTGCAGCGCCTGGCCGAGCGTTCGTCCTCGGCGACCCGGCAGATCGAGGCGTTGGTGCGTACCATTCAGGCCGACACCAACGAGGCGGTGATCTCCATGGAACAGACCACCGCCGAGGTGGTGCGCGGCGCGCGCCTGGCCCAGGACGCCGGGGTGGCCCTGGCCGAGATCGAGGGCGTGTCGCAGACCATGGCCGAACTGATCCACAGTATCTCCGACGCCGCCCAGTTGCAGACCTCTTCCGCCGGGCAGATTTCCCACACCATGGCGGTGATCCAGCAGATCACCGCGCAGACCTCCGCTGGCTCCGGTGCCACCGCCGACAGCATCCGCCACCTGGCCCGCATGGCCAGCGAGATGCGCCGCTCGGTATCGGGCTTCACCCTGCCCAAAGCGGTAGAGCGCTCGTGAGGGGGCAGGCATGACGGCGACCCCGCTGCACCACGAACGGCATGACACCGTCGCCCTGGCCTGGACCCGGGCGTCCATCCTCGATTGCCTGGGCCAGGCCCGTCAGGCCCTGGAACGCTTCACCGGCGAGCCGGGCGAGCTGTCGTTGCTGGCGTTTTTCGTCGATAACCTGCATCAGGTGCACGGCTGCCTGCGCATGCTCGAACTGCCGGGGGCCATGCGCCTGGCCGAAGAGCTCGAGTTGCTGGGGCGAGCCATCGCCGATGGCCAGGTGAGCCCGCGCGGCGACTGCCTGGGGGCGCTATTCCGCGGCCTTGAACAGTTGCCGTCGTATCTCGACCGCCTGCGTGGCGCGCGTCACGACCTGCCGCTGGTGGTCATGCCGCTGCTCAACCAGTTGCGCGGCTGCCGTGGCGCCGAACCGCTGGCCCAAGCCAGCCTGCTGGGCGAGCTTGGCCAGCGTATCGCTGGGCCGGCGGACCTGGCCGACCTCGACCTGTCGCTGGGCAATTGGCGCGAGCACATGCAGGCCGGCCCGGGGCGCGACGCGTTGCGTTCGGTGGTGATGGCACTGTGTGACGACCTGATGCGCATCAAGGATCGCCTCGACCCCTTCGTCGGCGGCGAGCGCCCGCCCCAGGAGCCGTTGGAGGCCTTGCTCGCGCCATTGCGGCATGTCGCCGACACCCTGGCGGTGCTGGGCTTCCAGCAGCCGCGGCGGGTGATCATCGACCAGGTGCTGGCCCTGCAGGCCCTGGTCGAGCAGGATGGCGCGGTGGACGAGGCGCTGCTGATGGATGTCGCCGGGGCGTTGTTGTACGTGGAAGCCACCCTCAATGGCATGGTCGGCCCGCTGGAGGAGACCACGCCGGGTAGCCTGCCGGGCTCCGACCTGGCCGAGATCCGCCAGTTGGTGCTCAACGAATCGCTCAATGTCCTGCAGCAGGCCAAGGACCTGATCGGCGACTGCCTCGAGTCGGACTGGTCGCGCCAGCGCCTGCAAGCCTTGCCCGGCTTGTTGCAACAGGTGCGCGGGGCCTTGGCAATGCTGATGCTGCCGGTGGCCGCCGAGGTATTCGGTGCCTGTGCCGGCTATGTGCAGGGATGGCTGGTGCATCTGGAAGACGAACCACTGCCGGACGAGTTGGCGCACCTGGCCGACGCGCTGAGCGCCGGCGAGGCCTGGCTGCAATGGCGCGTGGCCGATCCGCTGGCCGATGCCCAGGGCTTTCTCGACATGGCCCATGCCAGCCTCGCCGCGCTGGGCGTGCAGTGCCAGCGAGTGGGCGCGGCAGCTGCCGGCCAGGCAATGGATGGCATCGATGACGAACTGCGCACGGTGTTCCTCGAGGAGGCGGGCGAGTTGCTGCCGGAAATCGAGCGGCACTGGTTGCGCTGGCGCGCCGACAACGGCCTGCGCGAGGCCCTGGTCGAAGTGCGCCGGGCCTTGCACACGCTCAAAGGCTCTGGCCGCATGGTGCATGCCGAGGCCGTGGCGGAGCTGGCCTGGGGCGCCGAGCACCTGCTCAACCGGGTGCTGGAAGGGCGCATTGTGCTCAGCCCCGAAGGGCTGGTGGCCTTGCAGCAGGTGTTCGTGCGCTTGCCCGACCTGCTGGCCGACTTCGCCGCCGGGCAAATGCCGCCGACCACCGATATCGAGCAACTGGCCAGCCACCTGCATGCGTTGGCGCTCAATGATGCGCCACCCAGCGTCAGCATCGACGGCCTCGATCCGCAGTTGCTGGCGATCTTTCGCAACGAGGCCCAGGGCCACCTGGCCGGGCTCGATGTCTTCCTGCACAGCGTCGATGCTCGCGGCACGCCGGTCAGCGATGAGCTGCAGCGTGCGTTGCACACGCTCAAGGGCAGCGCCGCGATGGCCGGAGTGATGCCGGTGGCGGAGCTGGCCACCGCCCTCGACCGGCTGGTGCGCGAGTACAAGGGCCATCAGTTACCCTTGCAGGTAGCCGAGAGCGAACTACTGGAGGCCGCCCGCGCGTTGTTCCACCTTGGCCTGGCGCAGCTGGGCAGTACGCCGCTGGCGCCGATTCCGGGTGCCGCGGCGCTGATCGAGCAGGTCGGCCAGGTGGTCGATGCGCGCTTGGCGCAGCATCAGGCCGAGGGGCATCCGCAGCGCCGGCAGCGGCGCGACCCGCAGATGATCGCCAGCTTCCTGACCCTGGGCATGGACATCCTGCTCGATGCCGAGACCCGCTTGACCAACTGGCAGGCCCAGCCGGCGCAGCGCCATGAACTGGAAATGCTGCTCGACGAAATGACCACCCTCGGCCACGGCGCGCACCAGGCCGAGTTGTGGCAGGTGGATGAAATCTGCGAAGGCTTGCTCGACCTGTATGGCGCGGTGGAAGAGGGCAGCCTGGCGGTGACGCCACGGATGTTCGAGGTCGCCCGGCAGGCCCATGAGGCCTTGCTCGACCTGTTCGACGAGGTGGCGGCCGGGCAGGACCTCAGCGCCCGCCCGGAATGCCTGGCGGCCTTGCACGGGCTGCTTGACGATGCCCTCGACCCCTTGGCGATGGGCGTGGTCGGCGCGCAAGGGGTGACGCCGCTGGCGCCACTGGGCGAGCTGAGCGACCCGGCGGTGGTCGACCTGTTCCTCGAAGAGGCCGGCGATATCCTCGACGGTGCCAACCAGGCGCTGCAGCATTGGCAGCACGACCCGGACAGCCTCTCGGCGCTGTCGACCTTGCAGCACGATATGCAGACCCTCAAGGGCGGCGCGCAGATGGCCGCGATCGGCGCCATCGAAGTGCTCGCCCAGGAGCTGGCGTTGCTCTACGAGGGCCTGGTCGACCGCCGCCTGGGCACGAGCCCGGCGTTGTTCGAGTTGCTGCGACGCAGCCATGCCGCGCTGGCCGATATGTTGCACAGCCTGGGCGAAGGCCATGCTCCGCTGTCGGCGGTGGCGCTGCTCGGTGAGCTGCGTGAGTTCCGCCATCATGCGCCGCCGCCGGGCCAGCCGGAGGCGATGGATGATGAGCAGAGCGCCGAGGGCGACAAAGAACTGCTCGAGGTCTTCCTCGAGGAAAGCTCGGATATCGTCGAGAGTGCCGCCGAGTCGTTGGCGCGCTGGCAGGCCGACCCGCGCAGCACGGTGGAGGTGGAAAACCTGCTGCGCGACCTGCACACCCTCAAGGGCGGCGCGCGCATGGTCGAGATCGCCGCCATCGGCGACCTGGCCCATGAGTTGGAATTCCTCTACGAACTGCTGGCCGCCGGGCGCCTGCCACCGACCCCGGCGTTGTTCAGCCTGTTGCAGAACTGCCACGACCGCCTGGCGCACATGCTCGATGCCGCCCGCCTGGGCCAGCCCTTGCACGCGGCCACGGCGCTGATCGATTACATCCGCAACTTCTCCAGCGCTGCCTTGACCGACAGCGCCGCCGCCCAGGCCCAGGCTGAGGCCGCCCCCCTCGAGGCGCCGGCTGCCGCGCCGGAGCGGGCCGCCGACATGGTCAAGGTCGACGCCGAGCTGCTCGACGACCTGGGCAACCTGGCTGGCGAGCACTCAGTGATTCGCGGCCGCATCGAGCAGCAGGTCAATGACGCCCAGTTCGCCTTGAGCGAAATGGAAACCACGCTGGAGCGCATGCGCGACCAGCTGTTGCGCCTGGATATCGAGACCCAGGGGCGAATCTCCAGCCGCCAGCAGTTCGAGGGGGACGCCTACGACGACTTCGACCCGCTGGAGATGGACCGCCATTCGCAGCTGCAGCAATTGTCGCGGGCCTTGTTCGAGTCCACCTCGGACCTGCTCGACCTCAAGGAAACCCTGCTCCAGCGCGCCCAGGAGGCGCACAGCCTTCTGCAGCAGCAGGCACGGGTCAACAGCCAGTTGCAGGAAGGCCTGACCGCCACCCTGATGGTGCCGTTCGAGCGCCTGGTGCCGCGTTTGCAGCGGGTGGTGCGGCAGGTGGCCAGCGAGCTGGGCAAGCAGGTCGAGCTGGTGGTCGGCAACGCCGAGGGCGAGCTGGACCGAAGCGTTCTCGAACGCATGGTCGCACCCTTGGAACACATGCTGCGCAATGCCGTCGACCATGGCCTGGAGTCGCGCGAGGCGCGCCTGGCCGCCGGCAAGCCGGAGCAGGGCACCATCCTCCTGAACCTGCTGCATGAAGGCGCCGACATCGTCATTGAAATGAGCGACGACGGTGCCGGGGTGCCGCTGGCGGCGGTGCGCGACAAGGCGATCAAGCGCGGCTTGCTCGACCCGCAGGCGCGCTTGAGTGACCACGAGGTCCTGCAGTTCATCCTGCGCCCGGGGTTCTCCACCGCCGAGAAGATCACCCAGATCTCCGGGCGTGGCCTGGGCATGGATGTGGTCCACGAAGAGGTCAAGCAGCTGGGCGGTTCGATGAGTATCGAGTCCAGTCCCGGCAAGGGCGCGCGCTTCCTGATCCGCCTGCCGTTCACGGTGTCGGTGAACCGGGCGCTGATGGTGCATGTCGACGACGAGCAGTACGCCATCCCGCTGAACACCATCGAAGGCATCGTCCGGGTGCCGCCAGCCGAGCTCGAGGCCTGCTACCGTCACGACCCGCCGCGTTACACCTACGCCGGCCACGACTACGCGCTGCGCTACCTCGGCGAGCTATTGCAAGGTGGCGGCCAGCCGCGCTTGCTGGGCCAGAGCGTGCCCTTGCCGGTGTTGCTCACCCATTCCCATGAGCAGTCCTTCGCCATCCAGGTCGACAGCCTCTCGCCCAGCCGCGAGATCGTGGTCAAGAGCCTGGGGCCGCAGTTCGCCGCAGTGCCGGGGTTGTCGGGCGCGACCCTGCTCGGCGACGGCCGGGTGGTGCTGATTCTCGACCTGCTGGGCCAGCTGCGTGGCCAGCAGCGTCGCCTGGCGCGCCTGCCCAGTGTGGTGGACAACCCGCACGCATTGATCGGTCCAGCGCCACGGCGGCCCTTGCTGGTGATGGTGGTGGACGACTCGGTCACCGTGCGCAAGGTCACCAGCCGTCTGCTGGAGCGCCACGGCATGAGCGTGCTGACCGCCAAGGACGGTGTCGATGCCATGGCCTTGCTCGAGGAACACCGTCCCGATGTGCTGCTGCTGGATATCGAGATGCCACGCATGGACGGTTTCGAGGTGGCCACGCGTATCCGTCGCGACGAGCGCCTGAAACAGTTGCCGATCATCATGATCACCTCGCGCACCGGCCAGAAGCACCGCGACCGGGCCATGGCGATCGGCGTCAACGAATACCTGGGCAAGCCGTACCAGGAGTCGGTGCTGTTGCACAGCATCAGCCACTGGAGTCAGCACCATGCTTGAACATATTGCCGGCCAGCGCAGCAGCCTGACGGGCCTGTTGCTGCCATTGGGCGACCGCACCCTGGTGCTGCCCAACGTGGCGGTGGCCGAGTTGATCGGCCATCGCGCCATTGCCTGCGAGGTGGGCGAGCCCGATTGGCACCTGGGGTGGGTCGACTGGCGGCAGCAACGGCTGCCGCTGATCGGTTTCGAGGCCGCCTGTGGCGGGCAGACCACCTGTGGCGAGCGGGCGCGGATCGTCGTGCTCAACGCCCTGGGCGATACTGGCCTGCGTTACCTGGCGGTGTTGCTGCAGGGGATTCCGCGTTCATGCAAGCTCGACAGCCAGCTCAACTACGTGGATGTGCCGCTGGCCGGGTTGGAGCTGGCCGCGGTGCAGGTGGGCGAGCAGGTGGCGCGGGTACCGGACCTGGCGGGGCTGGAGCGGTTGGTGCGTGACGCACATTTGCAATCTGTCGTTGAGTAGGATGCGAGTCTGTTGGCCCCTTCGCGGGTAAACCCGTTACCACAGGTTCAGTGCAACCCCTGTGGGGTTACCCGCGAAGCGATTGGAACCCCGTTCGTCAGCCGAGGTCTGTGCCTGCATGTACTACGGTGAACGTTTCAATGCCTGGACCCACCTGGTCGGTGCTGTCCTGGCCTGTATCGGCGCCATCTGGCTGATCGTCGTGGCCGGGTTGCAGGGCGACCCCTGGAAGATCGTCAGTTTCTCCATCTACGGCACCACCTTGCTGTTGCTCTACAGCATCTCGACCCTTTACCACAGCACCCGCGGCCGGGCGAAGCGGGTCATGCGCAAGCTCGACCACCTGTCGATCTACCTGCTGATCGCCGGCAGCTATACCCCGTTCTGCCTGGTCAGTCTGCGTGGGCCCTGGGGCTGGAGCCTGTTCGGGGTGGTCTGGGGGCTGGCGCTGATCGGCATGCTGCAGGAGATCAAGCCACGCTCCGAGGCGCGGATCTTGTCGATTGTCATCTACGCGGTGATGGGTTGGATCGTGCTGGTGGCGGTCAAGCCGTTGCTACAGAGCCTGGGGGCTGCCGGCTTTACCTGGCTGGCGGCCGGCGGTGTGTTCTACACCGTCGGCATCGTTTTCTTCGCCTTCGACAGCCGCTTCCGCCACTGGCACGGCATCTGGCACCTGTTCGTCATTGCCGGCAGCCTGATGCACTTCGTCGCGGTGTTTTTCTACGTCAGCTAGAAGTCGCCCCACAACTGCTGCGCGACCGACAACGCCACCACTGGTGCGGTTTCGGTGCGCAGCACGCGTGGACCGAGGCGCGCGGCGTGGTAGCCGGCGGCCTTGGCCTGCTCGACTTCGGCGTCGCTGAGGCCGCCTTCCGGGCCAATCAGGAAGGCCAGGCTGGTCGGTTTGTCATGGCGGGTCAGCGGTTCTGCTACCGGGTGCAATACCAGCTTGAGGTCGGCCTCGGTGCTTTTCAGCCATTCAGCCAGGGTTACCGGCGGCTGGATGAGCGGTAGGGTCGAACGGCCGCATTGCTCGCAGGCACTGATCGCCACCTGTCGCCAGTGGGCCAGGCGCTTGTCGGCGCGCTCGTCCTTCAAGCGCACTTCGCAGCGCTCGCTGACGATCGGGGTGATGACATTGGCGCCCAGCTCGGTGGCTTTCTGGATCGCCCAGTCCATGCGTTCGCCCCGGGACAGGCCCTGGCCCAGATGAATATGCAGGGGCGATTCGGCCTGCCCGGCCAGGGCCTGGTCGAGGCTGACGCGGACGGTTTTCTTGCCCACTTCCAGCAGTTGGCCGAGGTATTCCTGGCCGCTGCCGTCGAACAGCTGCACGGCGTCGCCGCGCGCCATGCGCAGCACGCGGCCGATGTAGTGGGCCTGGGCTTCGGGGAGGTCGTGCTCGCCGAGGCCGAGGGGGGCGTCGATGAAAAAGCGGGAAAGTCTCATGGTCGAGCTCAAGCAATAAAGTGAACGTGGAGCCTGTGGGAGCGGGTTCACCCGCGAATGCGTCGCTGGGTTTTACCTCGCATTCGCGGGTAAACCCGCTCCCACAGGGTTAGGCGGTGGGCTTGCGGGCCTAGCCCGGATCACGGAAGTCGGGGTGGAAATCGGCCGGCACGGCCACGCTCACGCTGCTGCGGGTGGCGATGTCGATACCCTCCGTGGCCACCTCGGCCAGGAAGTCGATCTGCTCGGGCGTGATCACGTAGGGCGGCAGGAAGTACACCACGCTGCCCAATGGCCGCAGCAGGGCCCCGCGGCTCAGGGCATGCTCGAACACCTTCAGGCCGCGACGTTCCTGCCACGGGTAGGCGGCCTTGGTGGCCTTGTCCTGGACCATCTCGATGGCCAGGGCCATGCCGGTCTGGCGGATCTCGGCGACATGGGCGTGCTCGGCCAGGTGCGCGGTGGCGCTGGCCATGCGCGTGGCCAGGGCCTGGTTGGCCTCGATCACGTTGTCCTGGGCGAAGATGTCCAGGGTCGCCAACGCCGCGGCACAGGCCAGCGGGTTGCCGGTGTAGCTGTGCGAATGGAGGAAGGCGCGCAGGGTCGGGTAGTCGTCGTAGAAGGCCTGGTACACCTTGTCGGTGGTCAGGCAGGCCGCCAGCGGCAGGTAACCGCCGGTCAGGGCCTTGGACAGGCACAGGAAGTCCGGGCGGATGCCGGCCTGCTCACAGGCGAACATCGTGCCGGTGCGACCGAAGCCCACGGCGATCTCGTCGTGGATCAGGTGCACGTCGTAGCGGTCGCAAGCTTCGCGCAGCAGCTTGAGGTACACCGGATGGTACATGCGCATGCCGCCGGCACCCTGGATCAGCGGCTCGACGATTACCGCCGCGATGCTGGCGTGGTGTTCGGCCAGGGTCTGCTCCATGGCCGCGAACATGTTCCGCGAGTGTTCCTCCCAGCCCATGCCTTGCGGGCGGTGGTAGCAATCGGGGCTAGGAACCTTGATGGTGTCCAGCAGCAGCGCCTTGTAGGTCTCGGTGAACAACGGCACATCACCCACCGACATCGCGGCGATGGTCTCGCCGTGGTAGCTGTTGGTCAGGGTGACGAAGCGCTTCTTCTGCGGTTTGCCGGTGTTCTGCCAGTAGTGGAAGCTCATCTTCAGCGCCACTTCGATGCACGACGAGCCGTTGTCGGCGTAGAACACCCGGTCCAGGCCGGTCGGGGTCATCGCCACCAGGCGCTCGGAGAGCTCGATCACCGGCTGGTGGCTGAAACCGGCGAGGATCACGTGTTCGAGCTGGTCGACCTGGTCCTTGATGCGCTGGTTGATGCGCGGGTTGGCGTGGCCGAACACATTGACCCACCAGGAGCTGACCGCGTCCAGGTAGCGCTTGCCCTCGAAGTCCTCGAGCCATACCCCTTCGCCGCGCTTGATCGGGATCAGCGGCAGTTGCTCGTGGTCTTTCATTTGGGTGCAGGGGTGCCACAGGACCTTGAGGTCGCGTTGCATCCACTGATCGTTGAGGCCCATGGGCTTTACTCCTGGCGGTACGGCGGGGTTGGCCGCGTAAGCCTAAGCAATGCCGCTGGGCAGGACAACCGTTGCTTGGCCAGTCAATGCAGGCGCAGCAGCGACCATTGCAGGGAACGCAGTTGCACGATCGATTGCGGGCCGGTGGAAAGGGTCAGGCTGCACAGGGGCGAGTGTTGTTCATGCTGATGGCCGCCGAACTGGGTCGGGCCGGGAACAAAATGCGATTCGCCATCGAAGAATGTCAGCCAGTAGGCATGCACGACATTTTTGCCAAAACGACAGATGTGCGTGCCGAGTGACAGCTCGTTGACCAGCTGGCTGAAATCGATTTTCACATCGCATTCGCCGGATAGCGTGAGCTGAACCGCGATATTGCCCTGCGCAGTCTGGTAGCTCGACCATTGCACATCTCCTTGTATCGAGATGTTCCAGCCCATGGACGTGTTCCAGTCCTGACTGGGCGAGGCGCTGCCCAAGAGGGGGGCGGGTTGCTGGAGGGTATGGCTCACGAAGAAGCGTCCGATGCTGATGAGTCCTCGCACAGCTTGGCCGCCAGCGTTGGCGTGGACAACTGGCAAAATTACCAGTTGCCAAAAGCACTTGATGTCACTGCGCTGGCAGGGTCTGCGGCGGTGACGTATTCTTAACGCATCTTTCCCGGGGCGTTCTTCCCCGGCCTCTCTGTCGTTTTTCAACCGGAGTTCGCCATCATGGCTGCTGCTTGGGTGCGCCTGTGCGCGTTGGTATTGATCGGTGTGTCCAGCGGTGCCGCGCTGGCCAAGGACAAGACGGCAATCGTCGTCGGTGGCGGCCTGGCGGGCCTGACCGCGGCCTATGAGCTGCAGAACAAAGGCTGGCAGGTGACCCTGCTGGAGGCCAAATCGGGCATGGGCGGGCGCTCGGGCCTGGCGACCAGCGAATGGATCGGCAACGACAAGACCCAGCCGGTGCTCAACCAGTACCTGCAACAGTTCAAGGTCGCGACCTTGCCGGCGCCCGAATTCGTGCGCACGCCGGGTTACCTGATCGACGGCGAGTATTTCAGCGCCACTGACCTGGCCGCCAAGCAGCCGGCCACCGCCGAGGCGCTCAAGCGCTACGAAAAGACCCTCGACGACCTGGCCCGCTCGATCGACGACCCGCTCAACCCGGCGGCCAACAGCACCCTGTTCGCCCTCGACCAGATGAACGTGTCCACCTGGCTCGACAAGCTGCAACTGCCGGCCACCGCCCGTCAGTTGGTCAACCAGCAGATCCGCACCCGCTACGATGAACCTTCGCGCCTGTCGTTGCTGTACTTCGCCCAGCAGAACCGCGTCTACCGCAACGTCAGCGACCGCGACCTGCGTGCCGCGCGTCTGCCTGGCGGCAGCCCGGTGCTGGCCCAGGCCTTCGTCAAGCAACTGAAGACCATCAAGACCAGCTCGCCGGTCACTGCCATCGTCCAGGACAAGGACGGCGTGACGGTCAAGGTCGGCGCGGTCGGCTACCAGGCCGATTACCTGGTCATGGCCGTGCCGCTGCGCGCGCTGGCCAAGATCCAGATGACCCCGGGCCTGGACAACCAGCACCTGGCCGCGTTGAAGGGCACCAACTACGGCTGGCGCGACCAGCTGATGCTCAAGTTCAAGAACCCGGTCTGGGAAAGCCGTGCGCGCATGTCCGGCGAGATCTTCAGCAACACTGGCCTGGGCATGCTGTGGATCGAGCCTGCGCTCAAGGGCGGGGCCAACGTGGTGATCAACCTGTCCGGCGACAATGCTCGCCTGCTGCAGGCGTTCGGCGACAAGCAGATGGTCGACCAGGTGCTGATCCGCCTGCATGCCTTCTACCCGCAGGCCCGGGGTGCCTTCACCGGTTACGAGGTGCGCCGCTATAGCACCGACGCCGGCATGGGCGGCGCCTACCTGGCCTTTGGCCCGGGGCAGATCAGCAAGTACTGGCGCCTGTGGGAGCGCCCGGTGCAGCGCATTGCCTTCGCCGGCGAACACACCGACGCGCTGTATCCCGGTACCCTAGAGGGTGCTCTGCGCAGTGGCCAGCGCGCTGCCGGGCAGGTCCAGGAACTGGCGGCGGGCAAGTCGTTCGACCCGGTCAAGGCCGCGCCGGTCGCCGCCGCCGCCGCTGTCGGCGCGGCCGCGGCGAAGGACAAGGGCGGATTCTTCTCCAACCTGTTCGGTGGATCTTCCGACAAGGCGCCAGCCAAGGCACAGGCGGCCAAGGCCGAAGAGGCCAAGCAGGACAAGCCGGGCTTCTTCTCGCGCCTGTTCGGGGCGAGTGACAAGCCAGAAGCCAAGGCCGCGCCGGTTGCCAAGGCTGAAGAGGTTGCACCGCCAGTTGCTCCGGCACCCGCACCGGCCGCTCCGGCGCCGGTGGCCAAGGAAGAGCCGGTCAAGGTGGCGCCGGCCAAGCCTGCTGCCGCGCACAAACCGGCGGCCAAGCCTGTGCATAAACCCACTGCCAAGCCCGCGCCGGTGAAGAAGGCTACCGCCAAAGGTGAGCCTGCCAAGAAGGCTGTGGTCAACAGCCAGGCCAAGGCTGGCTGAGCCCCACTTAACGGGTTTGTACGTCCACTGTAGGAGCGGTCTAGCCGCTCCTGCAGGAGGCCAGCGTAAGACATACCGTGCAGTACCTGTGGGAACGTCTATCGTTAATGTTTCCTTAATGGGAAGCTTGCAGACTTTATATCGGATTTTTAGATAATCCGAAGCAAGTTTTTCCGCTTTTATTCGATACGTTACCCGCTAGTCTTGTGCACAGCTTTCACGGGGAAATACGCCAACATGCAACTGCGCAATTCATCTTCTCGCTATGGCCTGGTCAGCATTGTCCTGCACTGGGGCGTGGCGTTGGCGGTCTTCGGCCTGTTCGGCCTGGGGCTGTGGATGGTCGGCCTGGATTACTACAGCCCTTGGCGCAAGTCCGGCCCCGACCTGCACAAGAGTATTGGCCTGGTGCTTCTGGCGGTGATGCTGCTGCGCGTGCTGTGGCGTTTCGTCAGCCCGCCACCGCCGGCTCCGGCCAATCACGGCAAGGCCACCCGCCTGGTCGCCAAGCTGGGGCACCTGGCGCTGTACCTGGGGCTGTTCGCGGTAATGGCCGCGGGTTACCTGATCTCCACCGCCGACGGTGTCGGTATCCCGGTGTTCGGCCTGTTCGAGGTCCCTGCGCTGGTCAGCGACTTGCCCGACCAGGCCGACACGGCTGGGGTCATCCACCTGTGGCTGGCCTGGGGGCTGGTGATTTTCGCGGTGCTGCACGCCGTGGCCGCACTCAAGCATCATTTCATCGACCGTGACGCGACCCTGACCCGCATGCTGGGCCGCAAAGCTTGACTCTCAACCTCAATTGCAAAGGAAGGAAGTAAGGATGTTGAAAAAGACTTTTGCCGCCCTGGCGCTCGGTACTGCCCTGATCTCCGCCGGCCAGGCCATGGCCGCCGAATACAAGATCGACAAGGAAGGCCAGCACGCGTTCGTGGACTGGAAGATCAGCCACCTGGGCTACAGCTTCATCCACGGCACCTTCAAGGACTTCGACGGCAATTTCACCTGGGACAGCGCCAAGCCTGAAGCCAGCAAGATCAGCGTCGACCTGAAGACTGCCAGCCTCTGGTCGAACCACGCCGAGCGCGACAAGCACATCGCCAGCGCCGACTTCCTGGACGTGAAGAAGTATCCAGAAGCCAAGTTCGTCTCCACCAGCGTCAAGTCCACTGGTGACAAGACTGCCGATGTGACCGGCGACCTGACCCTGCACGGCGTGACCAAGCCGGTTACCTTCAAGGCTGTGTTCAATGGCGAGGGCAAGGACCCATGGGGCGGCGAGCGCGCCGGTTTCAACGCCAAGACCACGCTGAACCTGAACGACTTCGGGATCAAAGGCCCAGGCCCGACTTCCCAGACACTGGACCTGGATATCAGCGTCGAAGGTGTGAAGCAGAAGTAATTAGCGTCAGCTGAACGACCGAGGGGCTGCTATGCAGCCCTTTCACGACACAAGGCCGCTCCTACAGGTACTGCTGTGGGAGCGGCCTTGTGTCGTGAAAGGGCCGCGTAGCGGCCCCTCGGTGTTTCAATCAGCCCTTGCGGGTCAGTAGGGCCGGGCGTTCACCGCGTGGGCGGCTTGGCAGGTCGTCCAACTGCTCAGGCGTTGGATAGCGGTCGAGCTTGGATTCCTTGCGGATGATCACTGGCGCGCTTTGCGACTCGCGCGGGTTGCGCACTGCCGGCTCCTGGCGAGCCGCGTCGTCACGGCGGTTGCGACCGCCGTTGTTGTCACGGCGAGCGCCACCATTGCTGCCACCGCCGTTGCGCGGGCGCTTGTCGCCGCCCTGGCCTTGGCCCTGGCGCTGCTGGCCGTTGCCACGTGCCTGACCTTGGCCTTGGCCGCCACCACTGCGCTGTCCTTGACCTTGGCCCTGACCGGCGCCACCTGGGCGACGATTGCGGCCCTGGTTCTTGGCGTTCTGGTAGGGGCTGACGTAGTCGGCGCGGTTACCGAAATTGTCGATATCGTCGTCGAGGAACTCTTCCGGGTCACGGTTGGCGGGTACCGCCGGAATGGCTTTCTGGCCCTGGGCTGCCTGCTGCTGGCGCGGCTTCTTGTCCCGCGGCTTGCGCTGCTGGCCTTGTTGCTGCTTGTCAGCGGACTTTTCCTTCTCGGCGGGCTTCTCGGCCGCAGGCTTGTTGCGGCCTTTGTCCTTGCCCTTGTCCTTGCGACCGCCGCCGTCCTTGCTGCCTTCGCCACGCGCCTGCTGGTTGCGACCACCACGGCCGTTGTTCTGCGGGCGCTCGCGCACCTCGGGCTTTTCAGCCTCGACCTGGGAGGCGTCGAAGCCCATCAGGTCGCCGTCCGGGATGCGCTGCTTGGTGACGCGCTCGATGCTCTTGAGCAGCTTCTCTTCGTCCGGCGCGACCATCGAGATGGCCTCGCCCGAGCGACCGGCCCGGCCGGTACGGCCGATGCGGTGGACGTAGTCTTCCTCGACGTTGGGCAGCTCGAAGTTGACCACGTGGGGCAACTGGTCGATATCCAGGCCGCGGGCGGCGATGTCGGTGGCCACCAGTACGCGCACGGTGTTGGCCTTGAAGTCGGCCAGGGCCTTGGTGCGGGCGTTCTGGCTCTTGTTGCCGTGGATCGCGGCGGCGGTCAGGCCGTGCTTTTCCAGGTACTCGGCCAGGCGGTTGGCGCCGTGCTTGGTGCGGGTGAACACCAGCACCTGTTCCCAGGCGCCGAGGGTGATCAGGTGCGCCAGCAGAGCACGCTTGTGGCTGGCCGGCAGGCGATAGACGCGTTGCTCGATACGCTCGACGGTGGTGTTCGGCGGCGTGACCTCGATGCGCTCGGGGTTGTGCAGCAGTTTGTCGGCGAGGTCGGTGATGTCCTTGGAGAACGTCGCCGAGAACAGCAGGTTCTGGCGCTTGGCCGGCAGGCGAGCCAGCACTTTCTTGACGTCGTGGATGAAGCCCATGTCGAGCATGCGGTCGGCTTCGTCCAGCACCAGGATTTCGACGCGGGACAGATCGACGCTGCCCTGGCCGGCGAGGTCGAGCAGGCGACCCGGGCAGGCGACCAGTACGTCGACGCCCTTGGCCATGGCCTGCACCTGCGGGTTCATGCCGACGCCGCCGAAGATGCAGGCGCTGATGAAGTTCAGGTCGCGGGCATAGATCTTGAAGCTGTCATGCACCTGGGCGGCCAGCTCGCGGGTCGGCGTCAGCACCAGCACGCGCGGTTGTCGCGGGCCGTGGCGTTGCGACTTGTCGGGGTGGCCGCCCGGGAACAGGCGCTCGAGGATCGGCAGGGCAAAACCGCCGGTTTTACCAGTACCTGTCTGGGCGGCGACCATCAGGTCGCGACCTTGCAACACGGCGGGAATGGCCCGCTGTTGCACCGGAGTGGGCTGGGTATAGCCCGCAGCCTCGATAGCGCGGACAAGAGCCTCGGAGAGACCGAGGGAAGCAAAGGACATGGGCAATCCTGTTCTCGTGGGGGCTGGGCCCGATGGGGTGTTCTGCCTGGCGCGACGGGCATCGGAGTGATGCGATCGCGTCCGGTCCAGCTGGGCGTTCACTGCGCATCCTGGAGGCGGCGGGCGGGCACCAGGGGTGCGCTGCTGCGGGTCGAGATGCCGATGGCGAGGCCGAGCGTCCGGGCGTGAGCCGGGCGGGAAGGCTCGAGTATAACAGAGCATTCAGCGTGTGCCGCTGTCCTGCTGCTCAACGGCGAAAGGAAAATCCTGATTGCCCAGGTAGCGGGCGCTGATCGCGGCGTAGGCCGGCTCCTGCTTGAAGCGCCGCAGTTCCTCGGCGAAGGCCTGGGCCAGAGCCTCGCGGCCGGGCTTGCGGGCCAGTCCGAGGTACTGTGGGTGGCGGCTGATCACCAGTGGCAGGGCTTCGACGGATTGCTCCAGGCCCAGTTGCCTTACCAGGTAGTGGCCGACCCGGCGATCGGTCACCAGCAGGTCGATGCGGCCGAGCATCAGCTTGCCGAAGTTGGCTTCATGGGTAGGGGCCGCTTCGCGTCGAAACAGCGGCGAGTCGCTGAACGCGGCGTTATAGGTGTAACCCGGCGAGGTGCCCACGGTCAGCCCGGCGAGGTCCTCCAGGCGTGCCACCGGATGGGGGCGCTGGCGGGCCTGGTACAGGACGAATTCGGCCTCGGACATCGGCTCGTCGGGATAGACCAGGTAGCCCAGGCGCGAATCGACCTGGAAGATATCCATCACGCCGTCGGCCAGGCCCTGCTCGACCATGGCCAGGCAGCGTCGCCAGGGCAGGAACTGCCATTGCACCTCGATGCCCAGGCGCTTGAACACTTCGTTGGTCACTTCATAGTCGATGCCCTGGGGCTGGCCGTTGTCCTGGAACAGGTAGGGCGCCCAGTCATCGCTGACGATGCGCAAGCGTTCCGCCTGTGCCAGCGGGCTCAGGCAGACGAGCAGCAACAGCAGGAGGGTGGGGATCAGCGGGCGCATGGCGCGAGAGTACGCTGGCCGCTCTGGCAAGACCAGTGGGCTTTTGTCGCTGGGGCGTGGGGCGGGGCGTGCAACGAGCAAGGCTTTGACGTGCGCCAAAGCCTTGCCCGCGACCATCAGCGGGGTAGCTTCAGGTTGTTCCAGATCGCCAGGCTCGGCTCGGCCTGGTTCAAGGTGTAGAAGTGCAACCCAGGTGCGCCGCCTTGCAGCAGTTGTTCGCACATGCGGGTGATCACTTCCTCGCCGAAGGCCTGGATGCTGGCGGTGTCGTCGGCATAGGCTTCCAGCTGCTTGCGGATCCAGCGCGGGATCTCGGCGCCGCAGGCGTCGGAGAAGCGCGCCAGCTTGCTGTAGTTGGTGATCGGCATGATGCCGGGCACCACCGGGATGTCCACGCCCAGTTGCTGCGCACGCTCGACGAAGTAGAAGTAGCTGTCGGCGTTGAAGAAGTACTGGGTGATGGCGCTGTCGGCACCGGCCTTGACCTTGTGCACGAAATTGGCAAGATCCGTCTCGAAGTTGCGCGCCTGGGGATGCATTTCCGGATACGCGGCCACTTCCAGGTGGAAATGGTCGCCGCTTTCCTGGCGGATGAACTCGACCAGGTCGCTGGCGTAACGCAGCTCGCCGCTGGCCATGCCCATGCCCGACGGCAGGTCGCCACGCAGGGCGACGATGCGCTTGATGCCGGCGGCCTGGTACTGGGCCAGCAGGGCGCGCAGGTCGTCCTTGCTGTCACCCACGCAGGACAGGTGCGGGGCGGCCGGGACCTTCACTTCGCTTTCCAGCTGCAGCACAGTGTTCAGCGTACGGTCGCGGGTCGAGCCTCCGGCACCGTAGGTGCAGGAGAAGAAGTCTGGGTTGTAGCTGGCCAGCTGGCGGGCGACGCCCATCAGCTTTTCATGGCCGGCGTCGGTCTTGGTGGGGAAGAACTCGAAACTGTAGCGGCGTTCCTGGGACATCACTCGTTCCTCGAGCAGCAAGCTTCAAGCGGCAAGCTGCAAGTAAAAGCCAGACCGGTGATGGCCGATCTGGCTTGGGCACATTCAAGAGCTTCCAAGGTGGAGTCGCAAGCAGCAACGACACGGTCTGCCGTATCTTGCCGCTTGCAGCTGCAAGCTTGCCGCTTAGTAGCGGTAGGCGTCTGGCTTGAACGGGCCTTCGACGGTCACGCCGATGTACTCGGCCTGCTGCGGGGTCAGCTGGGTGACCACGCCGCCGAAGCCACGGACCATCTCCAGGGCCACTTCTTCGTCGAGCTTCTTCGGCAGCACTTCCACGGTCAGGCGCTCGGCCTTCTTCGCGGCAGGCAGCTCGGCGAACTTCTGCTCGAACAGGAAGATCTGCGCCAGGACCTGGTTGGCGAACGAACCGTCCATGATACGGCTTGGGTGGCCAGTGGCGTTGCCCAGGTTCACCAGGCGGCCTTCGGCCAGCAGGATCAGGTAGTCGTCGTTCTGCGGATCGAAGGTGCCGGCGCCGGTGCGGTGGATCTTGTGCACCTGTGGCTTGACCTCTTCCCATGCCCAGTTCTTGCGCATGAAGGCGGTGTCGATCTCGTTGTCGAAGTGGCCGATGTTGCAGACCACGGCGCGCTTCTTCAGGGCCTTGAGCATGTTGGCGTCGCAGACGTTGACGTTACCGGTGGTGGTGACGATCAGGTCGATGCGGCCCAGCAGGTCCTTGTTGATGCCGGCTTCGGTGCCGGTGTTGATGCCGTCCTTGAATGGCGAGACCACTTCGAAGCCGTCCATGCAGGCTTGCATGGCGCAGATCGGGTCGACTTCGGTGACCTTGACGATCATGCCTTCCTGGCGCAGGGACTGGGCCGAGCCCTTGCCCACGTCGCCGTAGCCGATCACCAGGGCCTGCTTGCCCGACAGCAGGTGGTCGGTGCCACGCTTGATGGCGTCGTTGAGGCTGTGACGGCAGCCGTACTTGTTGTCGTTCTTGCTCTTGGTGACCGAGTCGTTGACGTTGATCGCCGGGACTTTCAGCTCGCCCTTGGCCAGCATGTCGAGCAGGCGGTGCACGCCGGTGGTGGTCTCTTCGGTCACGCCGTGGATCTTGTCCAGCATGGCCGGGTATTTCTTGTGCAGGATTTCGGTCAGGTCACCGCCGTCGTCCAGCACCATGTTGGCGTCCCATGGCTGGCCGTCCTTGAGGATGGTCTGCTCGATGCACCACTCGTATTCCTGCTCGGTTTCACCTTTCCAGGCGAACACCGGGATGCCGGCGGCGGCGATGGCGGCGGCGGCCTGGTCCTGGGTCGAGAAGATGTTGCACGACGACCAGCGCACTTCGGCGCCCAGGGCGACCAGGGTCTCGATCAGCACGGCGGTCTGGATGGTCATGTGGATGCAGCCGATGATCTTCGCGCCCTTGAGCGGTTGTTCGGCTTGGTATTTGCGGCGCAGGCCCATCAGTGCCGGCATTTCCGACTCGGCGATGATGACTTCCTTGCGGCCCCAGTCGGCCAGGGAGATGTCGGCGACCTTGAAATCGGAAAAACCTGCAGGCGTGTTTACAGCGCTCATTGAGAGCCTCCATTCGTAGTGTGCGAATGGGCGCCGTTGTGCGTTGAGCGTCCGCCAGGCGGACAACGCCCCAACCGAGCCTGACAGGACGAACCTGCTGCAGCGCCCCTCGGCTGGGTGGCGGGATGGCCACCACTGCGGGGGACCATGTGAAACGGCAGGGATTATAGCCGCGGGCGTGTGACACACCCAAGACTTTCTGTCGATTAATCGAGACGATAGTCGATGTTCAATGGAGGGTGACCGAGCGGTCTGCCATCATTAGCCCACGTCAGCCAAGCCGGTCAGGAGTCCAGATGAACTTTCACACCCGCAAATGGGTAAAACCCGAAGACCTCAACCCCAACGGCACGCTGTTCGGCGGCAGCCTGTTGCGCTGGATCGACGAAGAGGCGGCGATCTACGCCATCGTCCAGCTGGGCAACCAGCGGGTGGTGACCAAGTACATTTCCGAGATCAACTTCGTCAGCGCCTCGCGCCAGGGCGACATCATCGAGCTGGGCATCACCGCCACCGAGTTTGGGCGTACCTCGATCACCCTCAAGTGCGAAGTGCGCAACAAGATCACCCGCAAGGCGATCCTGACCGTCGACAAGATGGTCTTCGTCAACCTGGGCGACGACGGCTTGCCGGCTCCCCATGGACGCACCGAGATCAAGTACATCCAGGACCAGTTCCCGGACAGCGCGGTGGAGTGAGAGCGGCGTTCGGCCCTTCGCGGGTAAACCCGCTCCCACAGATCCTTCGGCGCCCTTGAAGGTTCTGCCATCCTGTGGGAGCGGGTTTACCCGCGAAGCAGCCAGCTCGATGCATCAGGCTTGTTGGCTTACGCGCTTGACCACCTTGCCGACCGTCAGCCCCTGCACCAGGATCGACGACAGCACCACGATGTAGGTAATCGACAGCAGCAGGTCGCGCTCCTCGCCCTGCGGCAGCGACAGCGCCAGGGCCACCGACACGCCACCGCGCAGGCCACCCCAGGTCAGCACCCGGATAGTGCCCTGCGGCACGCTGCGCCAGCGGCGCAGCAGGACGATCGCCGGCGCCACGGTCAGCAGGCGCGAGGCCAGCACCGCCACCGCCAGCACGCCACCGGCCGCCAGGTGCAGCCAGTTGAACGGCAGCAGCAACAGTTCCAGGCCGATCAGGGCAAACAACAGCGCATTGAGCATGTCGTCGATCAACTCCCAGAAACCGTCCATGTAGCGACGGGTCATGTCGTTCATCGCCAGGTTGCGCCCCAGGTTGCCGATGATCAGGCCGGCCACCACCATGGCGATCGGCGCCGACACATGCAGCTCGTAGCACATCGCCGAACCGCCGATGACCAGCGCCAGGGTCAGCATCACTTCTACCTGGTACTGCTCGACACTCTTGATCATGCGGTAGGTGGCGTAGCCGATCAGGCCGCCGAAGGCGATCCCGCCGATGGCTTCCCGGGCGAACAGGATGGCGGTGTCGGCGACGCTTGGCGTCTCGCCCAGCTGGATGATGCCCAGCAGCACGGTGAACACCACCACCGCGGTGCCGTCGTTGAACAGCGACTCCCCGACGATGGTGGTCTTCAGCGGCTTGGAGGCGTTGGCGGTACGCAGGGCGCCGAGCACGGCGATCGGGTCGGTGGGCGAGATCAGCGCGCCGAACAGCAGGCAGTAGATCAGCGGCACGTTCCAGCCGAACAGGGCAAACACCCAGTGCGCCAGGTAGCCGATCACCACGGTGGCGATCAGCACGCCCAGCGTGGCCAGCAGGCCGATCGGCCAGCGGTAGCTGCGCAGGTCGCTGAGGTTGACGTGCAGTGCGCCGGCGAACAGCAGGAACGACAGCATCCAGTGCATCAGCAGGTCGTTGAAGTCGATCTGGTTCATCAGGCCTTCGACGCGTTCTTCCAGGCCAGGGAAGCCGATCAGGCTCAGGCCCTGCAGAATCAGGGAGAACAGCAATGCCGTGACCATCACGCCGATGGCGGGTGGCAGGCCGATGAAGCGGTAGTTCACATAAGTGAGAAGGGTGGTAAGGCAGATAAACGCGGCAACTAATTCAAGCATCCCGAATCCTGTGACAGTGGCTTCCAAGTCGTTGCCCGAATGGCTCGGGCAGTTCTTTGATGATCTGGCGAGGGGTTCGGGACACAGGGTTTGACCGGATAAGTCCAAATCGTTCCCATCCAGAGGGTGGATCGCATACCCTGTGGCCGCGGGCGCAGCCCGTGCCATCCACCGTGTGTGCAGCTTCGCGGGCAAGCCCGCTCCCACAACAAGGACCCAAGGCGTGTTGGCAACCTCCCTGGTACTGGTCGCAGCCCTGCTTCATGCCACCTGGAACACCCTGATCAAGTTCAGTGCCGAGCGCCTGCTGGTGATTGCCAGCATGGACGTGGTCGCGCTGGTTTTCGCGGTACTGGCGGTGGCTTTCGTCGACTTCCCACCGGCCGTTATCTGGCCTTGGCTACTGGCTTCGGCGCTCGCCGAACAGCTGTATCGCTACCTGTTGATAAAAGCCTACAAAGTGGGTGACCTCGGCCTGGTCTATCCGCTGATGCGCGGCCTGTCGCCATTGGTAGTGCTGGGCCTGACCCTGGCCTTCGCCGGTGAGTCGCTGAGCCAGCAACAGATCATCGGTATCCTGCTGATTCCGTGTGGCATGGCCTGCCTGCTGTGGCAGGGCGGTGGCGGTGATCGGCTGCCCTGGTCGATGCTGCCGGTGGTGGCGTTGATCGGGCTGTGCATCGGTTGCTACACCTGGTTCGATGGCCAGGCCGTGCGGCTGTGGGGCAAGCCGCTGGACTACCTGGTGTGGCTGACCCTGCTCAGTGCCTGGCCGTTCCCGTTGTTGGCCGGGGTGGCCCGGAGGGCGCCCTTCGTGCTGTTCTGGCGGACCCAATGGCGGCTGGGGTTGGCGGTCGGCTTCTGCGTACTGTTCAGCTACGCTCTGGTGCTATGGGCCATGCACCTGGGCTCGGTGGCCGAGGCGGCAGCCTTGCGCGAACTCAGCGTGATCCTCGTGGTGCTGCTGGGCATGCGCTACCTCAAAGAACCTTTTGGCGGGCCGAGACTCCTAGCTTGCGGGCTGGTCTTGGCAGGCATGCTGGTGATGAAGCTCTAACCCATTTTCGAACAAGGAGTCATGAGCATGACCGTAGCCTTGTGGTGCATCCTGATCGCGCTGCTGTTGAACCCACTTTGTGCCTTGATCGCCAAGGTCAGCAGCGGCCGGTTTGGGCTCAAGGACAATCACGACCCGCGCGCCTTTCTCGATACCCTGTCAGGCTTGCCACGGCGCGCCCATGCTGCCCAGCAAAATGGCTATGAAGCCTTCCCGGCATTTGCCGCGGCGGTGCTGGTGGCGGATATCGTCGGCAATGCCGAACAGGTAACCCAGGATGTGCTGGGGGTGCTGTATATCACCAGCCGGCTGCTTTACATCATCTGCTACCTGGCGGACTGGGCGGCGTTGCGGTCGGTGGTGTGGTTCGCCGGGGTGGCGCTGATCGTATCGTTCTTCGTGGTTTCGGTCTGAGGCCCAGCCCTTTCGCGGCGCAAGGCCGCTCCGACTAGGTGCTGCGCAGCCTGGACGGCTTGCAGTCTCCCTGTGGGAGCGGGCTTGCCCGCGAAGAATCCCGCGCCGATCAAGGCACTTTCGGTACTTCAGGCAAAGGCTGGCCCTTGGGCCACAGCATCCAGATCTGCCCCTGCTGCTTCATGTTTCCCGCCAGCTCGCCGGCCTCGGGGCCGGTGCCCCAGAACAGGTCGGCACGCACTTCTCCTGTAATAGCCCCTCCGGTGTCCTGCGCACCCACCGGGCGCACCACTGGCGAGCCGTCCGGACGGGTGGTGGACAGCCACAGCAGGCTGCCCAGCGGAATCACCTTGCGGTCGATGGCCACGCTGTAGCCTGCCGTCAGCGGTACGTTCAGCGAGCCACGCGGGCCTTCGTTGCTGTCCGGCCGGGTGCTGAAGAACACATAGCTCGGGTTGCTCGCCAGCAGTTCCGGCACCCGTTGTGGGTTGGCCTGGGCCCAGGCGTGGATGCTGCCCATGGTCACCTGTTCCTTGGGCAACTGGCCTTGCTCCACCAGCCAGCGTCCGATCGGGCGATAGGGGTGGCCGTTCTGGTCGGCATAACCCAGCCGCAGCTGGCGACCACTGTCCAGCTGAATACGCCCGGAGCCCTGGATCTGCAGGAACTGCAGGTCCATCGGGTCGGTCAGCCAGGCCAGCACCGGTGCCTTGGCACCATCGCGGTTGATCACTTCGGCAGTGTCATACGGCTTGAGCACGCGACCCTCGAGGCGGCCGCGCAGGCGCTTGCCCTTGAGTTCGGGGTACACGCTGGCGAGATCGACCACGATCATGTCCTCGGGGACACCATAGACCGGCACCTGGGCGGCTGCGGTACGCGCCAGGCTACCGGGGTAGACCGGCTCGTAGTAGCCGGTGATCAGGCCGTTGGCGCTGTTGTCGGCCGAGCGCAGGCCGTACACCTGCAGGTTCTGTTCGAGAAAGGTGCGGACCTGGGCAGCGCTTGCCGTGGCCGAGCCGGCCGCCTCGCAGGTGGCGGCCCATACCGGGTCGCGCTTGAGCTTTTCGCAACCGCTGCGCCAGGCGTAGAAACCGGCCAGCAGGTCGTCGTCGCTGACCGCGGGTAGGTCTTTCCAGGTGGCCGGCACATAGGTGGCGATGGCGTGAGGTTGTGGCTTGGCGCTTTCGCCGCCGTTACAGCCGACCAGCAGCGCCAGGGCGGGCAGGGCCCAGGCGAGATGGCGCAATGCAGATTTCATCGGGTGAGTCCTGTGCTGGGCGAAAGATGAATATTCACCCTTGTTTTCTGTGTGGCTATTGGTCTTTGCCTGGTGGGCGGCGATACTGGCCGCCCGTTTGCCTGGCCAAAGAGACCGAGATGTTCAAGCGATTGACCGTAGTACTGCTCGCCGCCCTTGCCCTGAGCGCCTGTGATGGCGTCGACCCCAACTCGCCGCTGGGCCAGCGCAAGGCAATCTTCAAGCAGATGCTCAAGACCAGCGAGGACATGGGCGGCATGTTGCGTGGGCGCTTGCCCTTCGACGGTGGGAAGTTCGCCGAGGGCGCCGCGAAGCTGGACACCCTGGCCCACGAACCGTGGCAGCACTTCCCGCAGGTGCGCGATGAGGGTGACAGCAGTGCGCGGGCGGAGGTCTGGGAGCGCCAGGCGCGGTTCCAGGACCTGGCCCGGCAACTCGAGGGAGTGACCGGCGAGTTGGTCGGTGTGACTCGCAACCAGCCGTTGGACGCCGCGGGGCTCAAGGCGCCGATGGACAAGGTCGAGGCGGCGTGCAAGGCCTGTCATAGCGAGTTTCGCAATCATTGACGGTTCGCTGGCAAAGCCGGTTCTTCTGGAGAACACCTTGGCTTCTGGATTGGGCGGAACCTGCGGCAGCGGCTTTAGCCGCTGCCGCCGTTGGTTCAGCGCTCGAGTTCGTCAACGGCTTCCTGCAGTTCCTTCTTCGCTTCGGCCAGCTTGTCTTTGCGTTTGTTGATCTTCTCCGCGTCACCTTTCTTCATGGCCTTGTCCAGGTCCTTGGTGCGCTGGTTCACTTCGTGACGGGCGTCGAGCACTTTCTGCTCGCGTTCCTTGCGCAGATTGGCGTCGGTGCAGTGCTCGGTGACTTCGCTCAGGGCCTTTTCCAGGCCAGCCTGCTGATCGCTGTTGCCGTGGGCGCGGGCCTGCTCGATCTGTTCACTGATGGCTTGGCGCTTGGCGGCGCAACCGGTCAGTTCCGAGGCGGGTTGGGCGGCCTGCGCGGCACCTGTAGCCAAGCCCAGTGATGCAAGCAGAAAAAGTGTCGAAATACGGATCATGAAAAGCCTCCTGAACGGGGCGGGGCAGCAAAAGTTGGTGGAAATCCTGCCTTGGTTTTGCCCATTTAGAAACCCTTGGTGAAGTTTTCCGCTTGAATCTCGGGCTTTTCGTACGTGCGAATTGGTAAAAAATCATTGCTCAGCCTGCTGGGGCGTGGCTGGAAAACCTCGTATGCCGATTTCCGTCAAACGTGCGGCAATGGCTTGCACCTCGGCGTGAGCGAAGAAGTCCGCAAGTTGATGCGCGCGCTTTGCACCGATTCCGGGCACGGCCTGCCATTGCTCGGCATTGCGTGAAGCCAGCGCTGGCCAGTCGCCCGTCAACGGCCAATGTTTGCCAATGGGCGCGCCCAGTCCTCGCAGCCACTGATCGAAGGGGCGTGAGCGGGCTTCGTCGAAACTGGCCAGCAACTGCACCGTTGTGCGGCTGCTTATTCCGGGTACTTGTTGCAGGTGCTCGGCATCGAGCCGCAGCCAATCGCTCATCGAAGTGACCAGGCCAGCTTCGACCAGTCGCCGCCAAGTACCGGGCCCGGCGCGCGGCACGGCCAGGCCCTGCTTGCCGCCAAGCCAGGCGAGCCGGGCGATGAATTGTTCCTCACAGCCCTGGCTGGCTTGCCAGCAGCTGTGGGCATGATGCTGGCCGGGGGCTGGCGCGGTAACCGGCTGTCGCTCGAGCGCGCGGTGCACGACCTGTTCGAGACGAGGAATGGTCAGCCCGGCAAGGCTGATGGCGACTTGATCGCCGGGGCGAATATCCAGGGCGTGCCAGCGCGCCAGCGAGCCGAGGCTGACCTGGGTAATGCGTCGATCATCGAGGTTGGTCGGCTGCACATGCAAAACGGGCGTGACCCTGCCAGTACGCCCGATCCGAAAGCGCACCTCGCGTACTTCGGCCAAGGCTTGCACATAAGGGTATTTCCACGCCGCGATCCAGTACGGCGCTTTGGCCTGCCAGCGTTCGGCGGGTGGCCGACTGCTCTGGCGCAGGATCACGCCATCGCTGGCGAACGGCATGGCAGAGCGGTACCAGTGCTCTCGCCAGCGTGCCGCATCTGCCGCCGTCTCGATAGCAATGCTGTAACGCTGGCCTTCGGGAAAGCCCAGTTGCGCCAACTGCGCCAGGCGTTCGGCCTGTTGATCGGGCCCCTGCGGCCAGTCCCATACGAACAGGCCGATCATGTTCCCTTGTTCGCTGGTCAGTTGCTTGCGTGCGAGCAATCCCGCCACGCTGCCCCGGGCGTTCGCACCGCCGTCCCGGGCTTGCACGTGTTCATTCAGGCGCAGGTACAGCTCGCCCTGTAATTGCAGGTCAATCGCCTGCGCCAGCTCTCGGGTGACTGCGCTGAGCTGGGGAATATGCTTGCTCCAGTCATGCCCCTGGACCCCGTCCCCCCGGCTGATCAGTTGCACCAGTCTGCCTTGTCGATAAATGAGGGACACGGCGACACCGTCGACCTTCGGTTGTATCCACACATCCTGGCGGCCTTGCAGCCAGCGGCGCACTGCGTGTTCGTCGGCAAGCTTGGCGACGCCGGTATGCGCGACGGGGTGCGGGTGTGTGCCACGGGCACTGCGCAAAGGCTCGTCAGGCTGGGCGAGGTCGAAGCAGCGTTGCAGATGGGCCAGGCGCAGGCGGCTCTGATCGTAAAGCTCATCGGCCACCAGCGCGATGCCCTCGCGATGGTAGTGGTCGTCCCAGCGGGCCAGGGTCTGGCGCAGTTGGTCGATTTCTGCGCGGGCGCGCTCGGCTGGCCAGTCGGGGCATACCTGGGCCTGGGCGCTGAGGACTGGAACGAGTAGCAGGACGATAACGCGCCAGAGCGGCATGGCCGGCCTCCTTGCAGGGCGTGGGGAATGCTCAGCCTAGGCAAGGGGGATGGCTTGTGTGACGGCGGGATTGTCAGCCGATATGTCACGAAAAAGCCCCTGCCGATCACTCGGCAGGGGCTTTCCGTTACTGCTGTAGGAGGCTTACAGGCCGGCGGCGTCGCGCAGGGCGTCGGCGCGGTCGGTGCGCTCCCAGGTGAAGGTGGTGAAGGTGTCGTCACCGACGGTCTTCTGCTGCGGAGTACGGCCAAAGTGACCGTAGGCAGCGGTCTCCTGGTACATCGGGTGCAGCAGGTCGAGCATGGTGGTGATGGCGTAAGGACGCAGGTCGAAGCACTCGCGCACCAGTTGGATGATCTTGTCGTCGGAAACCTTGCCGGTGCCGAAGGTGTTGATCGAGATGGAGGTCGGCTGGGCCACGCCGATGGCGTACGACACCTGGATCTCGCAACGCTCGGCCAGGCCCGCGGCAACGATGTTCTTGGCCACGTAGCGGCCGGCGTAGGCGGCGGAGCGGTCGACCTTGGATGGGTCTTTACCCGAGAACGCACCACCACCGTGGCGGGCCATGCCGCCGTAGGAGTCGACAATGATCTTGCGACCGGTCAGGCCGCAGTCGCCCACCGGGCCGCCGATGATGAAGTTGCCGGTCGGGTTGATGTGGTACTGGGTGCCCTTGTGCAGCAGTTCGGCCGGCAGGGTGTGCTTGACGATCAGCTCCATCACCGCTTCCTGCAGGTCTTTCTGCGAGACCTCGGGGTTGTGCTGGGTCGACAGGACGACGGCGTCGATGCCGACCACCTTGCCGTTTTCGTAACGGCAGGTGACCTGCGACTTGGCATCCGGGCGCAGCCAAGGCAGCAGGCCAGACTTGCGCGCTTCGGCCTGGCGCTCGACCAGTCGGTGCGAGAAGCAGATCGGCGCCGGCATCAGCACTTCGGTCTCGTTGCTGGCGTAGCCGAACATCAGGCCCTGGTCGCCGGCGCCCTGGTCTTCCGGCTTGGAGCGGTCGACGCCCTGGGCGATGTCCACCGACTGCTTGCCGATGATGTTCATCACAGCGCAGGTGGCACCGTCGAAGCCGACGTCGGAGCTGTTGTAGCCGATGTCGATGATGACCTTGCGCACCAGGTCTTCCAGGTCGACCCAAGCCGAGGTGGTGACTTCACCGGCAATGATGGCGACACCGGTCTTGACCAGGGTCTCGCAGGCTACGCGGGCGTATTTGTCCTGGGCGATGATCGCGTCCAGCACCGCGTCGGAGATCTGGTCGGCGATCTTGTCCGGATGCCCTTCGGACACGGACTCGGAAGTGAAAAGGGAGTATTCGCTCATCTCGAGGGGTTCCTAAAATTTACCGATGTGTGTGTCGCCAGCGGCCCGCTGGAAGTGCCGGACCTGGATCTGGAAACCGTTACGCAAGCCCACGTAGAGGCTGTCCCCATGGGTCAGCCCCGCCGCGTTGGCCCAACGGGCCAGGTCGTCCTGCTCGAAGCCGAGCCAGAGGTCGCCGCAGGCGTCGCGGGCCCACCCCTGGTCATGGCTGCACAGCTCGGTGACCAGCAGGCTGCCGCCTGCTTTCACCCGTTTGGCCAGCAGGCGCAAGGCCAGGGCCGGGTCGCTGAAATGGTGCAGGACCATGTTCAGCACAACGCAGTCGGCTTGCACATCCGTTGCACCCAGTGCATCGGCCAACTGCAGGTTTACGTTATTCAATTCATGGCGCTCGCAGACCTGGCGGGCCAGCTCGAGCATGGTCGGGCTGTTGTCCATGGCCGTGACCTGTTCGAAGCGCCGGGCCAGGTCAGGCAGGAAGCCGCCGTCGCCCGGGCCGACTTCCAGGGCGCTGGCGTCGGCCGCAAAACTCAGCTTGTCGAGCAGCGCCAGCAGGCTTTCGCGGTACTGCGGCAGGCCGGCGATCAGGTCTTGCTGGGCGCGGAACTTCTCTTCCACGCGCAGGAAAAAATCCTGGCTGGTGGCGGCGCGTCGCTGCTGGACCAGGGCGATGCGCGCCTGCACCTCTTGAGGCAGGGCGAGATCGTCGACCTCCTCGAGCAGCGCCGAGTGCAGGCGGCCGCCCAGGCGCTGGCTGTCGGGCAGGGCACGCCGGTAGAAGATCGCGTTGCCCTCGCGGCGGGTCGCCACCAGCTCGGCCTGGGCCAGCACCTTCAGGTGGTGGCTCATGCCCGACTGGCCGATGTCGAAGATCTGCGCCAGCTCCAGCACGCCGAACGAATCGTTGGCCAATGCGCGCAGCACGTTCAGGCGCAGCGGGTCGCCGCCGGCCTTGCACAGGGCGGCCAGTTCGTCGCTGCGAAGTGGGGTGATGGGCGCATTGAGGTTCATGGGGCGGGAGTCTAGACAGGCAACGTTGGCCTAGCAAGGCCAATATCAAAAAGTTTTGATATTGCCGATAAGCTGCAAGCGGCAAGTACCAAGCTGCAAGAGAAAGAGCGTATCGGGTGTCCGTCTATCGTGGCTTGCAGCTTGAAGCTTGCCGCTTGGTGCTTAAAAGTTTGCCCCCGGCCCCCCCAGTGGGCGAAAATGGCCGCCTTTTTTCGCTTCACCACCTAATTCAAGCCTCAGGAGACTCAGCGATGCCCAGCCGTCGTGAACGTGCCAACGCCATTCGTGCCCTCAGCATGGATGCCGTGCAAAAGGCCAACAGCGGCCACCCAGGTGCCCCCATGGGCATGGCGGATATCGCCGAAGTGCTGTGGCGCGACTACCTGAAACACAACCCGAGCAATCCAAGCTTCGCCGACCGTGACCGCTTCGTGCTGTCCAACGGCCACGGCTCGATGCTGATCTACTCGCTGCTGCACCTGACCGGCTACGACGTCACCATCGACGACCTCAAGGCCTTCCGCCAGCTGCACAGCCGCACCCCAGGCCACCCGGAATTCGGCTATACCCCAGGCATCGAGACCACCACCGGCCCGCTGGGCCAGGGCATCGCCAACGCCGTGGGCTTCGCCCTGGCGGAAAAAGTGCTGGCCGCCCAGTTCAACCGTGAAGGCCACAACATCGTCGACCACAACACCTACGTGTTCCTCGGCGACGGCTGCATGATGGAAGGCATCTCCCATGAAGTCGCCTCCCTGGCCGGCACCCTGGGCCTGAACAAGCTGGTCGCCTTCTATGACGACAACGGCATCTCCATCGACGGCGAAGTCCACGGCTGGTTCACCGACAACACCCCAGCGCGCTTCGAAGCCTACAACTGGCTGGTGATCCGCAACGTCAACGGCCACGATGCCGACGAGATCAAGACCGCCATCGAGACCGCGCGCAAGAGCGACCGTCCGACCCTGATCTGCTGCAAGACCATCATCGGTTTCGGTTCGCCGAACAAGCAGGGCAAGGAAGACTGCCACGGCGCGCCGTTGGGCAACGACGAAATCGCCCTGGCCCGTAAAGAGCTGAACTGGAACCACGGCCCGTTCGAAATCCCGGCCGACATCTATGCCGAGTGGGACGCCAAGGAAGCCGGTGCCAAGGTCGAGGCCGAGTGGGACCAGCGCTTTGCCGCCTACGCCGCCGCCTACCCTGAGCTGGCTGCCGAGTTCAAGCGCCGTAGCGCCGGCGACCTGCCAGCGGACTTCGCCGAGAAGGCCCAGGCCTACATCAACGAAGTCGCCGCCAAGGGCGAAACCATCGCCAGCCGCAAGGCCAGCCAGAACGCCCTGAACGCTTTCGGCCCGCTGTTGCCTGAGTTCCTCGGCGGCTCCGCCGACCTGGCCGGCTCCAACCTGACCCTGTGGAAAGGCTGCAAGGGCGTCGAAGCCAATGATGCCAGCGGCAACTACGTGTTCTATGGCGTGCGCGAGTTCGGCATGACCGCCATCATGAACGGCGTCGCCCTGCACGGCGGCCTGGTGCCTTACGGCGCGACCTTCCTGATGTTCATGGAGTACGCCCGCAACGCCGTGCGCATGTCGGCGCTGATGAAGCAGCGCGTGATCCATGTCTACACCCACGACTCCATCGGTCTGGGCGAAGACGGCCCGACCCACCAGCCGATCGAGCAACTGACCAGCCTGCGCAGCACGCCGAACCTCGACACCTGGCGCCCGGCCGACGCGGTGGAATCCGCCGTGTCCTGGAAGCACGCCCTGGAGCGCAAGGACGGCCCGTCGGCGCTGATCTTCTCGCGCCAGAACCTGCAGCACCAGGATCGCAACGCCCAACAGATCGCCGATATCGCCCGTGGCGGTTATGTCCTGAAGGACTGCGCCGGCGAGCCGGAACTGATCCTGATCGCCACCGGTTCCGAAGTGGGCCTGGCTGTTCAGGCCTTCGACAAGCTGAGCGCAGAGGGCCGCAAGGTCCGCGTCGTGTCGATGCCGAGCACCAGCGTGTTCGATGCCCAGGACGCTGCGTACAAGCAGTCGGTTCTGCCGCTGGAAGTAGGGGCGCGCATCGCCATCGAAGCCGCTCACGCCGACTTCTGGTACAAGTACGTCGGCCTCGAAGGCCGCGTCATCGGCATGACCACCTACGGCGAATCGGCCCCGGCCAGCGCGCTGTTCGAGGAGTTCGGCTTCACCCTGGACAACATCCTGGGCACCGCCGAAGAGCTGCTGGAAGACTGATTCAGACTGTGCGAGGCGAGGGCGTTGCCCTCGTTTCGCGGCACAAGGCCGCTCCTACAAGGTATGGCGTACACCGTACCCTGTAGGAGCGGCCTTGCGTCGCGATGGGCCGCAAAGCGGCCCCAAAAGCCATCATGCGTTAGCGAGCCATCGAATGCCCCACCCGCGTCCCTACAAAGTTGCACTCAACGGTTACGGCCGCATCGGCCGCTGTGTCCTGCGCGCACTGTTCGAGCGGGGAGCGAAGGCCGGTTTCGAGATCGTCGCGCTGAACGACCTGGCCGACCAGGCCAGTCTGGAATACCTGACGCGCTTCGACTCCACCCACGGGCGCTTCCCCGGCGAGGTGAAGGTCGACGGCGACTGTCTGCATATCAACGGTGACTGCGTGAAAGTGCTGCGCAGCGCCACCCCTGAAGGCATCGACTGGGCCGCCCTGGGCATCGACCTGGTGCTGGAGTGCTCCGGCGCCTACAACACCCGTGCCGAAGGCCAGCGCTTTCTCGATGCCGGTGCGCCGCGGGTGCTGTTCTCCCAGCCCATGGCCAGCGAGGCGGACGTCGACGCCACGGTGGTCTATGGTATCAACCAGGATTGCCTGAGCGGCGCCGAGCTGCTGGTGTCCAACGCCTCCTGCACCACCAACTGCGGCGTGCCGCTGCTGCGGGTGCTGGACCAGGCGTTCGGCATCGAGTACGTGCAGATCACCACCATCCACTCGGCGATGAACGACCAGCCGGTGATCGACGCCTATCACCACGAAGACCTGCGCCGCACCCGTTCGGCGTTCCAGTCGGTGATTCCGGTGTCCACCGGCCTGGCGCGCGGCATCGAGCGCCTGCTGCCGGAACTTGCCGGGCGAATCCAGGCCAAAGCGGTACGCGTGCCGACCGTCAACGTGTCGTGCCTGGACATCACCTTGCAGACCGCGCGCGACACCAGCGCTGACGAGGTCAACCGGGTGCTGCGCGAGGCCGCCCTGGAGGGCCCGCTCAAAGGGTTGCTGGCCTACACCGAGTTGCCCCACGCCAGCTGTGATTTCAACCATGACCCGCATTCGGCCATCGTCGATGCCAGCCAGACCCGCGTTTCCGGCCCTCGCCTGGTGAACCTGCTGGCCTGGTTCGACAACGAATGGGGGTTCGCCAACCGTATGCTCGACGTCGCGGAGCACTATCTGCGCGTCGTTCACCCAACCCGCAGCAAACAGCCCTGAAGGACTGCATTCATGACCGTGTTGAAGATGACCGACCTCGACCTGCAAGGTAAGCGCGTACTGATTCGCGAAGACCTCAACGTCCCAGTGAAGGACGCTGTGGTAGCCAGCGACGCGCGTATCCTGGCAGCGCTGCCGACCATCAAGCTGGCCCTGGAAAAAGGCGCGGCGGTGATGGTCTGCTCGCACCTGGGCCGCCCGACCGAAGGCGAGTTCTCTGCCGAGAACAGCCTCAAGCCGGTCGCCGATTACCTGAGCAAGGCCCTGGGCCGCGACGTGCCGCTGGTTGCCGACTACCTCGACGGCGTCCAGGTGCAGGCCGGTGACCTGGTGCTGTTCGAGAACGTGCGCTTCAACAAGGGCGAGAAGAAGAACGCCGACGAGCTGGCGCAGAAATACGCCGCCCTGTGCGACGTGTTCGTCATGGACGCCTTCGGTACCGCCCACCGCGCCGAGGGTTCCACCCACGGTGTCGCCAAGTTTGCCAAGGTTGCCGCCGCCGGCCCACTGCTGGCCGCCGAGCTGGATGCCCTGGGCAAGGCCCTGAAGGCCCCGGCCAAGCCGATGGCCGCCATCGTCGCCGGCTCCAAGGTGTCGACCAAGCTGGACGTGCTCAACAGCCTGAGCGCGGTCTGCGACCAGCTGATCGTCGGCGGCGGCATCGCCAACACCTTCCTGGCTGCCGCCGGCCACCCAGTCGGCAAGTCGCTGTACGAGCCTGACCTGGTCGAGACCGCCAAGGCCATCGCCGCCAAGGTCAGCGTGCCGCTGCCGGTGGACGTGGTGGTCGCCAAGGAATTCGCCGAGAGCGCCGAAGCCACCGTCAAGGCGATTGCCGACGTGGCCGCCGACGACATGATCCTGGACATCGGCCCGAAAACCGCCGAGCAGTTCGCCGAGCTTCTGAAGACCTCGAAGACTATCCTGTGGAACGGCCCGGTCGGCGTGTTCGAGTTCGACCAGTTCGGCAACGGCACCAAGGTCCTGGCCAAGGCCATCGCCGACAGCGCCGCGTTCTCCATCGCCGGTGGTGGCGACACCCTGGCCGCCATCGACAAGTATGGTGTCGGTGCCGATATCTCCTACATTTCTACCGGTGGCGGTGCGTTCCTCGAGTTCGTCGAGGGCAAGGTCCTGCCCGCCGTGGCAATCCTGGAAGAGCGGGCCAAGGCCTGAGCATGACGGCGCCTGGCAAAGGGAGCGACCTGATGGTCAAGCAATTGCCTGTGATGATCGTGGCCATGTTGCTGGGCGCCTGCTCCAGCGGCAAGGGCACCGATGCCGATCCGGCGCAGCCGCCCAAGGGCGGTTGCTACCAGTCCCAGTGGCAGGCCGAGACGGTACCGGTGATCAACAAGCGCCTGGGGCCGGACGGCCTGGAAAAGTACGACGACGAGCACCAGCGCAAGGCGCCCGGCTGCCCTTGATCGGGGCCTGGGCAACCAAGCGTGGGTTTTGTGGTCTTGGCTTAGGGGCTGCCGTGCAGCCCTTCGCGGGTAAACCCGCTCCCACAAGGACCGCATCTGCCTGTGGGCGCGGGTTTACCCGCGAAGGGCCGCGCAGCGGGCCCAACACGAGGTTTAACGGATGAAGGCACTACTGGCCCTGATGGCCCTGGCGACCCTGGCGGGCTGCTCGCTGTTGCAACCGGCCCAGCCCGCCCCGGCGGACCACTGGACCCGCTGGGTCTGCGACAGCCAGGCCGAAGTGCTGTGGCGTTTCGCCGACGCGAAACAGGATGCGGTCGACGTGCGCCTCGGTGGCGGCGACCAGGTCTACCGGCTCAAGGCTGAGCCGGGCGCCTCGGGCGCGCTGTACAGCGATGGCATGCTGGCCTTCCACACCAAGGGCGATGAAGGCCTGGCGTACTGGGTGGCAACCAACGATCTGATTGGGCGGGGCTGCAAGGCACCGTGACTGGCCGGGCCGCGCAGGTGGCCCACACTACTTGAACAGCAACCGCCCCTGCGGCAGGCTTGCATGAAACAAACGACGCTTGTCGGGAGAGAGATACACCATGGCACTCATTAGCATGCGCCAGATGCTGGACCACGCCGCCGAGTTCGGTTACGGCGTGCCGGCTTTCAACGTCAACAACCTCGAGCAGATGCGCGCCATCATGGAAGCCGCGGACGCCACCGACTCCCCGGTCATCGTCCAGGCCTCGGCCGGCGCCCGCAAGTACGCCGGTGCCCCGTTCCTGCGCCACCTGATCCTGGCGGCCATCGAAGAGTTCCCGCACATCCCGGTGTGCATGCACCAGGACCACGGCACCAGCCCTGACGTGTGCCAGCGCTCCATCCAGCTGGGCTTCAGCTCGGTGATGATGGACGGCTCGCTGAAAGAAGACGGCAAGACCCCGTCCGACTACGACTACAACGTCCGCGTCACCCAGCAGACCGTTGCCTTCGCCCACGCCTGCGGCGTGTCGGTGGAAGGCGAACTGGGCTGCCTGGGCAGCCTGGAAACCGGCCAGGCCGGTGAAGAAGACGGCGTCGGCGCCGAAGGCATCCTCGACCACAGCCAAATGCTGACCGATCCGGAAGAGGCCGCCGACTTCGTCAAGAAGACCCAGGTCGACGCCCTGGCCATTGCCATCGGCACCAGCCACGGCGCCTACAAGTTCACCAAGCCGCCAACCGGCGACATCCTGGCGATCGACCGCATCAAGGAAATCCACAAGCGCATCCCCAACACCCACCTGGTGATGCACGGTTCCTCGTCGGTGCCGCAAGAGTGGTTGAAGATCATCAACGAGTTCGGTGGTGATATCAAAGAAACCTACGGCGTGCCGGTCGAGGAAATCGTCGAAGGCATCAAGTACGGCGTGCGCAAGGTCAACATCGACACCGACCTGCGCCTGGCTTCCACCGGTGCCATCCGCCGCTACATGGCCGCGCACCCGAGCGAGTTCGACCCACGCAAGTTCTTCGCCGAAACCGTGAAGGCCATGCGTGACGTGTGCATCGCCCGTTACGAAGCCTTCGGCACCGCTGGCAATGCCTCGAAGATCAAGCCGATCTCCCTGGAAGGCATGTTCCAGCGCTACGCCAAAGGCGAACTGGTAGCCAAGGTCAACTGATCTGGCACTGGTAAAAAAACCCGCAGCGATGCGGGTTTTTTTATGCCTGAGCGTCCTTCCATAGGGGCGCCTGAACTGCGCGGGCAGCTTGCTTATACCGTTAGTCGGCTAACATCACCGTGGATGGCTTATAGCCATCTGCGCCCATTGCGTCTTTACCCGTCGGGGCTAGAGTAACAATCGGATCCAATCGCAAGTCGCAGTCGGACTTACACAGAGAAGCAACATGGATGGCGCTTATTCACACACTCCGGAAAGCAGTTCGGTGCTGCTGGTCGTAGACGACTACCCGGAAAACCTCATCAGCATGCGGGCTCTGCTGTCCCGCCAGGATTGGCAGGTCGTGACCGCCAGTTCGGGGATGGAAGCCCTGAGCGCCCTGCTCGAACACGACGTTGACCTGGTCCTGCTCGATGTGCAGATGCCCGAGATGGACGGTTTCGAAGTCGCTCGGCTGATGCGTGGCAGCCAGCGTACCCGGCTGACCCCGATCATCTTCCTCACCGCCAACGAACAGTCCGATGCCGCAGTGCTCAAGGGTTATGCCAGTGGCGCGGTGGACTACCTGTTCAAACCCTTCGACCCACAGATTCTCAAGCCCAAGGTCCAGGCCCAGCTGGAACAGCAGCGCAATCGGCGCATGCTGCAACGGCTGACGCGAGAGTTGGAGTCGGCGCGGGCGTTCAATGCCTCGATCCTGGAAAACGCCGCCGAAGGCATCCTGGTGCTGGACGAGGCGGGCACCATCGGCTTTGCCAACCCGGCTATCTCGCGTCTGCTCGATGCGCCCGTGGACAAGCTGCAGGGCGCCCACGTACTGGACCTGATCCAGCTGCCATGCGCCAACCTCTGGCTCGAGTCGGACTTCTATCGGGCCTACCTCGGCCGGCAGATCTTCCGCGTGCATGATGCCCAGTTGCGCACGGTCACCGGCCAGCTGGTGCCGGTGGCGCTGTCCTGCGCGCCGCTGCCGGCCGAACAGAAGGCCATGGTGGTGACGGTGCTGGACATGTCGGTGGTGCGCAGCCTGCACCAGCAGCTGGAGCACCAGGCGGTGACCGACCCGCTGACCGGCCTGCTCAACCGCCGTGGCTTCTACCAGGCCGCCGAGGGCGCGCTGCTGCGCGCGGAGCGTTCGGACAAGGCCCAGGCCCTGATGTACATGGACCTGGACGGTTTCAAACGCATCAACGACCTGCTTGGCCACGATGCCGGCGACAAGGTGCTGCGCTGGGTCGCCGAGCAGCTCAAGGAGTGCCTGGGCAGCGAAGCCTTGCTGGCACGCATGGGCGGCGATGAATTCACCGCGTTGTTCGACGGCCTGCCTTACCCCGAGCAGGCGGGGCGCTATGCCGAAAAACTGCTGGAGCGTATGTCGAGTTTCCAGCAGGTGGAGGGGCTGGAGGTCAACCTGGGGGTCAGCATCGGCATTGCCACCTATCCCGATTGCGGGGCCAATGTCGAAGGCCTGCTGCACGCCGCGGATGCCGCGATGTACGCCGCCAAGCAGGCTGGGCGCCAGCAGTATCGCTTCTATGACCAGGAACTCAACGGACGCGCGCGTTCGCGGCTGATGCTCGAGGACAGCGTGCGCACGGCCATTGAGCAGAACGATTTCGGCCTGGTCTACCAGCCTCAGGTCGCGTTCGACGATGGCCGCTTGCGCGGGTTCGAGGCGCTGCTGCGCTGGAAGCACCCCAGTGTTGGCGATGTGCCGCCGGGGCTGTTCATCCCATTGCTGGAAGAGGCCCGCCTGATCAACCGGCTGGCCAGCTGGATCTATCGCAAGGGCGCCGCCCAGCGTCGCCAGTGGGGGGAGCGCTTTGGCCCGGATTTAGTGCTGGGCATCAGCCTCAGCCGCGCGCAGTTCACCATGCCCGGGCTAGTGGACGAGCTGGCGCGGGTCATCGACGAGCAACAGCTGCAACCGTCCCAGCTTGAAGTGGAGGTGGCGGAAACCTCGTTGATGTACAACATCGATGCCGCGGTGAAACAAGTGCACCGCCTGCGCGACCTGGGGATCCGCGTGGCGCTGGATGATTTCGGCGCCGGTGACTGCGCCCTGCGCATGCTGCGCGACCTGCCCATCGACACCCTCAAGCTGGACCGTCACCTGGTGGCGCGCCTGCCGGATTCGGCGACGGACATCGCCCTGGCGCGCAGCGTCATCGGCCTGTGCGCGGCCTATGGCATCACCGTGATCGCCGAGGGCGTGGAAACCCAGGCCCAGGCCCAATGGCTCAAGGACAACGGTTGTGCCTATGTGCAGGGCTTCTTGGTAGCGCGCCCGATGATTGCCGCGGATGCCGGCAACTTCCCGGCGGTTTTCCCATGGGCGTCGTGATTGGCTAAACTCGCGTCTTCCTGTGCCGACCAGTCCGCCATGACCGCCCTACGTTACCTGCAAGCCTATCCGCCCCACCTCCAGGAGCAGGTGCGCCAGATGATCGCCAGCGATCGCCTGGGCGCCTACCTGCGCCAACGCTATCCCGAGGGCCATGGCGTGCAGAGCGACAAGGCCCTGTACGGCTATGCCCAGGCGCTCAAGCAGGAATACCTGCGCAGCGCGCCGCCGCTGGACAAGGTGCTGTTCGACAACCGTCTGGACCTGACCCATCGCGCCCTGGGCCTGAACACTGCGGTGTCGCGCGTGCAGGGCGGCAAGCTCAAGGCCAAGAAGGAAATCCGCATCGCCTCGCTGTTCAAGGAGGCGGCGCCGCAGTTCCTGCGCATGATCGTGGTGCATGAACTGGCGCACTTGAAGGAGCGCGATCACAACAAGGCGTTTTACCAGCTCTGCCAGCACATGGAGCCGGACTACCATCAACTGGAATTCGACCTGCGCGTCTACCTGACCTATCGGGAGCTGCCGGGCAACACCTGAGGGACACGCACCCCATGACCACGGAAGTGAGCAAGACCCGCAGCAGTTTCTATCGCCGCCTGTACGTGGCCTGGCTGATCGACAGCCAGACCGCCACCAGTGTGCCGGCGCTGATGGAAGCCACCGGCATGCCCCGGCGCACGGCCCAGGACACCATCGCCGCGCTGTCCGACCTGGACATCGTCTGCGAATTCGAACAGCAGCCCGGGGCGCGCAACCATGCCGGGCATTACCGGATTAGGGACTGGGGCGCGATCGACAAGCAGTGGATCATCCAGCACCTGCGCCAGCTGCGCGAAGTGCTGGGTTATCCCTGAAAAGAGTCATCACCTGTTTCCTGTGGGAGCAACTGCCTTGCTCAACTGCCAAAGCTAGCGCGGTCTCTGTGGGAGCGGCTTCAGCCGCGAACACCGGCGCAGCCGGTGCCAAACCGCGTCGCTTGCTTCGTGGGCAAGCCCGCGATGGCGTGCGCAGCGCCCCCAGCAACTTCAGCTCTTACGCATCCCAATGTGAGCAATATCGTCCTCAAGATATTCCTCGCCGACCGCTTCGAAACCATGGCGAGCGTAAAACCCTTGCAAATGCGCCTGCGCCGACAGGTAGATCGATACGCCAGGCCAGCAATGGCCGGCGGCTTCCAGGCCCTTGAGCAACAGCGGATGGCCCAGTTTCATGTCGCGTGCCCCTGGTGACGTCACCACCCGTCCGATCACTACCTCGCCCTCATGCGCCTGCGGATCGAGCAAGCGCAGGTACGCCACCAGCCGCTCACCGTCCCAGCCCATCAGGTGCAGGGTATCGCCGCACAGGTCCAGCCCGTCGACTTCCTGGTAGGCGCAGCGTTGTTCCACCACGAACACCTCGGTGCGCAGTTGCAGGATGGCGTAGAGTTGTTCCTTGGTGAGGTCGGTATGGTGCTTGCAAATCCACTCGATGGACATGGACAGGGACTCCTTGGGTTGACCCGCGATCATCGCAAATCCGGCCCAGCCCGACGAGGGCCAATGCCACCGTACTAGGTTCGGCCAAAATAGAGGCTAAATGACACTATCGTCCGCTGTCGCCAGGAGGCGGCTTGTGTAATCTGCAATCGTGGTTGCAAGTAGAGATCGCCATCATCAGCGTGGGCCCCCAACTGCGAAAGGATTTGAGCATGCGGCCACTGCTTTGCGTTCTTGGATTACTGGGACTGTTGTGCGCGGGGCCGGCCCTGGCCCATGGCAAGTTGCGCTTGGTGGCTGACAACTGGCCACCGTTCACCGACACCGGCATGCCCGGTGGTGGCTTGGCCACCAGCATCGTCACCACCGCGCTGAACCGCGCCGGCTATGGCACCGAGTTCGAGGAGGTGCCCTGGGCCCGCGCGCTGATGGGCGTGGGCGAGGGGCGCTACGATGTGCTGATCAACGCCTGGTACAACGATGAGCGCAAGCGCATCGGGCAGTTTTCCGGTGCCTATCTGGTCAACCGCATCCGCCTGCTCAAGCGCCAGGGCGAGGCTTTCACCTACCAGCGTCAGGCCGACTTGTATCCCTACACCATCGCGGTGGTGCGCGATTATGCCTACTCACCCGAGTTCGACAGCGACGAACGCCTGAACAAGGTGCCGGTGCGCAGCTTTTCGTCGGCGGTGCGCATGCTGGCGGCCGGGCGGGTCAACCTGGCGGTGGAGGATGAGTACGTGGCGCGCTACAACCTGCAGCGTGAGCCACAGCCAGTGCGGGAAGGAGTGGCTTTCGTCGACCCGCCGCTGAGCGAGAACAGCCTGCACATCCTGGTCAGCCTCAAGCACCCGGAGCACCGCAAGATCGTCGCTCGCTTCGAAAAGGCGATTGCCCAGATGAAGGCCGATGGCAGCTACGACCGGCTGCTGCGCCAGCATGGCTTCTAATTTCGGCTGCCTGTACCGGCCTCTTCGCGGGCAAGCCCGCTCCCACAGAGCTGTGGCACTGCTCCAATCTGTGGGAGCGGGTTTGCCCGCGAAGAGGCCGGTACTGCCTACAACGAATTCAAGCCGGCTCGCCTTCCTTGATCAAATGCCCGGCCAAGGTGCGCAGCGGCCCCAGTTGCCGGCAGATCAGCGCCAACTGCGTCTGCACCAGCCGCTGATGCTCGTCCAGCTCCTCGGGCATTTGCTCCAGCGCATTGGCCAGCGCTTCCTCGGCATCGCTGTGGATCGCCACCGGTAACCGCGCCGCGAGGCCGTTGGCAATCTCGTCGAGGCTCGTTGCCAGGGTCTTGCCGGCGCCTTCGATGAGCTGTTCGTGGACTTCAGCCGGCAGCGCCGTGTCGCGGTGCGCGCCCAACCCCGAAAGGTAGCTGAGCAAGGTGTGCGACAGCACTAGGAAGCGGAAGCCGACGTCGGCTTCCTTACGGAAATGCCCCGGCTCCATCAGCATGTTGGCCAGGGTGGTCGACAGCGCCGCATCGGCATTGTGCGCGTTGCGCCGGGCCAGGCGGTAGGCCAGGTCGTCACGCTTGCCATGGGCATACTGCTGCATGATCTGGCGTAGGTACTCGCTGGCGCAGGCCAGGGTGTTGGCCAGCACCTTGTTCAACCGCCGCCCTTGCCAGTCGGGCAGGAACAGGAACACCGCGAGGATAGCGATCAGGCTGCCCACCAGGGTGTCGAACAGGCGCGGCAGGAACAGGCCGTAGCCATCGCCGATCTGATTGAAGCAGAACAGCACCATCAGGGTGATCGCCGCCGTGGCCAGGGTGTAGCGGGTGGTGCGGTTGACGAAGAACACCACTCCGGCGACCACCGCGAACAGCGACTGGACGAGCGGGTTGGGGAACAGGTCGAACAGCGCCCACCCCACGGTCAGGCCGATGGCGGTGCCGAAGATCCGCTGCACCAGTTTGCGTCGGGTCGCGCCATAGTTGGGCTGGCAGACGAACAGCGTGGTGAGGATGATCCAGTAGCCCTGGGTCGGGTGGATCAGGTGCACCATGCCGTAGCCCACCGACAGCGCCAGCGACAGGCGCAGGGCATGGCGGAACAGCAGCGAGGTGGGTGTCAGCTGGGTACGCAGGCGTTTCCACACATCCTTGAGGTTGCGTGGCGAGCGGTCGAGCAGGCTGCTGTCGCTGGCATCGGCCAGGCTGTCGGGATTGCTCGCGGCGCTGAGCAGCCGGTCGAGGGTGGCCAGGTTGGCGGCCAGCGCCCGCAATGAGCGCAGCAGGCCGCGCCAGGCCGGGTTGCTCTGGATGCGCAGGTGCTCGAGCGAGGCATTGAGGTCTTCCAGGGCTTCGGGGTAGCCGCTGGCGAGCACGAACGGTTGGCGCAGGCGGATCGAGCGGGCCAGCTCCTGGCACGACGAGCCTTGTTTGCGCAGCAGGCGTTGGCAGCGGAACATCACGTCGCTGTGGAAGAAGGCGTCGGTCAGCGCGTTGTAGGGGTAATGCGAGGCGCTGACCCGCTCATGGATGTCCTGGGCCAGGAAGTACAGCTTGAGGTAGCGGCTGACCTTGGAGTTGGGCTGGCTGTTGCCGACCCGGTGCAGGATGATTTCCTTGGCAGCGTTGAGCGCGGCCACCACCTTGCCGTTCTGCTTGGCCAGTTCCAGGCGCGTGGCCTCGACATCGAGGGTGCGTACCGGCTCGAACAGGCTGGCCTTAAGCTTGAGGTAGCTGCCCAGCTCGAAGAACAGCTTGGCCAGGCTCTGCTGCACCGGCTGGTTGGAAAACAGCGCCTGCCACAACACCGACAGCAGCCCGTACCAGGCCGCCCCGGCCACCAGCAGCAAGGGTTCGTGCCAGAAGTCGCTGACCTGGCCGCCGCGCTGGTCGACACCGATCATGGTGTACACCGAGAGAATCAGCGTGGCCGAGGCGATCGCCCCGTAGCGCTCGCCCAGGGCGCCGAGCATGGTCAGGCCGAAAGCCGCCAGGGCCAGGGCAGCGGCGAAGATCCAGGGGTAGGGGAACAGCAGCTCCACCGACAGCGCGGCGATGGCGAAGCACACCAGGGTCACGGCCAGGGCGCTGAGCCGGCCCTGCCAGCCATCGTCGGTTTCGGCCAGGGCACTGGCGATGATGCCGAGGAACAGCGGGATGAGCAGGCTCATCTCGTTCTGGTACCAGCACCAGGCCATGCTGCCGGTGAGGGCGATGGTCACACGGATGGCGTAGCTGAACTTGTCTTGGCCCCACAGGCGACGCAGTGAATGGCGGAACGAGCTCGATGACATGATGGCCCTGGGCTGTGTTCGAATGGATACCTAGCGGGGCCGTTGGGGCCGCTTTGCGGCCCTTTCGCGGCACAAGGCCGCTCCTACAGGAGATCGCGTCCCTCTGTAGGAGCGGCCTTGTGCCGCGAAAGGGCTGCGCAGCAGCCCCAAAAATGACAGCCCCAAGCACAGACCAGCAAGAAGCGTTCCGTGCTGCTGAATGGATTCTACTCTACACGAACTGCGCCGCCGCGTTGGCCGAAGCCCAGGCCCACTGGAAGTTGAAACCGCCCAGGTGCCCGCTCACGTCGAGCACCTCGCCGATGAAGTACAGACCGGGGCTTTTCAGCGATTCCATGGTCTTGGACGACACCTCGCGGGTATCCACGCCGCCCAGGGTCACCTCGGCGGTGCGATAGCCCTCGGTGCCTGCGGGTACCACCTGCCAGGCCGACAGTTTCTCGGCGATCTGGGTCAATTCTGCCGGGGTGTACTGCTTCAGTGGTTTCGAAACGAACCACTGCTCGGCCAGCAGGTTGGCCAGCTTGCGGGTGAACACCTCGCCCAGCACGGTCTTCAGCTCGCTGTTGGGGCGTTCGACCTGCTGGCCTTGCAGCCACTCCAGCGCATCGCGGTCGGGCAGCAGGTTGATCTCCACCGTGTCGCCGGCTTCCCAGAATGACGAGATCTGCAGGATTGCCGGGCCGCTCAGGCCGCGGTGGGTGAACAACAGGTTCTCGCGGAAGCTCGTGCCATTGCAGCTGGCCACGCAGTCCAGTGATGTGCCCGACAATTCAGTGCACAGCGCCTTGAGCTGGGGCTCGGTGATGGTGAACGGCACCAGCCCGGCGCGGGTCGGCAATAGTTCGTGACCGAACTGCCGGGCGACCTGGTAGCCAAAGCCGGTGGCGCCCAGGGTCGGGATCGACAGGCCGCCGGTGGCGATCACCAGCGACTGGCAGGCAAATGGGCCGGCGCTGGTCTGCAGGGTGTAGCCGGCCTCGGTCTTCTCGATCTGTTCGATGCTGGTGTTCATGCGCAGCTCGGCGCCGGCTTCGTCGCACTCGGCCAGGAGCATGTCGAGGATGTCGCTGGACTTGTTGTCGCAGAACAGCTGGCCGAGCTTCTTCTCGTGGTACGGCACGCCGTGCTTGCACACCAGCTCGATGAAGTCCCACTGGGTGTAGCGGGCCAGCGCCGACTTGCAGAAGTGCGGGTTGTGCGAGAGGAAGTTGGCCGGCTCGGTGTACATGTTGGTGAAGTTGCAACGCCCGCCGCCGGACATGAGGATCTTCTTGCCCGGTTTGTTGGCGTGGTCGAGCAACAGTACCCGGCGCCCGCGGCGTGCGCTGAGCTGGGCGCACATCAGGCCGGCGGCGCCGGCGCCGAGGATGATCACGTCGGTGGAGTGCACGGTGGTAAACCTTTTATGAATGGAGCATCGGCCCCTGTGGGAGCGGGTTTACCCGCGAATACGGTAGTGGCCGCACCATCGTATTCGCGGGTGAACCCGCTCCCACAGGGATCTTTTGCCAAGCCTTTAGACGATACGGACTTTCAGGGCGCGACCCTTGATCTTGCCGCTGTTCAGCCGCTGCATGGCCTGCTTGGCCACCGCCCGCTCCACGGCCACGAACGCCACGAAGTCGAAGATGGCGATCTTGCCCACCTGCTTGCCCGGCAGCCCGGCGTCGCCGGTCAGCGCGCCAAGGATATCCCCCGGACGCAGCTTGTCCTTGCGCCCGGCGCCGATGCACAGGGTGGTCATCGCCGGCAGCAGTGGCTCGCCGCCCTTGCTCTTGAGGTTGTCCAGCTGTTCCCAGCGCAGCGGCTTGTTCTGCAGGTCTTCGATGGCCTGGGCGCGGTGGCCTTCGGCCGGGGCCACCAGGCTGATCGCCACGCCTTTCTCGCCGGCGCGGCCGGTACGGCCGACGCGGTGCACGTGGATCTCGGCGTCACGGGCCAGCTCGACGTTGATCACCAGGTCCAGGCCGTCGATGTCCAGGCCGCGGGCGGCCACGTCGGTGGCCACCAGCACCGAGCTGCTGCGGTTGGCGAACATCGTCAGCACCTGGTCGCGGTCACGCTGTTCGAGATCGCCGTGCAGGGCCTGGGCGACGATGCCCTTGGCGGTCAGGTGGGTGACCAGGTCCTCGCACTGCTGCTTGGTGAAGCAGAACGCCACGCAGGACTGCGGGCGGTAGTGGCCGAGCACGCGGGTCACGGCCTCAAGACGTTGCTGCGGGTCGATCTCGATGAAGCGCTGTTCGATCTGGCTGTCGCTGTGCAGCGCCTCGACCTTGACCTGCTGCGGCTGGCGCATGAAGTCCTTGGCCAGTTGCTCGATACCGGCCGGGTAGGTGGCGGAGAACAGCAGGGTCTGGCGGCGCGACGGGGTCTTGCGGATGATGCTGGCGATAGCGTCGAAGAAGCCCATGTCGAGCATGCGGTCGGCTTCGTCCAGGACCAGGGTGTTGAGGCCGTCGAGCACCAGGGTGCCTTTGTCCAGGTGTTGCTGGATGCGCCCCGGGGTGCCGACGATGATGTGCGCGCCGTGCTCCAGCGAGGCGATCTGCGGGCCGAGCGAGACGCCGCCGCACAGGGTGAGGATCTTGATGTTGTCCTCGGCGCGGGCCAGGCGGCGCAGCTCCTTGGCCACCTGGTCGGCCAGCTCCCGGGTCGGGCACAGCACCAGCGCCTGGCAGCCGAAGTAGCGCGGGTTGATCGGGTTGAGCAGGCCGATACCAAAGGCGGCGGTCTTGCCGCTACCGGTCTTGGCCTGGGCGATCAGGTCCTGGCCCTTGAGGATGACCGGCAGGCTTTGGGCCTGGATTGGTGTCATCGAGGCGTAGCCCAGGGCGTCCAGGTTGGCCAGCATGGCGGCGGACAGCGGTAGGGTGGCAAAAGCGGTGGTTTCAACGGTCACGAGGCGGGCCTGCGGCTGGAGCGAAAAATGTCGCACAGTCTACCAGCCTCATGGCCATTCGCCCTACGACTCGACGTGCTCTTCCGGACGACGAGCGCGCCTTCCGTCTGTCGGCGCTAGTTGCAGGAAGATCGCCGCCGCCAGCATGGCCATCACGCCGATGGTGACGAAGGTGAGCTGGAAGGCGCCCAAGGTGCTCTCCACGCCATCGCCGCTGCCGGCCGCGGTGAAGCCGCCGAGCAAGGCGCCGGCGCAGGCCACGCCCAGGCTCAGCGACAGTTGCGCGACCACCGACAGCAGACTATTGCCGCTGCTGGCGCTGGCATCGTCGAGGTCGATCAGGGTCACCGTGTTCATTGCCGTGAACTGCATCGAGTTGACCGCCCCCAGCAGCGCCAGTTGCACCAGCAGCACGGCATAGGGCGTCTGCTCGTCTACCAGCCCCAGGCTGGCCAGCAGCAGACCCAGCAGCAGGGTGTTGCCGGTCAGCACGATGCGGTAGCCCAGACGCTCGATCAGCGGCCTGGCGATGGATTTGGCGAGCATCGCCGCCGCCGCCAGCGGGATCATGCTCATGCCGGCCTGGGCCGGCGAATAGCCCAGCGCCACCTGCAACAGCAAGGGCACGAGGAAGGGCAGGGCACCACTGCCCAGGCGGGCGAACAGGTTGCCGAGAATGCCGATGGCGAATGTGCGTACGCGGAACAGCGAGGGTGAGAACAAAGGCTCCGGATCACGCCCGGCGCGCAGCCAATAGGCGGCCAGGCAGGCCATGCCGGCGAACAGCAACAGCATCACCCGCAGGTGCGGCAGGTGCAGTTCGCCCAGGCCCTCCATGGCGATGGTGATCAGCACCATCGCCGCGCCGAACAGCAAAAAGCCCGGGGTATCGAAACGGGTGCGTTCGGCGCCGCGCAGGTCGGGGATGAACTTCCACACGGCATAGCAGCCCAAGGCGCCCACCGGCAGGTTGAGCAGGAAGATCCAGTGCCAGGTCAGGATCTCCACCAGCCAGCCGCCGAGGGTTGGGCCGAGTAGCGGGCCGAGCAGGCCGGGGATGGTGATGAAGCTCATGATGCGCACCAGTTCGCTGCGCGGGTAGGCGCGCAGCACTACCAGCCGGCCTACCGGCAGCATCAGCGCCCCGCCCAGGCCCTGCACCACCCGGGCGAAGATCAGGAAACCCAGGCTGTTGGCCATGGCACACAGCAGTGAACCGAAGCTGAACAGCAGGATGGCGCTGAAGAAGATGCGCTTGGTGCCGAAACGGTCGGCGATCCAGCCCGAGGCCGGGATCAGCAGGGCCACGGTGAGCATGTAGGCGATGATCACCCCCTGCATGCGCAGTGGGTCTTCGGCCAGGGAGCGGGCCATGGCCGGCAGCGCGGTGTTGAGGATGGTGCCGTCCAGCGACTGCATGAAGAAGGCGATGGCCACCACCCAGGGGATCCAGCGGGCGGTTACAGGGTCCAGCGGGGCACGGTCGGGCATCAGCTACCTCTCTGTCTTGTGGTGCCTGTGCGGGCCCCTTCGCGGGCAAGCCCGCTCCCACAGGGTTATCGGTAAACCCCCAGGGTTGGGTTGGTGCCCAACTCCCTGGGGGGGCCCAAACCTGTGGGAGCGGGCTTGCCCGCGAAGGGGCCTATCCTGTCGATCACAATGTCAGGGTCAGCCCTTTGACCAACGCCCCTGGCAGATGGCTCGACCCGGTGCTGCGCTGCCCGTAGGTGCTGGTCGAGAGGATCATCTCGCGCTCCTGGGTCAGGTCCTCCAGCTGGCTGCCCAGCAGGTTGTACAGGCTATCGTCGAAACGCATGGTGCTCACCGGCCCTTGGATCTGCCCGTTCTCCACCCAGAAAGTGGCGAAGCGGGTCAGCCCGGTCATGCGTGCTGCTGGCAGGTCCGAATAGTTCAGGTACCAGAGGTTGCTGATGTACAGGCCAGTGCCGAGGCGCTCGAGGATCTGTGCGTTGGGCAGATTGCCCGGCGCCAGGCTCAGCGCGCAGGGCGATTCGTGGCTGTCGGCGCCGTTGGCCACGAGCTTGAACTCGGCGGCGCTGCGCGCGCTCACCAGCCGCTCCAGGCCACGCCCTTCACCGATCAGCAGCAGGTCGCGGCGGGGCGAGCCTTCGTCGGAGAACGCCGGGCTGAGCGAACCGCTGATCTGCTCGCTGAAGCTCACCTGCGGGCTCAGTTGCGCGTCGCCGCTGTACAGGCGCTGCAGCGGGCTGTTGCCGGTGGCCAGGGCCTGCGCGGAGAAACCGCCCCAGCAGAGCATGCCGGCAATCTCGTCCATCGCCGCCGGCGCCAGGTAGGCGCGGTAGCTGCCGGGCTCGAGGGTGATGGCCGGGCGCCCGAGGTGCGCCAGCTGTTCGCGGGCCTGGCGCAGGCGCGCGGCGAAGGCCTCGGCGCTCCAGGCCTGTCCGGCATAGTTGGCCTTGACCGCCTGGCCGTTGGCGTGGAACAGGCTCCAGTCGAAGTTGAAGCTGTTGGCCTGGTGCCAGCCGAAGGCCCCGAAGGAACTGGCGAAGCCCCGGCAGATGGGGCCGGCGGCATAGATGCCGACCAGGTCCAGGTCAGCGGCTTCGCGCTCGACCAGGGCCAGCACTTCGTCCAGCTCGGGCAATGGCTGCTCCAGCAGGCTATGGCTGTGCCAGGCGCTGTCATCGAGGTTCAGGTAGGGATCCACCGCCAGCAATGGCAAGGTCTGGCGCAATTGCGCCAGGGCGTCGTGCAGACGCCGCTGGTCGAGCTCGGCATCGTCGCCCAGGGTGATCTGCTGCTCGGCCTGGCGCCCTTCGCGCACTAGCCGCAGGTGCACGCTGGCCTGGCTGACCAGCCCGGCCTGGCGCACCTTGGCATGGTTGAAGCGCACGAACTGCGAATGTTCGGCGCTGTAGCCGAGGGTGAACTGCTCGCCCGCTTGCACGGCGGCGTTCAGGCTGTCGAGCAGGTTTGCGAAGCGTTGCTGGTACAGGCTGCCCATCAGGCGTCTCCCCCGAATACGTCGATCTGGCGGAACACGCAGGCCGGCGAGGCATGGCCGACGCGCACCACCTGGTTGGGCTCGCCCTTGCCGCAGTTGGGTGTGCCGAGTACCTGGAAGGTGCTGCTGTCGCCCACGGCCGAGAGGTTGCGCCAGAAGTCGGCGGAGATGCCCCGGTAGTTCGGGTTCTTCACCACGCCCTTGAGCTCGCCGTTTTCGATCAACTGTCCCCACTCGCAGCCAAACTGGAACTTGTTGCGCGCATCGTCGATCGACCAGGAGCGGTTGGTGCGCATCAGGATGCCGTGCTCAATGCCACTGACAAGTTGCTCAAGCGACTGGTCGCCTGGCTCGACATTGAGGTTGGCCATGCGGTCGATCGGCGCGCGGTTCCAGCCGCAGGCGCGGCTGTTGGCCACGCCGTCCAGGCCTGAACGCTGCTGCGACAGGGCGCCGCCCAGGGGGCGCACCAGCAGGCCGTCGCGGATCAGGAACTGCTTGCTGGCCGGGGTGCCGTCGTCATCGAAGCTGTAGCTGGCCAGTTCCTCGCGAATAGTCGGGTCGAAGGTCACGTTGAGCAGCTTCGAGCCGTATTGCAGATGGCCGAAGTCGCTGGCTTTGACGAAGCTGGTACCGGCGTAGTTGCGCTCATCGCCGAGGATTCGGTCCAGCTCCAGCGGGTGACCGATGGACTCGTGGATCTGCAGCATCATCTGGTCGGGCATCAGCAGCAGGTCGCGGCGGCCGCTCGGCGTGTTGGGCGCCAGCAGCAGTTGCAGCGCCTCATCGGCCACCCGGCGGGCCGCGCCGACCAGACCGCAGCGCTCGATCACCTCGAAGCCGCCCTGCTGGCCGAAGTTCTCCCGGCCCAGGCTGCGGCTCTGGCTGTCCTGGCCGTCGCTGGCGGTGACGCCCAGGCCCGGGTAGACGAAGCGCTGGGCATGGCGCAGCTCGGCGCCGGCGGAGTTCAGGTAAGTCTGCTCGACCACACTGATGCCCAGGCTGGCCTGCCAGTCCACCAGGCGTTCGTCCTTGGGCACGCTGGCCGATTCGGCGGCCAGCAGGTCCAGGCAGTCTGCAAGGTTGGGCAGGGGCTGCTCGAAGTGGGGCGAGACATGGTCGTGGCGCTCGCTTGGGGCTGGCTGGTCGCTCAGGTCGAGCAGGCTGCTGGCCTTGATCCGTCGGGCCAGTGTCTCGGCTTGTTCCAGGGCGCGTTGCAGGCCAGCCTGGGACAGGTCGGCGGTGGCCGCGTAGGCCTCGACGCCATTCACCCGCACGGTGAGCATGGCGCCTTCATCCTGGCTGAAGAAGGGCGGCTCGGCGACGTTGCGCCGTACCGACAGTGACTGGTGCGATTGCTTCACATGGCGAAGCGAGAACAGTTCGGCCGTGCTGCGCAGCGCGGCGAAGCGCTGGCGCAGCAGGGTGCTGGAGTCGAACATCGGAAACCTCCGTGTGTGCGGTGGTTCCCCCTAGAACCACCCCTCTTGCATCGCGAGGCAGGTGTCGTCGCGGGCCTCGAGCAACGCGAGGTCATTATGGCAGCCCGGCACTTCCCAGGTGAGGAAATAACGCGCGGCCTGGAGCTTGCCGATATCGCTGACACCGACGCAGCTCGCCTGCAAGAGAAAATTCCTACAAAAGATCAAGAATTAGACGGCGGGCTTTTTGTGGATGTGGCGGGTTTGATGGCTTTTTAATCAACATGGTGCCCATGTGAAGCGTCTTATTCCCCGTAAAGAAGCAAGAAAATATCGTCCGGGCAGTTTCGAAAAGCCTTTTTTTGCCGTTTCTGAGGTGGCTGGCGCCCTGTTCAGGCCTTATGACTTGCCAGGATTAATTGAATTGATCCACGAATGTGGCTCCTCGATTCAGAACTGCCTACGCGAATATCCCAAGAACGCTATTTTGAAAAAAGTGAGTGACGCGGACTGGTTGCTGGTTTGCTCAAGGCCGTTTAGTCCTTTTACGCCTAGCGGTGTTGAATTTTGGTCTGAACAGCCCTCTCTCGGGAAAGACCGCTTTGTGGGAGGCGTAAGGGAGGAGCCGTCAGAAATTGGTAAGTCTGCGTCGCAAAAGATAGTGGATGCAGGGGCTGGGAAATGGGTGTTAAAAGAAATAGACCATGATGCCTTCCGGAATACGTTAGCTATTATTGCAAATAGGAGTGGCACGATCGCCAATGAAGGGAGTGTTATTTTTTCGGAGGGTAAGGACTGGGCAAATACAAGCCGTACTCTGATACATGAATGGGTGCGATTGAGCGCAGATGAGATGCATTTTGAGTCTCGTTCGGCTATTCATCGCTACGGTGACTTGAAAAAGACCGCTCAAAAGTATGTGGGTTCCGATGACCATTGGGCAATAACAGGGCAGTCCTGGCATTGGGTGCCTGCGACACCTAATGTAATCTTCGAGTTGAGGGAGTAAATGAATAAGGACATGGCAAGCAAGTACGTTTGGTGGGGGTGGGGCGGACTGGACGCTATTTATATACTGAACTACATTGTGAGAGAACTACTACAGGGTGATTTCCCTTTTTATACGGATGCACTAAGCGCATTAAATATAATTGAAGATCATGGTGGCTACGCGGCAGTGCTTATGGCGTTTGGATGGGGGCTGCAGTTATCGGTGTTCGCAAGTTGTGTATTGCTTTTGCGTGGAAGCAGATGGGGGCGGCGACTGGTCTGGTTGCAGCTGCCATTTAGGTTGTTTCTGCTTTTACCATCAGCCTCAGTGCTATTTATTTATTTGGGCTCTCACTTTTCAAGAGCGTCCGTCACATTTTTTTTGCTCGTGGTTGCTTCTGAGTTGGCGAAAGTCTGGAGTCTATGGTTCTTTAATGAAAGGAAATTACGCAACCTCGATGCTGCCTGACCTTGGCTGGCTAGTAGTCCTGTTTTGGGCAATAAGGATAGGAACGTTATGAGTTTTTGAGAAATTACTGACTTGCCGGGGTATCCATCGTGGATAGGGATACCTCTGTTTTGACCGTGACTGCTCCATTAGAACCACCCGTCTTGCATGGCAAGGCACGTATCGTCGCGGGCCTCGAGCAAAGCGAGGTCATTATGGCAGCCCGGCACTTCCCAGGTGAGGAAATAACGCGCGGCCTGGAACTTGCCCAGGTAGAAGTCGCGATCGCTGCCCTTGAGCAGGCCGACCTCGGCATGGATGGCCTGTTCCAGCCAACGCCAGCCGATCACGCAGTGGCCGAACACCTTGAGGTACAGTGCCGAGTTGGCCAGCGCGCCGGCGACCTTGCCGGCGGTCAGGTCGCCGAGCAGGGCAAGGGTCACGCTCTGCAGGCGGTTGATCAGGTGTTCCAGGGGTTGGCGCAACGGATCGAGGTTCGGGTGATGGCTGGCGCGCTCGCAGGTGCCGGCCATCAGGCGGATCAGTTGCTTGAGTCCGGCGCCGTTGTTCTGTGCCAGTTTGCGTCCGAGCAGGTCAAGGGACTGGATGCCCTCGGTGCCTTCGTGGATCGGGTTGAGGCGGTTGTCGCGGTAGTACTGCTCGACCGGGTACTCGCGGGTGTAGCCGTGGCCGCCAAGGATCTGGATCGCCAGTTCGTTGGCTTTCAGGCAGAACGCCGAAGGCCAGGACTTGACGATAGGGGTGAGCAGGTCGAGCAGTTCAAGGGCTTGCCGGCGTACATCTGCATCCGCGGCGGTGTGGGTGTCATCGAACAGCCGGGCCGCGTACAGGCCAAGATCGAAAGCGCCCTCCACGTAGGCCTTCTGTGCCAGCAACATGCGCTTCACATCGCTGTGCTCGATGATCGGCACGGCGGGGCTGTGCGGGTCCTTGTTGTCCGGCAGGCGGCCCTGGGGACGTTGGCGGGCGTACTCCAGCGAATAGAGGTAACCGGCGTAGCCCAGCATCACCGCGCCCATGCCGACGCCGATGCGCGCCTCGTTCATCATCTGGAACATGCAGGCCAGGCCCTGGTGCGGCTGGCCCACCAGGTAGCCGACGCACTGGCCGTTGTCGCCGAAGTTCAGCGCGGTGGAGGTGGTGCCGCGCCAGCCCATCTTGTGGAACAGTCCGGCCAGCAGTACATCGTTGCGCGGCCCCAGGCTGCCGTCGGCGTTGACCAGGTACTTGGGCACGATGAACAGCGAGATGCCCTTCACCCCGGGCGGCGCGTCCGGCAGCTTGGCCAGGACCATGTGCACGATGTTCTCCGAAAGCTCGTGGTCGCCGCCGGAGATGAAGATCTTGTTGCCCTTGAGCCGGTAGGTGCCGTCGCCTGCGGGTTCGGCGCGGGTGCGGATGTCGGCCAGCGACGAGCCGGCATGGGGCTCGGTCAGGGCCATGGTGCCGAAGTAGCGGCCCTCGATCATCGGTTGCAGGAACAGGCGTTGCTGTTCGTCGCTGCCGAAGCTCTCGATCAGGTTGGCCGCGCCCATGGTCAGGAACGGGTAGGCCGTGGTGCCAGCGTTGGCGGCTTGGAAGTGGGCGAAGCAGGCTTGCGATACCAGGCTGGGCAGTTGCATGCCGCCGACTTCGAAGTCGCGGTTGGCGTTGAGAAAGCCTGCTTCGAGGAAGGCGTCTACGGCCGGTTTCACCTCAGGGATCAGCTCGGCACGGCCGTTCACGTAGCGCGGCTCGTTTTCATCGCCCTTGCGGTTGTGCGGGGCGAAGTACTTTTCGGCAATGGTGCGGGCGGTGGTCAGCGCCGCGTCGAAGGTCTCGCGGCTGTGCTCGGCGAAGCGCGGGCGCTGGGTCAGGGCCTCGGCGTCGAGGACTTCGTAAAGTTCGAAGGCGAGGTTGCGGGGGCTGAGGAGTTGCTCGGACATGGCGGCATTCCTGGTTCGGGATGCAGCGAGTCTAGGCAAGGTGATAGGGCAGGGGACAGGTTAATTGGTTTGGGTGATATGACTTTAGAAGGCAGCGTTTTCGGAGAGGATTGGGTGAGGGCTGCCAGGTGTTCGCCGAAAGTTCTTCAGCGCCTATGAGATCGAGCGCCGCCCGCGCGGCGCATCGCGACGCAAGGCCGCTCCTACATTTGTTTCGGGCCAGTCAATCCTGTGCCATTACCTGGTCCGCCTTGTTGGCACGACGCGGTTTCAGCGTGGGCACCACTGCCGCCCCACCAGTCTTGAGACATGCGCCAAGGCGGGCAGCGGTACTTTCACAGGACTCATTGGCCCGAAACAGATGTAGGAGCGGCCTTGCGTCGCGATGCGCCGCGCGGGCGGCGCTCGATCTCACAGGCGCTGCAAGGCTTTCGCCCTGCGCCTGGACGCCCTCATGCGATCGTAGCTATGGACCTGGAAGCGCTGGATCCAAGGGTTACCTCCGTCGCGTTTCCTACGCAAATCCCGAGACTTCCCCTATTCCATGTAGTCCATTTCCCAAACATACTTCTGCCCCCTTACAAGCCATTGCGGTGCTTTGGGTTGGTCACTAGTCTCGGGCGGTCGTTGCGAATGCAGCGATCGGCTTTGACAGGCCGCTGAGAACCTTGCGCATGGCTTGCGCGTTATGGCGGTTGTGCGTGGGGCACCTTGTGTGCGCCGGGTTAGGTTCTCTCACCGGTCTGTCAACCCACGTACAGCTGCCACCCTTTTGTTTGACAGCAGATGGTGGTGGCCCATTTTGAGAGAGCCATACCATGCTAAAGATCGTTCCCGATCCACCCCACAACCCTCATTCCCTCGAAGACACCCTCATCCAGGCCACCGAGTACGGCCTGTGCGCGTTGACCGTGGCCCATCACGCCGTACAGCTCAAACCCAGGTCGCCGGCTGCCGTGTTGATGATGGCGTCGATGCATGAAATGGAGTCGCTGCGTGTGTTGCTCGAAGCGGCGTTGATCCAGGTGCAGATGCCGGCGCAGGCGCCCACGTTGCATTAGGCCGTAAGGCATGTGTTGCCTGGTCGGGCCCTTTCGCGGGTAAACCCGCTCCCACAGGTTCACCTGTGTCTTGGAGCCAGCGCCGTGCCTGTGGGAGCGGGCTTGCCCGCGAAGAGGCCCGCACAGGCACCGACCCTTTCAGGGAGAAAAACCATGACCACAGACAACACCCCCACCACCGTCGGCAAGACCAAGTTCTACCAGGGCGAAGGCATGACCGACCCGCTGTTCTGCATCGAACCCGGCATCCCATGCCAGCACGCCCGCGACCAGGCGTCAGAGCTGATGGGCTGCGTACGCGACCTGACCATCACCGGGATCATGGAGGAAAAGCCCCAGCTGCTCTGGGCGTCGTATTACCTGAGCGCCCTGGCCAAGGCGCTGATGGATGATGCCGAGCTAGGCATGAAGCATTGAGACTTGTGCTGTCAGTGCCGGCCTCTTCGCGGGCAAGCCCTACGGGAGGCTTGAAGAGGGTGAAAAATCTGTAGGAGCGGCCTTGTGTCGCGAAAGGGCCGCGCAGCAGCCCCGGGATTTCAGCGTTGTTGCAAAGATCGCCGGGGCCGCTTTGCGGCCCTTTCGCGACGCAAGGCCGCTCCTACAGGGATCGCGCCAGGCTGATAAATCTCGGCAAGACAGTTGCGCCCACAAAAAAGGAGAGCCTGAGCTCTCCTTTTCCGTTCAACGACCGTCAGTGTCAGCCGATGGTCATCAAGCTGGCGTTACCGCCCGCCGCCGCGGTGTTCACACTCACCGCCCGCTCGATCACCAGCCGCTCCAGGGCGATCTGCTGATCGCCGCTCGACAGCCCGTGCACCCCGACGATCGCGCCGGCGCGCTTGGCCACCTGCTCGCAGACGCCGCGCAGCTGGTCGGAGTGACCGTGGTGGATGACCGCGTCGAAGGCCACGTCGTCCTTGCTCCAGTCGGCCACCAGCTTGATCTTCGCTTGCAGCTCCTTGGGCAGACGGCCGCGCACGGTCTTGGCCGGCTCGCCGTCCTGGAACACCGCCGAGCTGCCCACGGCCAGTACCGCCGCCAGCTGGGCCAGCAGGTCGGCCTCGTTGTCGGCCAGGCACAGCACGTGTTCGCGTGGCAGCACGCTGTAGGTGTTGCGCTCGCCGGTCGGGCCTGGCAGCACGCGGGTGATGCCGCTCTGCGACTGCTCGGCGAACTGCTCGCACAGCGCGACCAGGTCGCTCATCTGGCTGCTGGCCGCCCAGGTCTTGAGGGTGGTCAGCGGCTTGAGCTGCTGGTCGCGCAGTGTGGTGTCGGCCTTGCTGCGCGCATCGTCGGCCTGGAAGTGGCGGGCGATGGCGTCGGCCGGGCGGGTCGACAGCAGGCGGTACAGGTACAGCGGGCCGCCGGCTTTCGGGCCGGTGCCCGACAGGCCTTCACCGCCGAACGGCTGCACGCCGACCACGGCACCGACGATGTTGCGGTTGACGTACATGTTGCCGGCGTTGACGTTGTCCACCACCTTGGCGATGGTCTCGTCGATGCGGGTGTGCACGCCCAGGGTCAGGCCGTAGCCGGAAGCATTGATCTGCTCGATCAGCTGGTCCAGGTCCTTGCGGTTGTAGCGCACCACGTGCAGCACCGGACCGAAGATTTCGCGCTGCAGCTCGTCGAAGCTGTCCAGCTCGATCAGGGTCGGCATCACGAAGGTGCCGCGCTTGATCTCCTCACCCTCGGCAATGGCTACCTGGTAGACGGTGCGGCCTTTGTCGCGCATGCCCTGGATGTGCTTCTCGATGCCGGCCTTGGCTTCGGCATCGATCACCGGGCCGATGTCCACGGACAGGCGCTCGGGGTTACCCAGGCGGCTTTCGGCCATGGCGCCCTTGAGCATTTCGATCACGCGATCAGCGGAGTCTTCCTGCAGGCACAGCACGCGCAGGGCCGAGCAGCGCTGGCCGGCACTGTCGAAGGCCGAGGAGACCACATCGATCACCACCTGTTCGGTGAGCGCCGAGGAGTCGACGATCATGGCGTTCTGGCCGCCGGTCTCGGCGATCAGCGGGATCGGACGGCCCTGGTTGTCCAGGCGCCCGGCGATGTTGCGCTGCAGCAGGCGGGCGACTTCGGTGGAGCCGGTGAACATCACGCCCTTGACGCGTTCGTCACCGACCAGGCCGGCACCGACGGTTTCGCCCTGGCCTGGCAGCAGTTGCAGCACGCCTTCGGGGATGCCGGCTTCCAGCAGCAGGCGCACGGCCTGGGCGGCGACCAGCGGGGTCTGTTCGGCCGGCTTGGCCAGAACCGGGTTGCCGGCGGCGAGGGCTGCGGCCACCTGGCCGGAGAAGATTGCCAGCGGGAAGTTCCACGGGCTGATGCACACCACCGGGCCCAGCGGGCGGCAGCTGTCGTTGCGCAGGTCGTTGCGTGCCTGCACCGCGTAGTAGCGCAGGAAGTCCACCGCCTCGCGCACTTCGGCGATGGCATTGGCGTAGGTCTTGCCGGCTTCGCGCACCAGCAGGCCCATCAGCGGCTGGATGTCGGCTTCCATCAGGTCGGCGGCGCGTTCGAGGATCGCGGCGCGCTCGGCTGGTGGGGTGGCCTGCCAGATCGGCGCGGCGTTCAGCGCGCACTGGATGGCGTTGTCGACGTCGGCGACGGTGGCTTCCTGCACGTGACCCACGACATCGCGGTGGTCGGCCGGGTTGAGCACTGGCGCGGCCGGCTGCTCGCTGGCGGCGCAGGCCAGCAGCGGGGCGGCTTTCCAGTCATTGTGGGCGGTGGCCAGCAGGGCGCAGGACAGCGACGCCAGGCGGTGTTCGTTGGCCATGTCGATGCCGGCCGAGTTGGCCCGCTCGCTGCCGTACAGTTCACGCGGCATCGGGATGCGCGGGTGCGGCAGGCCAATGCTGCCTTCCTGGGTGCCCATGCGCTCGATGCTGGCGACCGGGTCGGCGACCAGCTCCTGGATGGAGATCGAGTGGTCGGCGATGCGGTTGACGAACGAGGTGTTGGCGCCGTTTTCCAGCAGGCGGCGCACCAGGTAGGCCAGCAGGGTTTCGTGGGTGCCGACCGGTGCGTACACGCGGCACGGACGGTTCAGCTTGCCCTCGGAGATCTTGCCCACGACTTGCTCGTACAGCGGCTCGCCCATGCCGTGCAGGCACTGGAACTCGTACTGGCCCGGGTAGTAGTTCTGCCCGGCGATGGTGTAGATGGCCGACAGGGTGTGGGCGTTGTGGGTGGCGAACTGCGGGTAGATGGCTTCTGGCACGGCCAGCAGCTTGCGGGCGCAGGCGACGTAGGACACGTCGGTGTACACCTTGCGGGTGTAGACCGGATAGCCTTCCAGGCCCTCGACCTGGGCGCGCTTGATCTCGCTGTCCCAGTAGGCGCCTTTCACCAGGCGGATCATCAGGCGATGACGGCTGCGCTTGGCCAGGTCGATGACGTAGTCGATCACGTACGGGCAGCGCTTCTGGTAGGCCTGGATGACGAAGCCGATGCCGTTCCAGCCGGCCAGCGACGGCTCGAAGCACAGGCGCTCGAGCAGGTCCAGCGACAGCTCCAGGCGGTCGGCTTCCTCGGCGTCGATGTTCAGGCCGATGTCGTACTGCTTGGCCAGCAGGGTCAGCGACAGCAGGCGTGGGTACAGCTCGCTCATCACGCGCTCGTACTGGGCGCGGCTGTAGCGCGGGTGCAGGGCCGAGAGCTTGATCGAGATGCCCGGGCCTTCATAGATGCCGCGGCCGTGCGAGGCCTTGCCGATCGAGTGGATCGCCTGCTCGTAGGAGGCCAGGTATTTCTGTGCATCGTGCTCGGTCAACGCGGCTTCGCCGAGCATGTCGTAGCTGTAGCGGAAGCCCTTGGCTTCGAACTTGCTGGCGTTGGCCAGGGCTTCGGCGATGGTCTCGCCGGTGACGAACTGCTCGCCCATCAGGCGCATGGCCATGTCGACGCCCTTGCGGATCATCGGTTCGCCGCTCTTGCCGATGATGCGGGTCAGCGAGGAGGTCAGGCCGGATTCGTTATGGGTGCTGACCAGCTTGCCGGTCAGCAGCAGGCCCCAGGTGGCGGCGTTGACGAACAGCGACGGGCTGTTGCCCAGGTGCGGTTGCCAGTTGCCGGTGCTGATCTTGTCGCGGATCAGCGCGTCACGGGTGCCTTTGTCGGGGATGCGCAGCAGGGCTTCGGCCAGGCACATCAGCGCCACGCCTTCCTGGGACGACAGCGAGAATTCCTGCAGCAGGCCCTGGACAATGCCGGCACGGCCGCCGGCGCTCTTCTGGTTGCGCAGCTTGTCGGCCAGGCTTGCGGCCAGCTTGTTGGTGGCTTCGGCCTGGGCGGCCGGCAGGCGGGCCTGCTCCAGCAGCATCGGCACCACTTCCTGCTCGGGGCGACGGTAGGCAGCGGTGATTGCCGAGCGCAGTACCGACTGCGGCAGGATGCTTTCGGCGAATTCCAGGAAGCACTGGTGGGCGTGGTCGGCGGTGACTTCGCCGGCGTCGTCGCCAGCGGCGGCATGGCCGTTGAGGTCGTTCAGGGTGGCGCCACCCTCGAGCTTCTCGAGATAGTTGAAGATCGCTTGCTTGATCAACCAGTGCGGCGTGCGGTCGATGGACTGCGCAGCTGCTTTGAGTCGCTCACGGGTCGGGTCGTCGAGTTTGACCCCAAGGGTGGTCGTCGCCATTTCTTATCCTCGTTATTGGCCACGGATGTGGCCTAAGCTGACGGCAAGATTAGCCTGTAGGACAAATTGGGTGCAACCGGGTGCAACCCGAATTTTTCATGCCTGGGGTGCAACTCGTCTGAAGGGCATTTCTGAACAGCCGAAATGGCCGTCTTTGGTGCATTTAAGTATGAAAAAGGCTGTTTTTGCTCCGAAATGGAGCAAGAAAAGGGTTTTTTCTGAAAATGCAGGGTCGGGTGCAACTTGCAAATGAAAAATGGTTGCACCTGATTCATGTTGTTGCATAGGATGCGCCGCCTGGGTGCAACCGTCTGCTGCACGGCGGTCGCAAGAGATAAAAACAACGCCAGGGCACAACTCATGGGCAATCCACTAACGATCACCTTCGTGGTCTACATTGCGGCAATGGTGCTGATCGGCTTCGCCGCCTATCGCTCCACCAAGAACCTTTCCGACTATATTCTCGGCGGCCGTAGCCTCGGCAGCGTGGTCACCGCGCTTTCCGCCGGCGCATCGGACATGAGCGGCTGGCTGTTGATGGGCCTGCCGGGCGCCATCTACTTCGCGGGCCTTTCCGAGGCCTGGATCGCCATCGGCCTGACCGTCGGCGCCTACCTGAACTGGCTGTTCGTCGCCGGCCGTCTGCGTGTGCAGACCGAGCACAACGGTGACGCCCTGACCCTGCCGGACTACTTCTCCAGCCGCTTCGAAGACCAGACCGGCCTGCTGCGGATCATCTCGGCGATCGTCATCCTGGTGTTCTTCACCATCTACTGCGCCTCCGGCATCGTTGCTGGCGCCCGCCTGTTCGAAAGCACCTTCGGCATGTCCTACGAGACTGCCCTGTGGGCCGGTGCCGCCGCGACCATCGCCTACACCTTCGTCGGTGGCTTCCTGGCGGTGAGCTGGACCGACACCGTGCAGGCTTCGCTGATGATCTTCGCGCTGATCCTCACCCCGATCATCGTGCTGATCTCCACCGGTGGCTTCGACACCACCTTCCTGGCGATCGAGGCGGTGAACCCGGCGCACTTCGACATGTTCAAGGGCGCGACCTTCATCGGCATCATCTCGCTGATGGGTTGGGGTCTGGGCTACTTCGGCCAGCCGCACATCCTGGCGCGCTTTATGGCCGCCGACTCGGTCAAGTCGATCGCCAAGGCTCGGCGCATCTCCATGACCTGGATGATCCTGTGCCTGGGCGGTACCTGTGCCGTCGGCTTCTTCGGCATCGCCTACTTCTCGGCGCACCCTGACCTGGCGGGCCCGGTCACCGAGAACCATGAGCGCGTGTTCATCGAGCTGGCCAAGATCCTGTTCAACCCATGGATCGCCGGTGTGCTGCTGTCGGCCATCCTGGCCGCGGTGATGAGCACCCTGAGCTGCCAGCTGCTGGTGTGCTCCAGCGCCCTGACCGAAGACTTCTACAAGTCGTTCCTGCGCAAGAACGCTTCGCAGACCGAGCTGGTCTGGGTCGGTCGCCTGATGGTCCTGGCCGTTGCCTTGATCGCCATCGCCATGGCCGCCAACCCCGAAAACCGCGTGCTGGGCCTGGTGGCCTACGCCTGGGCCGGCTTCGGTGCCGCCTTCGGTCCGGTGGTGCTGATTTCGGTGCTGTGGAAGGGCATGACCCGCAACGGCGCCCTGGCCGGTATCGTGGTTGGCGCGCTGACCGTGATCCTGTGGAAGAACTACGTGGGCCTGGGCCTGTACGAGATCATCCCGGGCTTCCTGTTCGCCAGCATCGCCATCTTCGTGGTGAGCAAGTTGGGCAAGCCGTCCGGCAGCATGGTTTCGCGTTTTGAAAGCGCTGATGCGGCATACCACGCCGACAAGTAACGCCTGCTGAAGCGGCATCGCTTGCTTCGCGGGTAAACCCGCTCCCAAAGGTCTTTCGCCGGCCTTGTGGGAGCGGGTTTACCCGCGAATGCTTCAGTGCCGACCGCCGTACCTGACGACTCCCTCGCGACAAGGTAAACTTGGCGCCCCCGCAGGAGTCCTCATGAACTATCGTCACGCCTTCCACGCCGGCAACCACGCCGACGTCCTCAAGCACATCGTGCTCACCCGCCTCATCGCCCTGATGTCGCGCAAGGAGCAGCCGTTCGCCTACATCGATACCCACGCCGGCCTGGGTCTCTACGACCTGCAGGGCGACCAGGCGAGCCGTACCGGTGAATACCTCGAAGGTGTCGCCCGCTTGTGGAACCGCGACGACCTGCCGGAAGTGACCGCCGACTACCTGCGCATCATCAAGCGCCTGAACCAGGATGGTGAGCTGCGTTACTACCCCGGCTCGCCCGAGTTGGCGCGTCGCCTGATGCGCCAGCAGGACCGCGCCCTGCTCAACGAGAAGCACCCTGAAGACGGGGCGCTGCTCAAAGAGAACATGAAGAAGGACCCACGGGTCACCGTTCATCTGGGCGAAGGCTGGCACATCCCGCGGGCGCTGCTGCCGGTGCAGGAAAAGCGCGCGATCATGCTGATCGACCCGCCATTCGAGCAGGCCGACGAGCTCAAGCGCTGCACCGTGGCGATGAAAGAGGCGATCGGTCGCATGCGCCAGACCGTCGCGGCCATCTGGTACCCGATCAAGGACCAGCGCTCGCTGACCCGCTTCTACCAGGACCTGACCAGCACCGGCGCGCCCAAGTTGCTGCGGGTCGAGCTGTACGTGCACCACCAGGACAGCCCGCAGGGGCTGAACGGCTCGGGCCTGGCCATCGCCAACCCGCCATGGGGCCTGGAGGACGAGCTCAAGACCTTGCTGCCGTGGCTGGCCAAGGAGCTGGCGCAGACCGCCGGCAGCTTCCGCATGGATTGGCTGATCGCCGAATAACCCGCACGAACCCTGTAGGAGCGGCCTTGCCGGGGCGCCGGACCGGCCGGAAAGGGCCGCAAAGCGGCCCCAGGTTTCAGCTCCGCCATCGAAATCGCCGGGGCTGCTGCGCAGCCCTTTCGCGACACAAGGCCGCTCCTACAAGGGGGCGGTGTGTCCGCCATCTTTGCGTTATAATCCCGCCCTTTAGCCGCCATCCGCCCGAGTGGCCGTTGGCGCACTTCATACCGATTTGAGAGGCTAGACCCTTGGCACTGACGATTCTTGGCCTGTCCGGCGCCCTTAGCCATGACCCTTCCGCGGCCCTGTACATCGACGGCAAGCTGATTGCCGCCGCCGAAGAAGAGCGCTTCGTGCGTGACAAGCATGCGAAGAACCGCATGCCCTACGAGTCGGCGAAGTTCTGTCTGGAACAGGCCGGCATCAAGCCGTCCGACGTCGATGTGGTCGCCATTCCGTTCGCCCCGATCAGCCTGTTCGGCAAGGCCCGCTGGCACTACGCCAAGCGCTACTGGTACGCCCCGGACCGCGCCCTCGACGCGCTGCTGATGGGCAACCGCCGCTACAAGCGCTACCGCAAGAAGATCGTCTGGTGCCTGGAGCAACTGGGCTTCGATCCGAAGAAGATCAAGATCGAGCCGGTCGAGCACCACCTGGCCCACGCCTCCAGCGCCTACCACTGCTCGGGCTTCAAAGAGAAGACCGCGATCCTTGGTATCGACGGCAAGGGCGAGTACGCCACCACCTTCTTCGGCTATGGCGAAAACGGCAAGATCCACAAGCTCAAGGAATTCTACGACCCGGACTCGCTGGGCGGCCTGTATGGCGCGATCACCGAGTTCCTCGGCTTCGAGATGCTCGACGGCGAGTTCAAGGTCATGGGCATGGCGCCGTACGGCGATGCCAGCAAGTACGATTTCTCGCGCCTGGCCAGCTTCGAAAACGGCGAACTGGTGATCAACACCGAGTACGCCAACGTCATCGGCCTGCGTCGCTATAAAGAAAAGGGCAAGGGTTTCTACTTCTCGCCAAAACTGATCGAGTGGCTGGGTCCGAAGCGCGAAGGCGACATCGCCGACGAGCCGTACATTCACTACGCGGCGAGCATGCAGGCGTTGTTCGAGAAGCTCGCCCTGCAGATGATCGACCACTACCTGGGCGACACGCTGAAAGAAACCGGCAAGTTGGCCTTCGCCGGCGGCTGCGCACTGAACGTCAAGCTGAACCAGAAGATCATCGCCCGTGACGATGTGAAAGAACTGTTCGTGCAGCCGGCCTCCGGCGACGCCGGTACCGCCGTTGGCGCCGCGGCCTATGTCTCCCACGCCCGTGGCGTGCCGGTCGAGAAGATGGAACACGTCTACCTCGGCCCGTCGTACTCCAACGAGGACGTGATCGCCGCCTGCGCCCGTCACCCGAACGCGCCGAAATGGCGCAAGCTCGACGACATGCCGCAGCGCATCGCCAAGATCATGGTCGACGGCAACCCGGTGGCCTGGTTCCAGGGCCGCATGGAGTTCGGTCCGCGCGCGCTGGGCGGTCGTTCGATCATCGGCTGCCCGAGCGTGCCGGGCGTGGCCGACCGCATCAACGAACAGATCAAGTTCCGCGAGCGCTGGAGGCCTTTCTGCCCGTCGATGCTCGACACTGTCGCCCCGCAGATGATCAAGGTCGATCATCCGGCGCCGTTCATGACCTTCACCTTCGAAGTGGCTGAAGAGTGGAAGACCCGTGTACCGGAAGTGGTCCACGAGGACGGTACGTCCCGTGCCCAGGTGCTCAAGCGCGAGTACAACCCGCGCTACTACGACATGATGAAGGCCCTCGAGTACCTGACCGGCAACGGTGTGTCGCTGAACACCTCGCTCAACCGCCGTGGCGAACCCATGATCTGCTCGCCGACCGATGCCCTGAACATGTTCTTCGGCTCGGACCTGCAGTACCTGATCATGGAAGACATCCTGGTGGTCAAGGACGGCGCCGCGCTTTATGACCAACCGATCTGAACCGCGCATCCTGCAGTTCTGCCATGGTTATGACGGGCCGTTCCTGGACTGTGCCCGTCAGTACGCGAGCCTGTTCCAGGGCCACGGCTACAAAGTCACCACGGTATTTCTCACCGGGGCCGCCGACGCACAGGTTGCCGCCGGTTGCGCCTCGGACGAGGTGCTGTTCCTGGAGTTCAGCTCCAAGGCCGTGCGCGGCCTGAAGCTGGGCGCCATCGCCGCGCTGCGCAAGATTGCCGCGCAGCGCCAGTTCAGTTTCTGCATCGCCCACCGGTTCAAGCCGATCTATGTTGCCCTGCTGGGCACCGGCCTGCCGGTGATCGGTGTGCACCATGCCTTCGGCGACTACCAACGCAAGGGCCGGCGGCTGTTCGCCAACCTGTTTCGCAAGCGTTTGAGCCTGCTGGGGGTGTCGGACGCGGTACGCGACGATATGCGTCGTTGCCTGGCGCAATGGCCGGCAGAGCGTATCCAGACCCTGTACAACCGCATCGATGTCGAAGCCTTGCAGGCCAGCCTGGTCCCGCGCGCCGAAGCGCGCCGTGCCCTGGGCCTGGATGAGCAGGCCTGGGTGGTCGGCAACGTCGGGCGCCTGCACCCGGACAAGGACCAGGCCACACTGCTGCGCGGATTCGCCCAGGCCTTGCCGGGGTTGCCGGCAGGTGCGCGCCTGGCGATCCTCGGCAAAGGCCGTCTCGAATCGAAGCTCAAGGCCCTGGCCGAGGAGCTGGGTATCGCTGGCCAAGTGGATTTCCTCGGCCAGGTGGCGGATGCGCGGCGTTATTTCCAGGCGTTCGACGTGTTCGCCCTGAGCTCCGACCATGAACCGTTCGGCATGGTCCTGCTCGAAGCCATGGTCGCCGGCGTGCCGCTGCTGGCCACCGCCTGTGGCGGCGCTCGCGAAGTGGTCGAGGGCGTGGGCGTGCTGTTCCCGCTGGGCGATGCCACGCAACTGGCCCAGGGCCTGCAGCACATGGCCGGGCTGGATGCGTCGCAGCGCGAGGCCTGCGCCCAGCACATGCTGCAGCGTCTGCACCAGCGTTTCAGCGACCAGGCGGTGCGTGATGCCTTCTGGGAGCTGGCGCAAGTACGTGCGCTGGTCGCGGAGGCTTGATGCTCAACTCTATTCAAGCCTGGCGTGAGCGCGGTTGGCAGGTGATCGACGCCGCGGCCTACCGCGAGGCGTGGCAGCGCTTCGGCGGCAGTGTCGCCACGCACCCGTTGGTGATCGAGCAACTGGCTGAACTGGCGCAGATTCCCGTGCGCTATCTGGGCTGGACCCAGGGTGGCGAGCTCAAGGCCGCGCTGCCGGCCTGGGGGCGTCATCTGGCGCTGTCCAAGGATGTGCTCAAGCGCCATGGCAAGAAAGGCCTGTTCGACCTGGGCAATGCCGAGATCATCTTGCCGGCCGCCGATGATGCCGCAGCACCCCTGCGTCACGCCGGGCGCTACCTGTCGGCGTTGAACCAGGGTCGTTTCACTGGCCTGAAGGCGCAACCCGAGCAGTTGGCCATGGCCCGCCCGCACGAGGACTTGTCGAAGAAGTTTCGCTATAACCAGCGACGCGAACTGCGCCTGCTGGAAGAAGCCGGCGGCCTGGTGCGACCGATCAGTGACTTCAGCGCCGCCGAGATCGCCGCCATGTACTGCGATCTGTTCCAGCGTCGCTGGGGGTTCCCGGCCACGGGGGCAGCGCGCATGGCTGAGGTGGTCGAGCGCTTGCGTGAGTTGTTGATTGGCTCGGTACTGTTCCTGGACGGCGCGCCGATCGCCATCCAACTGGTGTACCGCGTCGAGTCCACGCAGTGGATCAGCGTCGAGTACGTCAACGGCGGAGTCGACCCTGAAACCAAGGCGTTCAGCCCCGGCAGCGTATTGAGCTTCCTCAATACCCAGGCGGCCTGGGAAGATGCCAACGCTCGCGGCAAGGCACTACGTTTCTCCTTCGGGCGTGCCGATCGTGAGTACAAGGACCGTTGGTGCAACCCTGTGCCGGTGTTCCAGTCATGAGCCGCAAGCAGCAACTGCTCAAGCGTCATCGACGCAACAAGCGCATCGGCTTGCTGGTGGCGTTGGGCGTACTGCTGGCGCTGGGCGTCTGCACCTGGTGGTGGCTGCCGCTGCTGTTGCTGCCGCTGCTCTGGGTGGCCCATGAAGCCTGGTTCGCCGACCATCTGTTCTATGCCGCGGACGACGACTACGCCTACGACTTCGCTCAGGCCGATGAAGTCCCTGGGGTCACGCTCGAGGCGGGGCGGCTGGTCGCGCCCGGCTTGCAGCTGGAGGGTAACGAGACCCTGATGGTCCAGGTCGGCCTGCGCTGTGGCTGGCTCGGGCGTTTCCTTGACCCCGGCGTGCGCCTGTCCAGTACCGAGGGCGAAGACCTGCAGGTGTTCGAGCGCGGCGTGCGTGGCTTGCGCTACCTCAACCTCGGTGGTCTGGAACAAGCCTTGGCCGAAGGGCGCCTGAGCTTGAAGGGGCGCTTCTGCCGGCTGGTTGGCCAACCGCGTTTGTGGCTGTTCCGCCAGGCCGATCCCCGTCGGCAACGGGTCATGGTCATCGCGCCCCACGCCGATGATGCCGAACTGGCGGCCTTTGGTTTGTACAGCCAGGCCGACGAAGCCTGGATCGTGACCCTGACCGCAGGCGAAATCGAGGCCGAGCATTACCAGCAGATGGGCCTGACCCGCGTCGAGGCCGCGCGCCTGAAAGGGCGCCTGCGAGCCTGGGACAGCCTGGCGGTGCCGCGCTGGGCCGGCGTGGCGCAAGAGCGCTGCGTGCAATTGGGGTACTTCTGCCTGCAACTGCCGGCCATGCGCGAGGCACCGGAGCAAGCAGTGGGCTCGCGGGAAGCCGACCTGCTCGATACCCGGCTGTTCCGTCAATTCAACAGCCTGGCCCTGCCGGGCGACGATGGCGTGCCGAGCTGGAACAACCTGCTGGCCGATTTGCGTGCGCTGCTGCTCAAGGCGCGCCCACAGGTCATCGTCATGCCGCACCCGATCCTCGACCCGCACCCCGACCATGTCTGCGCCCAGCAGGCGGTGCGCGAGGCCCTGCAGGGGCTCGAGTGGCAGCCGCAACTGCTCCTCGGCTACGCCAACCACCTGCACGACAACGACCGCTGGCCGATGGGCGACAGCGGCGCGGGGGTGGCATTGCCGCCGGTGATCGAGGCGCAGGCGCTGGGCACGCCCTGCAGCCTGTCGCTTGACCCGCAACGGCAATACGACAAGGCCATGGCGCTGGGTATGATGCATGACTTGCAGCCGCGGCTGCCGTTCAAGCGCCGCCTGCGTCGGCTGATCCAGCGCTGCCTGGCCGGGCGTCGCGCCTCGCCGTTCGGCGAGAACGAGTTCTTCCGCAAAGCAGTGCGTCGTCACGAGCTGTTCTGGATCCTCAAGTAGAAAAGCGATGTACGGATACATCAGATAAAGTGAGCTTCAAGTGAACCTACCGACTCCTCGTGTCCTGTTCGTCATCCCGTATTTCGGGCAATGGCCGTTCTGGATGCCGTTCTTCCTCGAGAGTTGCCGACGCAACGCGGATATCGACTGGCTGTTGTTCAGCGACTGCGGCATGCCCGCCGATGTGCCGGCCAACGTGCGCATCGAGGCGATCAGCTACACCGACTACTGCAAGTTGGTGTCCGCGCGCCTGGGCATCGATTTCGCGCCCGAGCAGCCGTACAAACTGTGCGATATCAAGCCCGCCCTGGGCTATATCCATGCCGACCGTCTGGAAGGCTATGACTTCTGGGGCTTCGGCGATATCGACCTGGTGTATGGCGACCTGCGGGCGTATTTCACCAATCAGCGCCTAGCGCGGTTCGACTTCTTCTCCACCCATGAGCGACGCGTGGCCGGACACCTGTGCCTGATGCGCAACACGCCGTGCAAGCGCGCCTTGTTCATGGGCATGAAGGGCTGGCGCACGCGGTTCACCGATCAGGAGCACCATGCCCTCGACGAAGGGGCATTCAGCCGCCTGTTCCTGCGCCGCAAGAACCTGCCCAAGCCGTTGTTCAAGCTGTTTGGCCAGTTGAACCCGTTGCGGCGGCGCAGTGATTTCACCGAGGCCTACAGCACACCAGACGGCTGCATTGCCTGGCATGACGGCAGCTCGGTGTTCCCAAAGGCCTGGTACTGGCGCGAAGGGCGCCTGAGCAACGACCTGGATGGCGAGCGTACCTTCCCTTATTTCCATTTCGTGTGCTGGAAGCGCAACGAATGGTCGGCGCTGCCCAAGCCCGACCCGCAGCAGGTACGTGAAATGGCCGCCGCGCCCAACTGGGTCATTACCGACCGCGGTTTTCATCAGGAAAACGTATGAAGCAGCGCTACAAGGTCTTGCAGTTGCAGCCGGACTACAACATCAAGCAGCATGATTTCGCCGACCTGGCCGAGCAGATCTTCAAGGCGCTGCCGGCCGAGCGCTTCGACACCACGATGGCGTTTCTCAAGGGCAAGCCGGGCCCTGGCCAGCCGGTGAGCCGGGCCGACCGCTCGGTGTACTTCGAATTCTCCGACAAGGCGCTCAAAGGCATGCGCCTGAAAGCTTCCTGGCAGCTGTTCCAGTTTTGCCGGCGAGAAAAATTCGACGTGGTCATCTGCAACCGCTTCAAGCCGGTGAACATGCTGCTGCAACTGAACCGCTGGCTGAAGATCCCGTTGTGCATCGGTATTTCCCATGGTTTCGGCGAATACGACCGGTTTTATCGCCGGCGCCAGGCGCAGCGCCTGATCGGTCCTGCCTGGCAGTTCGTCGGTGTTTCTCCCGCAGTCAAGCAGTACCTGCTTGACTGCAAGTGTGGCTTTACCGATGCCAACACCCATGGCATCACCAATGCCATCGATATCGAGCAGGCCGAAGCCCTGCAGCTTGACCGCGCCGAGGCCCGGCAGCGACTCGGCTTGGCACAGGATGCCCGCCTGATCGGCGCGCTCGGGCGACTGGTGCCGGTCAAGGGACACACCTATCTGATCCAGGCGTTCGCCGCACTCAAGGACAAGTACCCCGACGCGCAACTGGCCATCATTGGTGCCGGGCGCGAGCAGGCACGTCTGCAGGCAGAGATCGAGCGCCTGGGCCTGGACGGGCGGGCGCACCTGCTGGGATTCCGCGAGAACGCCCTGCAGTATGTCCGCGCCTTCGATGTGTGGACCATGCCATCGCTGGCCGAAGGGCTCGGCCTGGCCTTGCTGGAGGGCATGAGTGGCCACCTGCCGGTGATCGCCAGCGACGTGCCGGCCATGCTGCCGCTGATCGAAGGGGCCGGAGGCCTGGCGGTGAAGCCCGCCGACGTGGCCAGCCTGACCGCGGCCCTGGACAGCTACCTGGCCCTTGACGACCAGGCTCTGCGTGCCAAGGGCGAACAGGCGTTCGAGTATCTCAACCACCACCACGACATCGAAGTGTTCCGCCAGAAGTATCTGAAATTGATCGAGTCGGGCTTGTCCGCTGCAAAGGAGTCGAAATGACTGCGTACCAACCCCTGGTGACGGTGATCATCGCATCGTACAACCACGGGCCCTACATCGAGGAAAGCATCCTCAGTGTGCTCAACCAGACCTACCCGAACATCGAGCTGTTGGTCGTGGATGACGGCTCGCCCGACGACAGCGTGGAGCGCATCCAGCGGCTGCAGGAGCAATACGGCTTCGATTTTCGCGTGCAGAAGAACATGGGCCTCACCCACACGCTCAACAGCGCGGTGGCCCGGGCCAAGGGCGAGTTGATCGCGCCATTCGGTTCCGACGACATCATGATGCCGGATCGTATCGCCATCCAGGTCGAGTACATGGCCGACAAGCCGGAAGTAGGGATCTGCGCCGGCAACATCGAACTGATCGATTCGCAGGGCGCGCTGTTCCCCGAGGAGCGTCAGCGCCGTAACGTGCCGTTCCGGCGCCTGGACTTCGAGGACATGTTCCTCGAGCGCAAGCCTTATCCGCCGGCGCCCACGCTGCTGTTCCGCCGCGAAGCCCTGGAGAAGGTCGGCGGTTTCGACCCGAACATTCGCCTCGAGGACTTGCTCATCGAGCTGAAGGTCACCCGTGCCGGCTACTTCATCGATGGCCTGAGCGTGGTCATGGCGCGTTACCGCAAGCACGCGACCAACTCCTACAAGAACCACCGCTTCATGATCGACAACATCATGCGCACCTACGCCTTGTTCCGCGACCACCCCTGCTATGAAGAGGTGAAGTACAAGGCGTTGAACTCGATGTTCCTGAAAACCAGCAACCGTGACCGGGTGCTGGCGCGCGAGCTGCTCGCGCAGATCCCGTTGCGGCGCTTTACCCGCAAGACCTGGCGTGGCCTGGGGCGGCTGTATTTCAGCCCGCTGGACCGTAGCTGAACTCACAATGCACAAGGGGCGCGATGCGCCCCTTGTGCTGTCTGGATATCAGGCCTTGGCGACCTGGATGTGGCGCTCCAGGCGCGCCACGGCCCGGGCGCTGGCCTGCTCGGCATAGCCGGTGAGCAGTTGCGCGGCGTTTTCCTCGAACAACCAGCCACGGTCTTCCTGGTAGCGCTGCATATGGCGCAGGTTGCGCTGGCGCAGCTCCAGCGACAGTGACGACGGCAGGATGCGCATGTCGGCCACATCGATCAGGGCCAGCTCACCCTGGTTCACCAATACATTGCCCAGGTGCAGCGAGCGGAAGTACACGCCGTGCTCGTGCAGGCGTGCCAGGTAGCGGCCGAAGGCGAGGGTCAGGGTCTGCCGCGCTTGTGCCGAGGGCGCCTGTTCCAGGGCCTGGCGCAAGGTCTGCCCCGGCAGCGGCTGGTAGTGCACGGCGCTGCTGCCATCGGTGAAGCGGTACAGGCCGAGGATGCGCGGCGCCACGAAGCCCAGGGTAACCAATTGTTGGCTGTTGTTGGCAAAGCGTGTGGCATAGGGGTTGAAGCTGCCAGAGGTGAACCAGCGACGGCGGCGGAACAGCTTGAGGAAGCTGCCATCGGCAAGGCGCAGGACTTTCGGCCCCAGGCCGTCTTCCTCGATGACCTGGGCATCGGCCATGAGTTGGCGTGCAGGTTCCGGGGCCAGGGCCTGCATCACCTGGCGCGGCAGGTAGCCGGTGCGTCGGGCGATGTTCAGGGCGGCAATCAGGGCGAGCGGGATCCACAGCAGGAACCAGTGCTCCTTGGGGCGGGACATGATGCCGCCGCCCTCGGTCAGGCCGGCACCGATCCCGTACATCAACAGGGTCGAGGCCAGCACGAACAGAGGCTGAGCGCGATGGCGCCAGCCGCTGTACAGGCCGTATCCCAGCAGCCCAAGCCACGGCAGCAGGCCGACCAGGCCCACATCGTAGAGCACGCCCAAGGCGAAGTTGTGCGGTTCGCTCAAGGTGTAGCCGGTGCCAGGATCCAGTGCCAGCGACGTGTCATAGCCGTGGCCCAGCAGTGGACGCTGGCTGATCAGCTCGAGCACCATGCGCCAGATTTCAAAGCGGAACGACGAGCCGCGCTCCAGAATCATCTGCCCGAACAGCAGCACGGTCGCCACCGCGGCCACCACCAGGCCGGCCAGCAGGAGCTTGGCGCGGCCGTCGCGGCGCAGGCAGGCCAGCCAGATCGCCGCCAGGGTCATGGCCAGCAGCGGGGTGCGTGACCCTGTGGTCAGGATCAGCCCGCACATCACCGCCAGGGCGCAGCCACTGAGTGCCAGTATCCGCAAGTCGCGGCAGGTCATGCAGAGCACAAGCCAATAGATGCTGAAGAAGCCAAACAGGTGCGAGCTGAGCAGCGGGTTGTCCAGTGCGCCGCCACCGATCAGGCGTTGATCAATCGGCGGGTGCTGGAAAAATTCGATCAGCGCGGGCAGTGTGCCGAACAGCGCCACCAGCGCACTGGCCAGCAGCACCGGTTGCAACGCCTCCAGGCGGTGCCGTACCAACAGGGTCATGCCAGCGAACAGCATGAAAATATGCAACGGGCGCTTGGCCAGGCTGGAGGCGCTGTCTTCGGTACCGCTCCAGCCCAGGCTGATTAGGGCGATGGCGGCGAACAGCACGAACAGGAGCACCAGCGGTTCTCGCAGCAACGGCTTGAGTTCGCCTGGACGCACGCACAGGGCGAGCAGCGTCGGGATGCTGAACAGTGCGTAGTAGAGCTTGTGCTGCAAGCTGCGCTCTGGGAACAGGAACAGTGCGCTGAGCAGGAAGAACAAGCCGGCCGGCAGCAGCCACAGGCTGATCGTATCGAAGAGGCGATTGGCCCCGGTCTTGACGCAACTCAGATGCATGGCAGGGAACGATGGTTGAAAAAGGGGCGGCCATGTTAGCGCAAGTTGCCGGGCGGCGCGCTGTCATCTGGCCAGCGTCGACGGAGTGCCGGTGGCGCCGGGAAGCTGTGGTAAAGTCTGCGTCCCACTATAGATTGCTCACCTGTCATGACCGAAACCAGCGGCTCCTCCAGCCCTTCGTGCCTGAAGATCTACTTCCGCCTGCTCGGCTACGTGCGGCCTTATATCGGCCTGTTCCTGCTGAGTATCGTGGGCTTTCTGATCTTCGCCTCGACCCAGCCGATGCTCGGCTACATTCTCAAGTATTTCGTCGACGGGCTGTCCAACCCCGAGGCCAGCCTGTTCCCCAACGTGCCCTACCTGCGCGACCTGCAACTGCTGCACACGGTGCCGGTGCTGATCATCCTGATCGCCGCCTGGCAGGGGCTGGGCTCCTACCTGGGCAACTACTTCCTGGCCAAGGTCTCCCTGGGCCTGGTCCATGACCTGCGGGTGCAGTTGTTCAACAACCTGCTGACCCTGCCGAACCGCTACTTCGACCAGACCAACTCCGGGCGCCTAATCTCGCGGATCACCTTCAACGTGACCATGGTCACCGGCGCGGCCACCGATGCGATCAAGGTAGTCATCCGCGAAGGCATGACCGTGGTCTTCCTGTTCGGCTCGCTGCTGCTGATGAACTGGCGCCTGACCCTGGTGATGGTCGCCATTTTGCCGCTGATCGCCTTCATGGTCGGTCGGGCCAGCAAGAAGTTCCGCAAGCAGAGCAAGAAGATCCAGGTGGCTATGGGCGATGTCACCCATGTCGCCTCGGAAACCATCCAGGGCTATCGCGTGGTGCGCAGCTTCGGTGGCGAAGGCTACGAGCGCGAACGTTTCCTCCTGGCCAGCCAGAGCAACACCGACAAGCAACTGCGCATGACCCGCACCGGCGCCATCTACACGCCGCTGCTGCAGCTGGTCATCTATATCGCCATGGCCATCCTGATGTTCCTGGTGCTGTACCTTCGCGGCGACTCCTCGGCTGGCGACATGGTGGCCTACATCACCCTGGCCGGCCTGTTGCCCAAGCCGATTCGCCAGTTGTCCGAGGTCAGTTCGACCATCCAGAAAGGCGTGGCCGGTGCCGAGAGCATTTTCGAGCAACTGGACGAGCCGCAGGAAATCGACCAGGGCACCGTCGAGCGCGACACCTTGAGTGGCCGCCTCGAGGTACGCAACCTCAGCTTCACCTACCCAGGCACCGAACGCCAGGTGCTCAGCGACATCAACTTCGTGGCCGAGCCGGGCCAGATGGTGGCGTTGGTCGGGCGTTCGGGCAGCGGCAAGTCGACATTGGCCAGCCTGATTCCGCGCTTCTACCACCACACCCAGGGCGAGATCCTGCTCGACGGTGTCGAGGTGGAGGACTTCAAGCTGCTCAACCTGCGCCGGCACATTGCCCAGGTGACCCAGCATGTCACCCTGTTCAGTGACACGATTGCTAACAATATCGCCTATGGCGACTTGGCCGGCGCCCCGCGCGAAGCCGTCGAGGCCGCGGCCGAGGCGGCCTACGCCAAGGACTTCGTCGAGCAACTGCCGCACGGCTTCGACACCCAGGTCGGGGAAAACGGCGTGCTGTTGTCCGGCGGCCAGCGCCAGCGTCTGGCGATCGCCCGGGCGCTGCTCAAGGACGCGCCGCTGCTGATCCTCGACGAGGCCACCTCGGCCCTGGATACCGAGTCCGAGCGGCATATCCAGGCCGCCCTGGACCATGTCATGAAGGGCCGCACCACCCTGGTGATCGCTCACCGTCTGTCGACCATCGAAAAGGCTGACATGATCCTGGTGATGGACCAGGGCCGCATCGTCGAGCGCGGTAACCACGCCACGCTGATGGCGCAGAACGGCTATTACGCCCGCCTGCATGCCATGGGTCTGGACGAGCCCGACACCGCCGACATGACCTGACGCCTGGCCGGGCGGCGGTGCCCACCAGGCCCGCCGCCGTCGCGCCAATCCCCGACAGATGCCTGAACCGCTGCGGTCAGACGTTTGTTCGCCTGTGCTAATATCCTGCCCCTGTTCACTTTTCCAATATGGGTTGCCCATGAAGTTGTCCATGCCGCGTTTCGATCAAGCCCCCGTATTGGTGGTCGGCGATGTCATGCTCGACCGCTACTGGCATGGCGGTACTTCGCGAATTTCGCCTGAAGCGCCGGTGCCGGTGGTCAAGGTCGACCAGATCGAGGACCGCCCCGGCGGCGCGGCCAACGTTGCCTTGAACATCGCCGCTCTGGGCGCGCCGGCCGCGCTGGTCGGTGTCACCGGCCAGGACGAGGCGGCCGACAGCCTTGCCAATAGCCTGCAGGCCGCCGGCGTGCGCTCGATCTTCCAGCGCATCGCCCACCAGCCGACCATCGTCAAACTGCGGGTGATGAGCCGTCACCAGCAGTTGCTGCGCATCGATTTCGAAGAACCCTTCGCCACCGACCCGCTGTCGCTGGGCGCTGAGGTCGACGGCCTGCTCGAAGGCGTCAAGGTGCTGGTGCTGTCCGACTACGGCAAGGGCGCGCTGAAGAACCACCAGGCGCTGATCCAGGCTGCTCGCGGCAAGGGCATTCCGGTGCTGGCCGACCCCAAGGGCAAGGATTTCTCGATCTACCGCGGCGCCAGCCTGATCACGCCGAACCTCAGCGAGTTCGAAACCATCGTTGGCCGTTGCGCCGATGAGGCTGAGCTGGTCGCCAAGGGCCTGCAATTGCTCGAGGAGCTGGACCTGGGCGCCTTGCTGGTGACCCGTGGCGAACACGGCATGACCCTGCTGCGCACCGGCCACCCGGCCCTGCACCTGCCGGCCCGTGCCCGCGAAGTGTTCGATGTCACCGGTGCCGGCGATACGGTGATTTCCACCCTGGCCGCCGCCATCGCCGCTGGCGAGGACCTGCCCCATGCCGTGGCCCTGGCCAACCTGGCCGCCGGTATCGTCGTTGGCAAGCTGGGTACCGCCGCCATCAGTGCGCCTGAGCTGCGCCGGGCGATCCAGCGCGAGGAAGGTTCCGAGCGCGGTGTGCTGGGCCTGGAGCAACTGCTGCTGGCCATTGACGATGCCCGTGCGCACAACGAGAAGATCGTCTTCACCAACGGCTGCTTCGATATCCTCCACGCTGGCCATGTCACCTACCTGGAGCAGGCGCGTGCCCAGGGCGACCGCCTGATCGTCGCGATCAACGACGATGCCTCGGTCAGCCGCCTGAAAGGCCCGGGCCGGCCAATCAACAGCGTCGACCGGCGCATGGCCGTGCTGGCCGGCCTCGGCGCGGTGGACTGGGTGATCAGCTTCCCCGAGGACACCCCCGAGAACCTGCTGCGCCAGGTCAAGCCGGATGTGCTGGTCAAGGGCGGCGACTATGGCATCGACCAGGTGGTCGGCGCGGATATCGTCAAGGCCTATGGCGGCACGGTGAAGGTGCTGGGGCTGGTGGAAAACAGCTCGACCACGGCGATCGTCGAGAAGATCCGTAAGCACTGAGCCGGATCATCGTGGGCTTGGCACCGGCAAAGCCGGCTCCTATAGCACCTGTCCTTGGGGGCGTGGGAGCCAGCCTTGCTGGCGAGCCAGGCGCTGTAGTGTGCGCTAGAGGACGCGGGCGAGCAGTTTTTTCGCCTTGTCACTGAACCGCTCCAGGTGTGACGCCGGCTCGCGCTTGCGCTCGACCAGGCCTTGTTGCTTGAGCCAGTCCTTCCAGCGCACCCGTTCATCCCGCACTACCCAACCTTCCTGCTGGGCAAAGCTCTCGGCCAGCCACAAGCCACGTGTGCTCGCTGGCAGCAACTGGTCCTTCCTCAGGGTGAACAGCTCGGCCAGCGGCTGACCGTCCTGCAACGGCATCAGGTACAGATCCGGCCGCTTGCGGTTGAGTCGTGCCACCAACTGGTCGCCTTCGAGCCGTTCATCGACATGGAACAGGCTCAACGACTTGGCCTCCCGGGGCACCTGCAAGCGCAGGTCGTAGATCAGCTGCAGCGACGCCGTGGGCAGGTGCACGTAAGCGCGTGGCCGCTCGAGCAGCATCAGGTTGGCGCAATGCACCGGGCGGGCGGCGCCGGATGCCGGCGTCAGCACGAAGGGCAGGGCTTCACGGTAGTGCAGGGCGGCGGCATAGGGCGCCGGTAGCCAGGTGTCGTTGAAGCGCCCGCCAAGCCAGCCTTCCGGCGTTTCCAGCAAGCATTCCTCGGCTACTTCCTGGATGGCGGTGTGCAGCGGCAGGTTCAGCTCATGGGCGGGCACGTAGCCAGAGATCAGCTTGAGCACCACATCACCACGGTCCTGGCGACGCTGGCGCACCAGCACCCAGTAGTCGCGGCCTTGCCAGTGCAGGGTCAGGCGTACCGACACGCCGAGGTTGGCCAGCTCGACCACGAAACGTTCCGGGTCGGCCAGCTGGATGGCCTTGCGCCGCTGCAGGGTCTGGGCGAAATTCAGCGGCATGCCGATGCTCTGGTAGGTCAGGCCATCGGGCGTGGCCTCGACGTGCAGCGGCAGGGTCTTGAAGTTGCTCGGATTCTTGCGGATCAGCGTTCGCGGCACGAGGCTCCTCCTTGCATTGAATCCCCGCCCCTGCGGCTCAGTGGCGGCCGAGGATGCGGGCGACGGTGGCCACGTTGTGGGCCAGGTGCACCGGGTTGATGGTGCCGACAATGGCACTGCTCACGCCGGGGTGGGCAAACAGCAGCTCGAAACTGGCCTGTACCGGGTCAACCCCCGGCGCCAGGCAGATGTGCCCGCTGGCCAGGGCTTTCTTCACCAGGATGGCCTTGCCGTGTTCGGCAGCGTAGTCGAGCACCGGGCGCTCCGCCTGCTCGTTGAGGTTGTAGGTGACCATGGCGCAATCACCTTGCTCCAGCGCCTTGAGGCCACCGGCGACGGTCTTGCCCGACAGGCCATAGCCGAGGATCTTGCCTTCCTGCTTGAGCGCCGCGAGTGTCTCGTAGACCCCTTGCTGCTCGAGGATCGCCAGGTCGTTGCCGTCGGAATGCACCAGCACCAGTTCGATACGGTCGGTTTCCAGGCGCTTGAGGCTGCGCTCCACCGACAGGCGGGTATGCGCGGCGCTGAAATCGAAGTGCGACCGGCCGTCGTCGAACTCTTCGCCAACCTTGCTGACGATCACCCACTGTTCGCGTTGACCGCGCAGCAACGGGCCGAGGCGTTCTTCGCTGCGGCCATAGGCCGGCGCGGTGTCGATCAGGTTGATGCCCAGCTCGCGGGCCTGGGCCAGTAGCAGGCGAGCGGCTTCGTCATCGGGAATGGTGAAGCCGTTGGGGTACTTCACACCCTGGTCGCGGCCAAGCTTGACCGTGCCCAGGCCCAGTGGCGAAACCCGCAGGCCGGTGCTGCCCAGCGGGCGGTGATGATCGTGCAGGGTCGGCAGGCTCATGGCAGCAGTTGCTCCCAGGCCGGGATGCCCAGTGCTGGACGAGGCAGGTCGGTGAGCGCGGGGTGCGCGCCCGGGCGAATGCCATCGCGTTCAAAGGCGGCCAGTACACGGTCGGCGAAGTCCGGCGCCAGGGCCAGTTTGGTCGGCCAGCCCACCAGCAGGCGTTGCTGCTCGGCGAGGAACGCGTTGTCTGGGCGCACCAGGCCTGATTGCGCGGGCTCGGCACGGTCGATGCGCAGGGTTGCCCAATGCATTTGGCTCTGGTCGACCCAGGGCATCAGGCTGGCGACTTCCTTTTGCGCCGCGGCGATCTGCGCGGCGGGCTCACGGGCCACGCCATCGGCTTCGGCCAGGTCGCCACCGAGGTACCACACCCACTGGCCGTCAGCCGCCGGGTGGGTGGTCACGGTGATGCGTGGCTTGGGTCCGCCGCCCAGGCAGTGGGCGTACAGTGGCTTGAGGTTCGGGCCCTTGGCCAGGACCATGTGCAGCGGTCGGCGCTGCATGGCTGGCTGGCTGAGGCCGAGGGCGCGCAGCAGCTCTTCGGTGCCGCCACCGGCGCTGAGGACGATGCGTTGCGCGCGGATTTCGCGGCCATCGACGATCAGCCCGACCAGCTCATCGCCGTCGCGCAGCGGTTCGATGCGTTCGCCGGCCAGCAGGCTGTCGCCAGCCAACTGGGCCAGGTTGGCCAGCAGGCTAGGCACGTCGATGACCAGTTCGGCCAGGCGGTAGACCTTGCCCTTGAAGGCGCGATCCTGCAGGGCTGGTGGCAATAGCTCGCCCTTGACCTGGTCGACCCGGCCGCGCACGGCCTTGCTGGCGAAGAAACTGGTGAGGTTGCCGGCCAGGGTGCCGGGCGACCACAAGTAATGGGCATCGGACAGCAGGCGGGTGCTGGTGAGGTCCAGTTCGCCATCGCCGGCCAGCGCTTCGCGCCAGCGCCGTGGCATGTCGGCGATGGCCTCGGAGGCACCGGTAAGGGCGCCGTGCAGGGCGTACTTGGTGCCGCCATGGATGATGCCTTGCGACTTGATGGTCTGCTCGCCGCCCAGGCTGGCGCGCTCCACCAGCACGGTCGAATAGCCCTGGCGGCGCAGCCGGGCATTGAGCCAGAGACCTGCGACCCCGGCGCCGACGATCAGCACGTCAGTGGAAATGGCGGATGGCATGCGGGCACCTCGAAGACTGGGACAGGTGCGCAGTATACAGCGTCGGACCGGCATGGGTTTTGCGATCCGGGGGCTGCTGTGCAGCCCTATCGCGACACAAGGTCGCTCCTACAGGGATCGCGTGAATCCTGGGGCCGGCATGGCCGCAAATTCCTCAGGGGAGCATCAATGCCCGGCAGTATTGGAAAACACCTGGATCACCACCACGCCACCGACGATCATGGCCATGCCCAGCATCGCCGGCACATCCAGTTTCTGCCCATAGATCACCAGCGCCGCCACGCTGATCAGCACGATGCCCAGGCCCGACCAGATGGCATAGGCGATACCCACCGGAATGCTGCGCACTACCAGGGTCAGCATCCAGAACGCCACGCCATAGCCGCACACCATCAGCAGCAACGGCAGCGGCGTGCTCAGGCCCTTGACGGCCTTCATCGACGCAGTGGCGATGACTTCGGCGCAGATGGCGATGGCGAGATAGGTATAGGCGTTCATGGTGCGGGTCCTCCGTTGCTGGATGGGCATTCTAGGGAATCCCTGGATGCGGTAAAGTCATTTCCTATCTGTATTGGAGATAGGTTGTGATGGCCGAGCAGTGGAATCTGGACCAGCTTCGTCTATTTGTGCGCACCGCCGAGCTGCGTTCGTTCTCGGCCGTGGCCCGGGAGCAGCGCAAGGCGCAATCGGCGGTGAGCAGCGCCATCGCGCTGCTCGAGGCAGACCTGGGCGTGACCCTGTTCGAGCGCAGCAGTGGTCGCCAGCCGTGGCTGACCGAAAGCGGCGCCGCGCTGCTCGAGGACGCCCGCGAGCTGCTGCGCCAGTGCGAGCGCCTCGACGGTCGCGCGCTGGCGCTGATGCGGGGCCAGGAGGCGTTGCTGCGGGTGGCCCAGGACGAGGCCATGCCCTACCAGCCGGTGATCGACAGCCTGGATGAACTCGCCGCCCGCTATCCGTACCTCGAAGTGCAGCTGGCCAGCGGCGCCCAGGGCGATGTGGCGCGCAAGCTGGTGGAGCGGCGCGCCGACCTGGGGCTGTTCTTTCACCACGAAAGCATGCCCGCCTCGTTGGAGCGACGGGCCCTGGGCAGCGTCGAGATGGTCACGGTCTGCGCCATCGATCATCCGCTGGCACACCTGGCCAAGGTCACTCGCCAGCAACTGGCCCGCCACCGGCAACTGTTGATCACCCCGCAGCAGAGCGGCTACCCCGGCGGCGAGGCGATCAGCCCGCAGGTCTGGCGCTGCGACAGTTTCTACGCCATGGCCGAATTGCTGATGCGCGGCCTGGGTTGGGCCTGGCTGCCGCGTCATGTGGTGCAGTACCCCACATACCAGACGCAGATGGTCGAGCTCGACAGCGAGTGGCGCCCGCCGGCGCTGGTGGCGGAGCTGGCCTGGCGCCGCGATGCGCCGCTGGGCCCTGCGGCGCAATGGTTGGCCGAGCGCTTCGCCGTGCACCTGCGGGCGATCGGTTGAGGATTGACCGGGTGCAGGCCTTTTGCCGCGCTTCCTAGTAAACTCCGCCGCCATGAACAGAACTCTCTATACCTTGCTGTTTCACCTGGGCCTGCCGTTGGTCGCGCTGCGCCTGTTCCTGCGCGGACGCAAGGCGCCGGCCTACCGCCAGCGCATCGGCGAACGCTTCGCCTGCCGGCTGCCGGCGCTGCGCCAGGGGGGGATCTGGGTGCATGCGGTGTCGGTGGGCGAAAGCATCGCCGCCGCGCCAATGGTCCGCGCCCTGCTCAAGCAGTACCCGGACATGCCGATCACCCTCACCTGCATGACGCCGACCGGCTCCGAGCGCATCCGCGCGATGTTCGAAGGCGAGCCGCGAGTACAGCATTGCTACCTGCCGTACGACCTGCCCTGGGCGGCCGGGCGCTTTCTCGACCACGTGCGCCCGCGGCTGGGGGTCATCATGGAAACCGAGCTGTGGCCCAATCATATTCACCAGTGCGCCAGGCGCGGCATTCCGGTGGCGTTGGCCAATGCGCGGCTGTCGGCGCGCTCGGCCCGTGGCTATGCCCGTTTCGCCGGCCTGACCCGGCCGATGCTCGAGGAGATGAGCCTGATCGCCGTGCAGACTGAGACCGAGGCGCAGCGCTTCCGCGACCTGGGCGCGCGTCCGGAGTGCGTGCAGGTGACCGGTTCGATCAAGTTCGACCTGAAGATCGACGAGCAGTTGTTGCCCCGCGCCCAGGCGCTGCGTGGGCAGTGGGGCGCCACGCAGCGTCCGGTGTGGATCGCCGCCAGTACCCATGACGGCGAAGATGCGCTGATTCTCGAGGCCCACCGTGAGCTGCTCAAGGTGCACAGCGATGCGCTGCTGATCCTGGTGCCGCGTCATCCCGAGCGCTTCGATGCCGTGCACGGGCTGTGCGTCGAGCAGTTCGCCACGGTGCGCCGCTCGGGCGGCTCGGCGGTCGAGGCCGGCACCCAGGTATTGGTGGGCGACACCATGGGTGAATTGCTGTTCCTCTATGCCCTGGCCGACATCGCCTTCGTTGGCGGCAGCCTGGTGCCCACAGGCGGGCACAATCCGCTGGAACCGGCGGCACTGGCGTTGCCGGTGATCATGGGGCCGCACGTGTTCAACTTCCTTGAAATCAGCGCGATGTTGCGCGAGGCGGGGGCGTTGCAGCAGGTGGACGATGCCGAGGGTTTGGCTGGCGCGGTGCGTCGCTTGGTCGAGTTGCCGCAGGATGCGCGGCGCATGGGCGAGGCGGGCAGGGCGGTGATGCGGGCTAACCAGGGGGCGTTGCAAAGGTTGCTGGATGGGTTGGCTGCGTTGATCCGCTGACCTGTGAAATGGTGCGATCCCTGTAGATACCGTCTTGACTCTCACCCCGCAAGAGGGATTTTGGGGTCAAACGGTATCCCCGACTTCACCACCCCGTAAACCAGGTGCAGCAGCTTGCGCATCGCCGCGCAGACGATCTGTTTGTAAGCTTTGTGCCGGCTGCTCAACCGCTCTGCCAGTTCCTTCACAACAGGGTTATGTCTGATTGAGACAGTGCCTGACATCCACAAGCCTGCACGCAGCCTTGAGGCGCCTGTACGCGAAATAGTGCTCTTACCTATGAACTCTCCCGATTGCTGCACCACTGGGTTTAAGCCTGAAAACGCGACAATCGCAGAAGGGCTTTGGTATTTCAGTGGATCGCCCAGTTCGGCGAGCAGCAACGTAGCAGTGGTGTCACCCAAACCATCAATCGAGGTAATCAGCTCACGTCGCTTGCGCAGGTCTGGATCATCATCGATCGTCTGCTCGATGGCCTTCCTGGTCTTTTCCAGCTCTTCGTTGATGTGCCCGATTACGTCTTGAATCGACTGCTGTACCGCATCTAGTGCGACATCCAAACGATTCTGCTCCATCTGGCGCATTTCCTTGAGGTCGTCCAGTCGCCGCACCAGAGCACGCAAGCGGCGCTGCGCAGGGGGCTCAGGCTCCCACTGGCGAAGCGAGACAGCCTTTTGTTGGCCATAGGCAGCAATGACTTTGGCGTCAGCCTTATCTGTTTTGACGCGCCGAAGCTCCACGTCAGCGAATTTCGCAATCACCGCCGGGTTCAGAATGCACACCCGATAACCTTGGTTGTGACAGTGCTCGGCCAGCGCTTCGTGATAGATGCCTGTAGCCTCCATAACAATCCAGGCGCCTGGTTCAGCATGGCGCTCAAGCCAGTCGCTAAACTGCCTGAACCCTCCAGGATCATTGGACAGCTTGGCTTTGGTGCGCATCTTGCCATTGGGGAGCGGGATGGCAATGTCGAAAGATTTTTTGGCGACATCAACGCCAACAAAGACGGACATGATCTCCTCCTTCAAACTACGAAAGTCGATCACCCTACACTCAGTTCAACCTTGTTAATGCGTGCTCACGCCGGGGGCGGGCACTAGATACCGTTCGAACTCGTCGAGTGGGGTTGGAAGACCAGAGCGTTATCTACAGTGCGGGCTTGATGCCCTTGGAGCGGCTCTGCTTCAAGGCCTTCCCTCGATGATCAGTCGAGAACTTTCGCCTCTAGGGAGGCGAAAGTCGAGATACAAGGAGCGGCCTTGCGTCGCGAGAGGGGGGCGAAGCGCCCCCAGGATCGGCGCATTCCCGCAAGATCGCCGGGGCCGCTGTGCGGCCCTTTCGCGACACAAGGCCGCTCCTACACCGGCCGCGTGCTTCCTCGGCTCAAGGCCGGCGTTCGAAGTTCTTCGCCGCCGCGGCCGCCAGGTCCGGCGGCAGGAAATCCTTGTCCGGGTTGTAGTCGGCCTTCAGGTACCGCCCCAGGTCCTGCAGGTCTTGCGGGCTGAGTGTGCCGGCGGCCTGCTTGAGCCGCAGGTTGTCGAGGATGTAGTCGTAGCGGCTGTTGTTGTAGTCGCGCACCGAGGTGTACAGCTGGCGCTGCGCATCCAGCACGTCGACGATGTTGCGGGTGCCGACCTGGTAGCCGATCTCGGTGGCCTCCAACGCGCTCTGGTTGGAGATGATCGACTGCTTGCGCGCCTGCACCTGCTCGACATCGGTGTTCACCGCGCGGTGCAGGTTGCGGGTGTTCTCCACCACCTGGCGGCGCAGGCTCTCGCGCTGCTGCTCGCTCTGGGTCAGGCGCGAATAGGCTTCGCGCACTTGGGAGCTGGTCAGGCCACCGCTGTAGATCGGGATGTTCAGTTGCAGGCCGACGCTGGTCTGCTCGACGTCACCGCCATAGCGCACGCCGTTCTGCGAGGGGTTGGTGAAGCCCAGGTTGTCGTTGTCGCCTTTCTGGTACTTGGCCACCGCGTCCAGGGTCGGCGCATGGCCGGCCTTGCGCTGGCGCACGGTTTCTTCGGCCGCGGCCACGGCGTGGTTGGTGGCCAGCAGGTTCAGGTTCTGCCGCCCGGCGGTCTCGACCCAGGCCTTGGCGTCATTGGGCGTCGGCACTTGCACCGGCAGGCTGTGGACCACGCCCTGGATCGCGCTGTACTGGCGGTTGGTCAGGGTAATCAGGGCCTCGAAGGCATCCTGCACCTGGCGCTCGGCGATGATCCGGTTGGCCCGGGCAGTGTCGTAGCTGGCTTGCGATTGCAGCACGTCGGTCTTGTCCGAGAGGCCGACGTCGAAGCGCTCGTTGGACTGGTCCAGCTGACGCTTGAAGGCGGCTTCCTCGGCCTTGGTCGAAGCCAGGTTGTCCTGGGCGCGGAGCACGGCGAAGTAGTTCTCGGCGGTCTGCAGGATCAGGTTCTGTTCGGTGGCCGACAGCTCCAGCGCGGCTTGTTCGTTGACCGCTTCGGCGGCTTGCAACTGGAACCAGCGGTCGGCGCGGAAGATTGGTTGCGCCAGGGTGGCGCTCCAGGCATTGCCGCTGCGGTTGGAGGTGACCGACGGTTCGTCGAGCTTGGTGCGGGTGTTCATCATCTCGGCGCCGGCCGAGAGGTTGGGCAGCAGGCCGGCGCGGGCCTGGGGCACCACTTCGCGGCGGGCGCCGTAGTCGGCGCGGGCGGCCGCCAGGTCGGCGTTGTTGTCGACCGCCTCCTGGTAGACGCTGACCAGGTCGGTCTTCACCGTCGTGGGCGTATCCGCTGCCCAGACCACTCCGTTGGACGCACAAGACACGGCAATCGCCAGTGAGAGTTTGCGCAGCAGCATAGGGCAATCCTTGATCGAGATTTATTTACTGTACTGTCGGGTATCGAGCGATGGGCCAGTGTAGTGCCGCGCGCCTCCATCAACAATCCGCTGCTTGCGCCATTTATCACTGCTGGATTTACTCGCTTGGCTTTGCCGACCACTCCAGTCTAGACTGCGCATGTTCTTGTCGGGGTGCCTTGAAGCAAAGGCTGAGATCGCAGAGGTGCGGATCCCGTTGAACCTGATCAGGTTAGCGCCTGCGTAGGGAACAAGATTGCTCTCACATCCCGGGAGCCTCTTGTGCCAGGTCCGGGATCGCCACAGCTGCTTGCAGCCCACGGCACCCCATGTCCGGCACTGCACTCGTCACCCCGAGTGCGTCCACGCCTTTCAGGTTCACCCCGACATTCCACGCCTGGAAGCTGTCTGGAGAGCCTGTGATGAGCAAACAAGAAAAATCGATCCACCTCAGCGAGTCGGCGCAAGTCGACCAGCAGTCCGTGCAACCACTGCCCAATTCGCGCAAGGTCTATGTCCAGGGGTCGCGCCCCGACATCCGCGTGCCCATGCGCGAGATCAGCCTGCACGACACCCCCACCGATTTCGGCGGCGAGAAGAACGCCCCGGTGCTGGTGTATGACACCTCGGGCCCATACACCGACCCGAATGTCATCATCGACGTGCGCAAGGGCCTGGGCGATGTGCGCTCGGCCTGGATCGACGCCCGTGGCGACACCGAGCGCCTCGACGGCCTGAGCTCGAACTTCGGCCAGCAGCGCCTGAACGACGCGGAACTGACCAAGCTGCGCTTCGCCCACGTGCGCAACCCGCGCCGGGCCAAGGCCGGCGCCAATGTCACGCAGATGCATTATGCCCGTCAGGGCATCATCACCGCCGAGATGGAATACGTCGCCATCCGCGAGAACATGAAGCTGCAGGAAGCCCGTGCCGCCGGCCTGCTCAGCCAGCAGCACGCCGGCCACAGCTTTGGTGCCAGCATCCCGAAAGAAATCACCCCCGAGTTCGTCCGCGAAGAGATCGCCCGTGGCCGCGCGATCATCCCCGCCAACATCAACCACACCGAGCTGGAGCCGATGATCATCGGCCGCAACTTCCTGGTGAAGATCAACGGCAACATCGGCAACAGCGCCCTGGGTTCCTCGATCGAGGAAGAGGTGGCCAAGCTGACCTGGGGCATTCGCTGGGGTTCGGATACGGTCATGGACCTGTCCACCGGCAAGCACATCCACGAAACCCGCGAGTGGATCATCCGCAACTCGCCGGTGCCGATCGGTACCGTGCCGATCTACCAGGCCCTGGAAAAGGTCAATGGCGTGGCCGAGGACCTGACCTGGGAGCTGTTCCGCGACACCCTGATCGAACAGGCCGAGCAGGGCGTGGACTACTTCACCATCCACGCCGGCGTGCTGCTGCGCTATGTACCGCTGACCGCCAAGCGCGTCACCGGCATCGTCAGCCGTGGTGGTTCGATCATGGCCAAGTGGTGCCTGGCGCACCATAAAGAGAACTTCCTGTACACGCACTTCGACGAGATCTGCGAAATCATGAAGGCCTACGACGTCAGCTTCTCGCTGGGTGACGGCCTGCGCCCCGGTTCGATCGCCGACGCCAACGACGCCGCCCAGTTCGGTGAGCTGGAAACCCTCGGCGAGCTGACCAAGATCGCCTGGAAGCACGACGTGCAGTGCATGATCGAAGGCCCGGGCCACGTGCCGATGCAGTTGATCAAGGAGAACATGGACAAGCAGCTCGAGTGCTGCGACGAGGCGCCGTTCTACACCCTCGGCCCGCTGACCACCGACATCGCCCCGGGCTACGACCACATCACCTCCGGCATCGGTGCGGCGATGATCGGCTGGTTCGGTTGCGCCATGCTCTGCTACGTCACGCCCAAGGAACACCTGGGGCTGCCGAACAAGGATGACGTGAAGACCGGCATCATCACCTACAAGATCGCCGCGCACGCCGCCGACCTTGCCAAGGGGCATCCGGGCGCGCAGATTCGTGACAACGCGCTGTCCAAGGCGCGTTTCGAATTCCGCTGGGAAGACCAGTTCAACCTGGGCCTTGATCCGGACACCGCGCGCTCATTCCACGATGAGACCCTGCCCAAGGAATCGGCCAAGGTCGCGCACTTCTGCTCGATGTGCGGGCCGAAGTTCTGCTCGATGAAGATCACCCAGGAAGTGCGTGAGTACGCGGCCAAGATCGAGACCGTGGATGTCACGGTCGAGCAGGGCATGCGTGAGCAGGCCGAGCGGTTCCGCCAGGAAGGCAGCCAGCTTTACCAGAAGGTGTAAGTAGACCTTGGGGGCCGCGTTGCGGCCCTTTCGCGGCACAAGGCCGCTCCTACAGGGAATTGCGGTCTCCTGTAGGAGCGGCCTTGTGCCGCGAAACGAGGACGCAGTCCTCGCCAGCGCCACCCCCAACATTCCGGCGAACCTCCCCATGACTTCAACTAGCCACTTCTCCCCCGATCACCCCGTCCCCACCCATCACCGCCAATTCGGTGCCCGCGACCTGTTCTCACTGTGGTTCTCCCTTGGCATCGGCCTGATGGTCCTGCAGGTCGGCGGCCTGCTGGCGCCGGGCCTGGGCCTGGCCGGGTCGATCCTGGCGATCACCCTCGGCACGGCGGTGGGCGTGCTGCTGCTGGCCGCGGCCGGAGTAATCGGCAGCGACACCGGCCTGTCGGCGATGGGCAGCCTGCGCCTGACCCTGGGCCGCCACGGCGCACGCCTGCCGGCGGTGCTCAACCTGCTGCAACTGATCGGCTGGGGTTCGTTCGAAATCATCGTCATGCGCGATGCCGCCAGCCTGCTCGGTGCGCGTGCCTTTGGCGAAGGCAGCGGTTGGAGCAGCCCGCTGTTGTGGACCCTGTGCTTCGGCGCCCTGGCCACCCTGCTGGCGGTCAGCGGACCGCTGGCGTTCGTGCGCAAGGTATTGCGCAAGTGGGGCATCTGGCTGTTGCTCGGCGCCTGTGTCTGGCTGACCTGGAACCTGTTCGCCAAGGCCGACCTGGCTGAGTTGTGGCGGCGTCCGGGCGATGGCTCGCTATCGCTGGCCCTGGGTTTCGACATCGTCATCGCCATGCCGCTGTCGTGGCTGCCGCTGATCGCCGACTACTCCCGCTTCGGCCAGCGGGCCAGCCGGGTGTTCGGCGGCACGGCGCTGGGCTTCTTCCTTGGCAATGCCTGGCTGATGAGCCTGGGCGTGGCCTACACCCTGGCGTTCGCTCCAAGTGGCGAAGTGAACGCGCTGCTGCTGGCGTTGGCTGGTGCTGGGCTGGGGATTCCGCTGCTGCTGATTTTGCTCGACGAGTCGGAGAACGCTTTTGCCGATATCCACTCGGCGGCCGTCTCCAGCGGCTTGCTGGTCAAGCTCAAGGTCGAGCACCTGGCCCTGGCCATTGGCGTCTTGTGCACCTTGATCGCCCTGCTGGCGCCGCTGGCCCAGTACCAGAACTTCCTGCTGCTGATCGGTTCGGTGTTCGCGCCGTTGTTCGGCGTGGTGCTGGTGGACCACTTCGTGGTGCGTCGTCGGCGTTCGCCGACCCTGGTCGAGGCGCTGCATTGGCAGGCGTTGTTGGCCTGGGCGGCGGGGGTGGCGGCCTATCACCTGATGGCCAACCTGGCGCCGGAACTGGGCGCGACCCTGCCGGCACTGCTGCTGGCAGGGGGGCTATACCGGCTGCTGGCAATCAGCCGCGGCCAGGAAACAGCTCGGGCTTGAGCACGCCATTGAGGCGCGGATAGGGGATCTTCAGCTCGACGTGGCCCATGGAGTAGGGGGCGATGGCATACACCTCGTACTTGATCACCACGGCGCCGTAGGTCAGGGCAATGTGCGGCGATTGCTTGAACGGCCAGGTCTTGACGAACTCAGGGTCCTTGTCCATGCCGGTGCTGATCAGCCAGGCACGGTGCGACTCCTCGGCGGTCTTCCAGAAGGTCGCCTCCTGGCCAGGCAGCAGCATGTCCTGCAGCGTGAGCACCTTGTCGAGCTTGCGCGAGTAGTTGATGAAGCCGCGCCCCGGCATGCCGTGGGCGCCGCCGCTGTCGAGGTAGCTGGACAGCTCGACGATCACCAGCCCGTCATGCTGTTCACGTACCTTGGCCTGCAGGTAGCTGCTGTTGCGCTTGTCGGCGCGGGCCAGATAGGTCTGTTCATAGGCTTGCAGCGAGGCCGGCGGGGTACCGCGCTGGTTGTCCTCGGTCAGTTGCAGTAGGCGCTTCTCGACGATGGCGTCGAGTTTCGGCAGGGCCGGGAAGTGCACGGTATCGATGTTCACCAGCGGGCAGTCGCTTTCGCTGCAGCCGGGCTTCACGTGCTCCCAGGCCTCGCGCTTGACCTCGAGCGGAGCCCGGTAGTTGGGCGTGAACAGGCTCTGGCAGGCGCCGAGCGCCAGCGCCAGAACGGCCACGGAAGTCAGTTTGACTAGCCTCATGTTGATCCTTGCGGGGCAGTGATGATCGGCCTTGGACCGCCTGCGCGGCCTTCGGTTCGCCACTAAGCTAACAGAGAGCGCCGCGCCTGTCCCGACCGCCCGAATGGTCGACGGAAAGGGATGAAACCGGGCGGTTCGCAGAGTAGGATTGCGCGATGCGCTAAACGCGGCATCAAGGAGTTGGCATGACGGACACGTTGAATCCAGTACCGACGCAGGTCGAAATCGTGCGGCGGGAGCCGTTGTTCAAGGGCTTCTACAAGCTCGACAAGCTGCACCTGCGTCACGAATTGTTCGCCGGCGGCATGAGCCGCGAATTCACCCGCGAGCTGTTCGTGCGCCATGACGCGGTCTGCGTACTGCCTTATGACCCGCAGCGCGACGAAGTGGTGCTGATCGAGCAGTTCCGCGTGGGCGCCATGGGCAAGGTCGATAATCCCTGGCTGATCGAGATGGTCGCTGGCCTGATCGACAAGGACGAGCAGCCTGAAGAGGTCGCCCACCGCGAAGCCGAGGAAGAAGCCGGCCTGAGTTTTTCGGCGCTGTGGCCAATGACCAAGTACTTCCCGTCTCCGGGCGGCAGCGACGAGTACGTCCACCTGTTCCTGGGCCGTTGCGTCAGCGAAGGCGCCGGTGGCCTGCATGGCCTGGAAGAAGAAAGCGAAGACATTCGCGTGCGCGTGTGGCCGTTCGAGGATGCGCTGCAGGCGGTGCGTGATGGGCGTATCTGCAATGCAGCGGCGATCATTGGCCTGCAATGGTTGGCGCTCAATCGTGATGAAGTGCGAGGTATGTGGAAGTGAACCTGCTGCGCGAGCGCTATCGGGTCGACCTGGTCGGGCTGCAATCGGCCTGCGAGGCCAACTATGCCCGGCTGATGCGCTTGCTGCCCGACATGCGCACCACCCAGAGCTCGCGCCGCATCGGCATGACCCAGGGCGACCAGATGCTCGGCGTGCTGGTGCTCGAAGTGCTGCTGGCCTGCCCCTATACCACCACCCTCAAGGTGCGTCAGGAGCACAGCCTGCCCTGGCTGCCGGTGCCCGAACTGGAAGTGCAGGTGTACCACGACGCGCGCATGGCCGAGGTGGTCAGCGCCGAGCATACGCGTCGCCTGCGCAGCATTTACCCGTACCCCAACACGGCGATGCACCAGCCCGACGAAAAGGCCCAGCTCAACCTGTTCCTCGGTGAATGGCTCAGCCACTGCCTGGCCTGCGGCCACGAGCTCGAAGCGGTGCGCTGAAATGTGACGGGCGTCGGTTTCGAGTGTTTGCGCCAAGCCGATCCGCAGCCATAATCCGTGCTGAATCCGCTCGAGGAGACGGCCGTTGCCGCAGCCACCCAATCCCCCGTCACCCGTCCATGTGGTGCAATTGACCGATGCCCACTTGTTCGCCGACCCGGTGGGCAGCTTGCTGGGCCTGAAGACCCGCGACAGCCTCGGCCATGTCATCGATCAAGTGCGCCGGGAGCAGCCGCGCATCGACCTGCTGCTGTGCACCGGCGACCTGTCCCAGGATGCCAGTGTCGCCTCCTATGAAGCCTTTCGAGATATGACCCAGGTATTGGGCGCGCCGTCGCGTTGGCTGCCGGGCAACCATGACGAAGCACAGGTGATGGCCAAGGTGGCGCCGGAGTTGCTGCAGACCGTGACCGATATCGGTGCCTGGCGGATTGTCATGCTCGATTCGGCGGTGGTCGGCGCCACGTTCGGGTTGTTGGCCGACGATCAACTGGTGCTGCTCGACCAGGCGCTGGCCGGCGCTGGTGGACGCTATTGCCTGGTGTGCTGCCATCACCAGCCGGTGGATATCGGTTGTGCCTGGATCGCGCCGATAGGGCTGCGCAACGCCGATGAACTTTTGCAGCGTTTGCGCGGTTATCCACAGGTGAAGGCGCTGCTGTGGGGGCATATCCATCAGGAATGGGATGAGGTGCGCGACGGTATGCGTTTTCTCGCCACGCCATCGACCTGCATCCAGTTCGCGCCGCGCAGCGAAGATTTCAAGGTGAGCGAAGAGCAGCCGGGGTATCGCTGGCTGCGGCTGCATGACGACGGACGGTTGGAGACTGGGGTGGAGCGGGCGCGCGATTTCGAGGTGAGCCTGGACTTCGATAGTCCAGGCTATTAAGTGCGTCGTGTTCCCTGTGGGAGCGAGTTTACCCGCGAACACCGGCGTAGCCGGTGCCAGCCACCGCAGCGCTTGCTTCGCGGGTAAACCCGCTCCCACAGGTGTGGTGCATGCTCTAAGGTCGGCGCGGTCCCTGTGGGAGCGGCTTCAGCCGCGAACACCGGCGTAGCCGGTGCCAGCCACCGCAGCGCTTGCTTCGCGGGTAAACCCGCTCCCACAGGTGTGGTGCATGCTCTAAGGTCGGCGCGGTCCCTGTGGGAGCGGCTTCAGCCGCGAACACCGGCGTAGCCGGTGCCAGCCACCGCAGCGCTTGCTTCGCGGGTAAACCCGCTCCCACAGGTGTGGTGCATGCCCTAGGTCGGCGCGGTCCCTGTGGGAGCGGCTTCAGCCGCGAACACCGGCGTAGCCGGTGCCAAACACCGCGTCGCTTGCTTCGCGGGTAAACCGCTCCCGCAGGGGGCAGTACCCTGTCTCAGATTTTGTTGCGAAAAACCCCATGCTGCGCCAATGCCCTTCCAACACGCTACACTGCGCATCTTTGCGTCCGGGGGGCAGCATGTCGGGTTCCATCCTCTATATCCACGGCTTCAACAGCTCGCCGCTGTCGACCAAGGCCCGCCAGCTCGAGGCGCTGATGCAGCAACTCGGCCTGGCCGACCAGCTGCGGGTTCCGGCCCTGCACCACCATCCTCGCCAGGCCATCGCCCAGCTCGAGGCGGCCATCGCCGAGCTTGGTGCGCCGCTGCTGGTCGGCAGCTCCCTTGGCGGCTACTATGCCACCCATCTGGCCGAGCGCCACGGGCTCAAGGCCTTGCTGGTCAACCCGGCAGTAGCCCCGCACCGCCTGTTCGACGGCTACCTCGGCACCCAGCGCAACCTGTATACCGATGAGGCCTGGGAGCTGACCCAGGATCACGTGGACGCCCTGGCCGAACTGGAAGTACCGCCGCCGCAGGACGCCACCCGCTATCAAGTGTGGTTGCAGACCGCCGATGAAACCCTGGACTATCGCCACGCCGAGCGCTATTACCGTGCTTGCGCCCTGCGCATCCAGGCCGGTGGCGACCACAGCTACCAGGGCTTTGCCAGGCAATTGCCGGCGCTGCTGGCCTTCGCCGGAATTGCCCGCGGGCAGTATGCGGCGCTGGATTTTTCTGTATTTTGACTTTTGCACTCACCAGACTGACGACGAGAACCCATGGCCAATCCCAGCGCTAGCGCCTATAACGCAGACGCCATCGAAGTCCTCTCGGGCCTTGACCCGGTCCGCAAGCGGCCGGGCATGTACACCGACACCAGCCGGCCGAACCACCTGGCCCAGGAAGTCATCGACAACAGTGTCGACGAAGCCCTGGCGGGCCACGCCCGTTCGGTGCAGGTGATCCTCCACGCCGACCATTCGCTGGAGGTCAGCGACGATGGCCGCGGCATGCCGGTGGACATCCACCCCGAAGAGGGCGTGTCCGGTGTCGAGCTGATCCTCACCAAGCTGCACGCCGGCGGCAAGTTCTCCAACAAGAACTACCAGTTCTCCGGCGGCCTTCACGGCGTCGGCATCTCGGTGGTCAATGCCCTGTCGAGCCAGGTCCGCGTGCGGGTCAAGCGCGATGGCAACGAATACCAGATGACCTTCGCCGACGGCTTCAAGGCCAGCGAGCTGGAAGTGGTCGGCAGCGTCGGCAAGCGCAACACCGGCACCAGCGTGTACTTCACCCCCGATCCGAAGTACTTCGACTCGCCAAAATTCTCCATCAGCCGCCTCAAGCATGTGCTCAAGGCCAAGGCCGTGCTGTGCCCGGGGCTGTCGATCAGCTTCGAGGACAAAGGCACCGGCGAAAAGGTCGAGTGGCATTACGAGGACGGCCTGCGCTCATACCTGGTCGACTCGGTCAGCGAATTCCTGCGCCTGCCTGACGAGCCGTTCTGCGGCAGCCTGGCGGGTAACAAGGAGGCCGTCGACTGGGCCTTGCTGTGGCTGCCCGAGGGTGGCGACAGCGTTCAGGAGAGCTACGTCAACCTGATTCCCACCGCCCAGGGCGGCACCCACGTCAACGGTCTGCGCCAAGGCCTGCTGGATGCGATGCGCGAGTTCTGCGAGTTCCGCAACCTGCTGCCGCGCGGGGTCAAGCTGGCCCCCGAGGACGTCTGGGAGCGCATCAGCTTCGTGCTGTCGATGAAGATGCAGGAGCCACAGTTCTCCGGCCAGACCAAAGAGCGTCTGTCGTCCCGCGAAGCGGCGGCGTTCGTCTCTGGCGTGGTCAAGGACGCCTTCAGCCTGTGGCTCAACGCCCACCCCGAGCTAGGCATGCAACTGGCCGAGCTGGCCATCAGCAACGCCGGCCGTCGTCTGAAAGCGAGCAAGAAGGTCGAGCGAAAACGCATCACCCAGGGCCCGGCGCTGCCGGGCAAGCTGGCTGACTGCGCAGGCCAGGATCCGATGCGCGCCGAGCTGTTCCTGGTCGAGGGTGACTCGGCCGGTGGTTCGGCCAAGCAGGCGCGGGACAAGGAATACCAGGCGATCCTGCCGCTGCGCGGCAAGATCCTCAACACCTGGGAAGTCGATGGCGGTGAGGTCCTGGCCAGCCAGGAGGTGCACAACATCGCCGTGGCCATTGGCGTCGACCCGGGCGCCAGCGACCTCAGCCAACTGCGCTACGGCAAGATCTGCATCCTCGCCGACGCCGACTCCGACGGCCTGCACATCGCCACCCTGCTGTGCGCGCTGTTCGTCCAGCACTTCCGCCCGCTGGTCGAGGCCGGGCACGTCTACGTGGCCATGCCGCCGCTGTACCGCATCGACCTGGGCAAGGAAATCTACTACGCCCTGGATGACGCCGAGCGTGACGGTATCCTCGACCGCCTGGTCGCCGAGAAGAAACGCGGCAAGCCGCAGGTCACCCGATTCAAGGGCCTCGGCGAGATGAACCCGCCGCAGCTGCGCGAGACCACCATGGATCCGAACACCCGGCGCCTGGTCCAGTTGACCCTGGACGACCTGGCCGGCACCACCGAGATCATGGACATGCTGCTGGCCAAGAAGCGCGCGGGCGACCGCAAGAACTGGCTGGAGACCAAAGGCAACCTGGCCGAGGTCCTGGTTTGATTCGTCCGCTGCTGCTGGCCTGCCTGGCGCTGTTCGCCCTGCAGGCCCGGGCCGACGACTGGCCGCAGCTCAAGCTGACCGGCGAGCACGTGGTCGATGGCATGCGCGGCGGCAACCTGTCCGGGCTGGCGTTTTGCCGTGGCGCATTGTGGGCGGTGTCCGACCGCGACGACGACCGCATCTACCGGCTTGAGCAGGAGCCGGCTGCCTGGCGCGCCCAGCCGCTGGCCTTCACCCCACCCGAGCCGCCGGATACCGGCCTGCCCTGGGGCCTGAAGTCGCGCAACTGGGCGGCGTCCTATATCCGGGGCGGCGCGCTGGATTTCGAAGGCATCACCTGTGATCAGGCTGGCAACATCCTGATCGTCAGCGAGGCTCATGCCGCAGTGCTGCAGCTGCCGCTGGAAGGCGAGCCGGACTGGCTGCGCATCGACCAGGCCATGGTCCGCCAGGCGCGGGCCAGCGGCATGCTGTTGCACTTCAATGCCCTGTTCGAAGGTTTAGCGATCAATCCGGCGGGCGACCGCCTGTGGCTGGCCGCCGAGCGGGAGCGCCGCGGGTTGTTGGCGGTCCAGCGCCAGCAGTCGGTGTGGACCTGCGGGCGCAGCTGCGTGCTGCTCAGCGAGGCCGGAGTCGAGATGCAGCCGCCGCAGTTTCCCGGCGCGCGTCCGGTATCGCGGGATTTCGCCGACCTGGCTTGGTTCGAGGGCAAGCTGTATACCCTCGAGCGCAATGCCTACCGCATTTGCCGGCGTGACGCCGACAGCGGCGCGGTCGAGCGTTGCTGGTCGTTCGCCGCCGATGCCCTGGTGGAGTCGCGGCGTTACTCACAGCCCTATGGTCTGGCCGAGGCACTGGTGGTCGACAAGGAGGGCGCCTGGATCGGTGTGGACAACAATGATCGCCCACGCAGCGACGGCGAAACCCGCCCGGTGGTCTGGCGCTTCGCCGCACCGCAAGGTGGCTGGAGCGCCCGGCCATGAGCCAGCCCCCAGGCAAGCGCGCAGGAAGGGTATTGCTGATCGTCGCCTGGGCGGCGGCGATGTTCCTTGCCACGCGCTTTTTCGGCCAATGGGAAGACCGCCAGCAGAACCCCAACGCCGTGGTGCAGAGCGAACAGGGCGACGGTTTCATCGAGGTGCGCCTGCTCAGTAACGGCCAGGGGCATTTCGTTGCCGACGGCGCGATCAATGGCCGCGTGGTGCATTTCATGCTCGACACCGGTGCTACCGACGTGGCGATCCCCGAGGCCCTGGCCCACGACCTGGACCTGGCCCGTGGCGCCCCGGTGCAATTGAGCACCGCCAATGGCCGCACCGAGGGCTATCGCACCCGGCTCGACAGCTTGCAACTGGGCGACATCCAGCTGCGCGACGTGCGCGCGCTGGTGGTGCCCGGCCTGGATGGCCAGGCCGTGCTGCTGGGCATGAGCGCCCTGAAACAACTTGAATTTACCCAGCGCGGCGGCACCATGCTGCTGCGCCAGAACCTGAAATGACGAGGCCCGCATGAGCGACTCACTCGAACTCAGCCTTGAAGGCGTCGAACGCCGTTCCCTGGCTGACTTCACCGAACAGGCCTACCTCAACTACTCCATGTACGTGATCATGGACCGCGCGCTGCCGCACATCGGCGACGGCCTCAAGCCGGTCCAGCGGCGCATCGTCTATGCCATGAGCGAGTTGGGGCTGGACGCCGATTCCAAGCACAAGAAGTCGGCGCGGACCGTCGGCGACGTGCTCGGCAAGTTCCACCCCCACGGCGATTCGGCCTGCTACGAGGCCATGGTGCTGATGGCCCAGCCGTTCAGCTACCGCTACACCCTGGTCGACGGCCAGGGCAACTGGGGTGCGCCGGACGATCCGAAGTCGTTCGCCGCCATGCGTTACACCGAGGCGCGCCTGTCGCGCTATTCCGAAGTGCTGCTCAGCGAACTGGGCCAGGGCACCGTCGACTGGGTGCCTAACTTCGACGGCACCTTGCAGGAACCGGCGGTGCTGCCGGCGCGCTTGCCGAACATCCTGCTCAATGGCACCACTGGCATCGCCGTGGGCATGGCCACCGACGTGCCGCCGCACAACCTGCGGGAGGTGGCGAGCGCTTGCGTGCGCCTGCTCGACGAGCCCAAGGCCACCCTCGAGCAGCTGTGCGAGCATATCCAGGGCCCGGACTATCCGACCGAGGCCGAGATCGTCACCCCGCGCGCCGACATTCTGAAGATGTACGAGAGCGGCAAGGGCTCGATCCGCATGCGTGCGGTGTACCGCATCGAGGACGGCGATATCGTCGTCACCGCGCTGCCGCACCAGGTTTCCGGGGCCAAGGTGCTGGAACAGATCGCCGCGCAGATGCAGGCCAAGAAGTTGCCGATGGTCGCCGACCTGCGTGATGAGTCGGACCACGAGAACCCCTGCCGCATCGTCATCATCCCGCGTTCCAACCGCGTCGACGCCGCCGAGCTGATGCAGCACCTGTTCGCCACCACCGACCTGGAGAGTACCTACCGGGTCAACGTCAACATCATCGGCCTTGACGGTCGGCCGCAGTTGAAGAACCTGCGCCAGCTGCTGCTGGAGTGGCTGGAGTACCGGGTCGGTACCGTTCGTCGTCGCTTGCAGCATCGCCTGGACAAGGTCGAGAAGCGTCTGCACCTGTTGGATGGTTTGCTCACCGCCTTCCTCAACCTGGATGAAGTGATCCATATCATCCGCACCGAGGAGCACCCCAAGCAGGCCTTGATCGCCCGCTTCGACCTCACCGAGATCCAGGCCGACTACATCCTCGAGACTCGCCTGCGTCAGCTCGCCCGTCTGGAAGAGATGAAGATCCGTGGCGAGCAGGATGAGCTGCTCAAGGAACAGAAGCGCCTGACCACCCTGCTGGGCAGCGACGCCAAGCTGCGCAAGCTGGTACGCAGCGAACTGCTCGAAGACGCCGAGACCTATGGCGACGAGCGCCGCTCGCCAATCGTCGAGCGTGCCGAAGCCAAGGCCCTGTCGGAAAACGAGCTGATGCCGACCGAGCCGGTCACCGTGGTGCTGTCAGAGAAGGGCTGGGTGCGCTGCGCCAAGGGCCACGATATCGACGCCACCGGGCTGTCGTACAAGGCCGGCGATGGCTTCAAGGCCGCCGCGGCCGGCCGTTCCAATCAGTTTGCGGTGATGATCGATTCCACCGGCCGCAGTTACTCGTTGGCCGCCCACAGCCTGCCGTCGGCCCGTGGCCAGGGCGAGCCGTTGACCGGGCGTCTGACGCCACCGCCGGGCGCCACCTTCGAGTGCGTGTTGCTGCCCGAGGACGATGCGCTGTACGTGGTGGCCTCCGATGCCGGCTACGGCTTCGTGGTCAAGGGCGAAGACCTGCAGGCCAAGAACAAGGCAGGCAAAGGCTTGCTCAGCCTGCCCAACGGCGCCAAGGTCATGACCCCGCGCCCGGTCACCGACCGCGAGCAGGACTGGCTGGCCGCGGTGACCACCGAGGGCCGCCTGCTGGTGTTCAAGGTGGCCGACCTGCCGCAGCTGGGCAAGGGCAAGGGCAACAAGATCATTGGCGTACCGGGCGACCGGGTGGCCAGCCGCGAAGAGTACGTCACCGACCTGGCGGTGATCAGCGAGGGCTCGACCCTTGTATTGCAGGCAGGCAAGCGTACGCTGTCTCTGAAGCCGGATGACCTGGAACATTACAAGGGCGAGCGAGGGCGTCGTGGTAGCAAATTGCCACGTGGTTTCCAGCGCGTCGATGCGCTGCTGGTGGAAACCCCCGCTTGAGTGAGTGGGCCGTCTGCAGCGGCGCTTTCGGCGCCGCTTCAGGCGGAAATGCTGGAGTCTGGCCGCTATTTCGCGGATGATAGTGCCCTTGCGGCGCCGGCGTGGCCGAGTGCCCGATTGAATCTATACGAGTATCACTGCGGTCTGTCCGTGACGACCGCCTGGATGGGATGAATGAAATTTCTGCGCCTTCCATTTGCGCTGCTGATGACTGGCTTGCTGGGCCTGAGCGGGTGCAGCATGCACCAGCCGGTCGCCCTGTATCAGCTCGACAGCGGTGAACCCGGCCAGCCGACCCAGGCGGCGGGCATGGCGGTGGTGCTTGGCCCCGTGTCGGTGGCCGATTACCTGCAACGCGAAACCTTCTTGCAACGCCAGACCGATGGCAGCCTGACCGCGGCGACCGACGGTCGTTGGGCTGGCAGCCTTTCGTCGGATATCGACCAGTTGCTGGTGCGCCAGCTGGCCTGGCGCCTGGATAGCCAACGCGTGGTCCTGGCGCCGGCCAGTGCGGGCTTCACCCCGGACGTGCAGGTGCTGCTGTCGATCACCCGCCTGGACTCCGGCAAGAACCAGCCGGCGATTCTCGACGCCCAGTGGCGCGTGCTCGATCGTCGCGGCCAGGTGCGTGACAACCGCATCGTCCACCTCGAGCAGCCGCATGCCGGCAGTGAGTCGGCCCAGGTCCAGGCCCAAGGGCAATTGCTGCAGAAGCTGGCCGAACAGCTGAGCACGGCGGTCAAGCCACTGGCCAACCAACCGGCCATCGCCGAAGAGGCCCCGCGCAAGCAGGCCGCGCCGGTACAGGTGAAGAAAGAGCCGGAGAAGCCGAAGATCCCGATGGCCTCGCCGATTCGTACCGATATGGAAGTGTTCCGCTTCTGATACTCGCAGAAACAAAAAAGCCCGCAGCGATGCGGGCTTTTTTGTGTGACTTGTCCCAGCCAGGAGCACGATCCCCTGTAGGAGCGGCCTTGTGTCGCGAAAGGGCTGCAAAGCAGCCCCGGGGATTTCAGATAGAACGAAGACCCTGGGGGCGCTTCGCACCTCTTTCGCGACACAAGGCCGCTCCTACAGGGATCGCGTAACCCCTAAATCTCAGCCCCGGCGCTCGTCCATCCGCGCCAGCTGGCGCTCGAGCATCGACGGGTACGGCTCCATCAGGCGCTCCACGCAGCAGGCGCCCTCGGGGCTGGCGATCGGGCGGATGCGGGCGCGCTGGCGCACCAGGGCGTCATCGCTGATGCGTCGCTCCACCAGCAGCAGGTTGCGGCTGTGCTGCGACAGCGCCAGGGCGTCCTGGGCTTGTTCGGTCATCAGCAGGTCGACCTGATCCAGGCCTTGCAGGTCGTCGGCCAGCACCAACCCCAGCTGCAATTGCAGGGTGATGCCGCTATCGGCCACTTCGATCTGCAGGGCATGACCCAGGGCGCGCAACAGCTCGCCACAGCAGATGGCGTTGGTCAGATAGTCTTCACCGCTGTCACGGCTGTGGAACAGCAGCAGGGTGCTGCCGTCGTTGAGGGTGTGGACTTCCCCTTCGTACAGCGAGGCTGCTTGGTCCAGGCAGTCGCGGTAGCGCTCCAGCAGCTCGGTCAGGCGCGTGCGCGGCAGGCGTCGCAGTTGCTCCTGGGAGCCCAGTTGCACGGCCAGCACGGCGCTGTGCTGCGGCTCGTCGGACTCGACCACGGCCGGCTTGGCCGGCTCGCTCTGTTCGTCCATCAGGTCGGCGAAGGCATCGTCGTCGTCCTCGTCATGCGCCTGGGTCAAGGCGACGGCTTTCGCTTTCGGGGCTGCCTTGGGCGCCGGCAGGTCGTCGAAGTCGTCTTCCTCGTCCTCGACCTCGGGTTCCGGTGGCGGCGGTGGGGCCAGGCGCGCATGCAGCTGGCGGGCGAGATCGCCGATCTCGTCCTGGCGCTCAATGGCCGGGGTATAGGGGTGCGGATCACGCAGCCACACGCGTAGCTGCAGCAGCGGGGTGGAGATGAAACGCCCCAGGCGCAGGCTCAGGGTCAAGGCCAGGGCCAGCAGAATGGCGGCGAGAATGCCCATGCTCTGCAGACTGATCAGCATCGGCTGCTGGAACTGGCTCATGTCCAGGCTGATGCGCAGTTGGCCGGCGGTCACGTCCTGGAAGGTGATCTTGGTCTGGTACACGCCTTCGGCTTCGCCCAGCAAGCTGTTGCGCGGGCGCTGGCCGGCCTCGGCGAGGATCCGGTTGTCCACGCTGTAGATGGCGGCATGGGCCACCAGCGGGTTCTTCACCAGGTTGCCGAGCAGTACGTTGAGGCTGAGGATGTCGTTGGACACCAGCAGCTCGGTGGCCGAGGTGGCGGTCTGCGTGGTCAGGCTCTGGCCCACGGCGTCGGCCTGTTCATGCATGGCCTGCTTGAACTGCAGGCCCATGACACAGGCGTAGATCACCAGGGCCAGGGCCACCAGGAAAATATTGTGGCTGGCGATGCGCAGGGCCAAGGGAATTCGGCGCTGGCTCAGGGCTCGGTAGATCATCAGGAAGAAATTGTCGGGTTTGACGGGCGTGGGCCGGTTCACAGAGCGCGGCTCTTCATGGCGAGTAAGTTGCTGCGCAGTATAGCGATACGTGTTTTGTCGGCAAAGTAGCGTTGGCGCCCGATGGTCATGGAAAATCGGTAGAATGCGCATTTTTCATCGAGTCGGAGCCCGGTCTTGCGCGAAATCGTCCTGATCAACATCACTGGTGAAGACCGTCCAGGTCTTACCGCGGCCATCACCGGCGTCCTGCTCCAGGGCGGTGTGAACATTCTCGACATCGGCCTGGCGGTCATGCACGGCACGCTGTCGTTCGGCATCCTGGTCGACATCCCTGACAACGAAGTGGCCACCGCGCTGTTGCAAAGCGTGCAGGCCAAGGCCCACGAGCTGAACCTGCAGGCGCGCTACACGCCGATCTCCGAGGCCGACTACCAGCACTGGGCCGACAGCCAGGGCGAGGCACGCCATATCGTCACCCTGCTCAGCCGTCGCGTCACCCCGGAGCAACTGCAGCGGGTCAGCGCAATCATCAGCCAGTCCGGCTTGACCATCGAGCGCATCGAGCGCCTGTCGGCCCGCGTGGCGCTGAACGCGCCGAGCGAGAAGGGCAAGTCGGCCCTGGAAATCTCCGTGCGCGGCGAACCGGGCGACGCCCAGGCCTTGCGCGCGGCGTTCTTCGCGTTGTCCGAGGAGCTGAACATCGACATCGCCTTCCAGCGTGACGATCTGTTCCGCCGCAACCGTCGCCTGGCGGTGTTCGACATGGATTCGACGCTGATCGAGGCCGAGGTGATCGATGAGCTGGCCAAGGCTGCCGGCGTTGGCGAGCAGGTGGCGGCGATCACCGAGCGGGCCATGCGCGGCGAGCTGGACTTCCGCGCCAGCTTCAAGGAGCGCATGGCGCTGCTCAAGGGCCTGGACGTGGGCGTGCTCGACCAGATCGGCGCCTCGCTGCGCCTGACCGAGGGCGCCGAGCACCTGTTCGCCGAGCTCAAGCGCCTGGGCTACAAGACGGCCATCCTCTCCGGCGGGTTCACCTACTTCGCCAAGCAGGTTCAGGCCCGCCTGGGCATCGACTATGTGTTCGCCAACGAGCTGGAAGTGGTCGACGGCAAGGTCACCGGTGTAGCGGTCGAGCCGATCGTCGACGCCCAGCGCAAGGCCGAGCTGTTGCAGCAACTGGCCAGCGAAGAAGGCTTGCAGCTGGAGCAGACCATTGCCGTGGGCGATGGCGCCAACGACCTGCCGATGCTGTCGCTGGCGGGCCTGGGCGTGGCGTTCCGTGCCAAGCCACTGGTGCGCCAGTCGGCCAAGCAGGCCATTTCGACCTTGGGCCTGGACGGCGTGCTTTATCTGCTCGGCGTGCGTGATCGCGAAGCGCGCGGTTGATCTTGATCCCTGGGGCCGCGTTGCGGCCCGTTCGCGGCACAAGGCCGCTCCTTGTATCTCGACTTTCGCCTCCCTAGAGGCGAAAGTTCTCGACTGATCATCGAGGGAAGGCCTTGAAGCAGAGCCGCTCCAAGGGCATCAAGCCCGCACTGTAGATAACGCTCTGGTCTTCCAACCCCACTCGACGAGTTCGAACGGTATCTAGTGCCCGCCCCCGGCGTGAGCACGCATTAACAAGGTTGAACTGAGTGTAGGGTGATCGACTTTCGTAGTTTGAAGGAGGAGATCATGTCCGTCTTTGTTGGCGTTGATGTCGCCAAAAAATCTTTCGACATTGCCATCCCGCTCCCCAATGGCAAGATGCGCACCAAAGCCAAGCTGTCCAATGATCCTGGAGGGTTCAGGCAGTTTAGCGACTGGCTTGAGCGCCATGCTGAACCAGGCGCCTGGATTGTTATGGAGGCTACAGGCATCTATCACGAAGCGCTGGCCGAGCACTGTCACAACCAAGGTTATCGGGTGTGCATTCTGAACCCGGCGGTGATTGCGAAATTCGCTGACGTGGAGCTTCGGCGCGTCAAAACAGATAAGGCTGACGCCAAAGTCATTGCTGCCTATGGCCAACAAAAGGCTGTCTCGCTTCGCCAGTGGGAGCCTGAGCCCCCTGCGCAGCGCCGCTTGCGTGCTCTGGTGCGGCGACTGGACGACCTCAAGGAAATGCGCCAGATGGAGCAGAATCGTTTGGATGTCGCACTAGATGCGGTACAGCAGTCGATTCAAGACGTAATCGGGCACATCAACGAAGAGCTGGAAAAGACCAGGAAGGCCATCGAGCAGACGATCGATGATGATCCAGACCTGCGCAAGCGACGTGAGCTGATTACCTCGATTGATGGTTTGGGTGACACCACTGCTACGTTGCTGCTCGCCGAACTGGGCGATCCACTGAAATACCAAAGCCCTTCTGCGATTGTCGCGTTTTCAGGCTTAAACCCAGTGGTGCAGCAATCGGGATAGTTCATAGGTAAGAGCACTATTTCGCGTACAGGCGCCTCAAGGCTGCGTGCAGGCTTGTGGATGTCAGGCACTGTCTCAATCAGACATAACCCTGTTGTGAAGGAACTGGCAGAGCGGTTGAGCAGCCGGCACAAAGCTTACAAACAGATCGTCTGCGCGGCGATGCGCAAGCTGCTGCACCTGGTTTACGGGGTGGTGAAGTCGGGGATACCGTTTGACCCCAAAATCCCTCTTGCGGGGTGAGGGTCAAGACGGTATCTACAGATGATCGCGTACCCCTGTGAGCGGCCTTGCGTCGCGAAAGGAGGGCGAAGCCCTCCCAGCAATCCCAAGGCAAAAAAAGGCCCTGCATGACATGAATCATGCAGGGCCTTTTTATTGCCGGATGGTCAGGCCTGGCTCGGCTGCGCCAGCAGCTCACCCATGCGCACTGCGGAGCCGGCACCCAGGCTCTCTGCCCACTTCACCTGCTCCGGGCCGAACAGCACGATGGCGGTGGAACCCAGTTTGAAGCGCCCCAGTTCGGCGCCTTTCTCCAGGTGGATCGGCGCACGGCTGGCTTCGTCGTAGCGGAAGGTCTTCAGCTCGCGCTTCGGCGGCGTGACCAGGCCCGCCCAGACGGTCTCGATCGAGGCAACGATCATCGCGCCGACCAGCACCACGGCCATCGGCCCGCGCTCGGTGTCGAACAGGCAGACCACGCGCTCGTTGCGGGCGAACAGCTCAGGGACGTTTTCCGCGGTGGTCTGGTTGACCGAGAACAGCCGGCCCGGCACGTAGACCATCTCGCGCAAGGTACCGGCCAGCGGCATGTGCACGCGGTGGTAGTCCTTGGGCGACAGGTAGATGGTGGCGAATTCGCCGCCCATGAACGGCGCGGCCAGGGCCGGATCGCCGCCCAGCAGCTCCAGGGCGCTGAAGCTGTGGCCCTTGGCCTGGAAGATGCGGCCGTGCTCGATCGGGCCGAGTTGGCTGACGGCGCCGTCGGCTGGGCAGAGCACCGCCCCAGGGGTTTCGTCCAGTGGCCGGGCACCCGGCTTGAGGGCACGAGTGAAGAAGGCGTTGAAGTGCTCGTAGGCGCTGAGGTCTTCGACCAGTGCCTCGCTCATGTTCACCTGGTAGCGCTTGGCGAACCAGGCGGTGAAGGCATTCTTGAACCAGCGCGCGCGGCACTCGGCGACGCAGCCGGCCAGCCGCGACAGCAAGTGGTGCGGCAGCAGGTACTGGCTGATGATGAACAAGCGGGATTTCATTGAGTGTCCTTAAACTTCGACGGGCGTGTCGGGGTGGTTGCCCCATTCGCCCCAGGAGCCGGCGTAGCCCTTGACCCGTGGGTAGCCGAGGGCTTTGGCCACGAGGTAGGTGAAGCCGGAACGGTGGTGGGTCTGGCAGTGGGTGATCACTTCCTTGTCGGGGGTGATGCCCAGGTTTTGCAGCACTTCGGCGATGTCCTTGCGGATGCGCAGGTGGTCGTTGAGGTCCATGCCGGCGGTCCACTCGAAGTTGATCGCGCCGGGGATGTGCCCACCCTTGGCCGCCAGCACTTTCTCGCCGCTGTATTCCAACGGCCCGCGGGCGTCCCAGATGACCAGGTCGGTGGCGCCCAGGCGGCTTTGCAGGTACTCGCGGGTGGCGGTGGGTTCAGCATGCAGGTGCAGGCTCACCGGGCCACCGACGGCGTCCGGGGTATCGGTGGACAGTTTGTCCGCCGGCCAGGCCTGGATGCCGCCGTTCAGATAGTGGTATCCCTGGTGGCCGATCACGTCGAGTAGCCAGATGAAGCGCCCGGCCCAACCGCCGCCTTCATCGTCGTAGACCACGTAGACCGCGTCGTCACGGTGGCCGAGTTCGCCGAACAGTTTTTCCAGGTCGGCGCGGGCCGGCAGCAGGCCCGGGGCCGGGGGCTGGCCCAGTTGGGTGCGTTTCGGATCGACGAAGCGAGCCCCCGGGATGTGCCCGCTGCCATAGCGGTTGGCGCTGGTCAGGTCGACCAGGATCAGCCGTGGCGAATCCAGGCGCGGCAGCAGATCCTCGGGTTCGATCACCAGGGGCAAGCCGGAAAAGTCAGTCATCCACGGTCTCCAGGGTGGAAAGAGGGGCGATTGTAGCGCAAGGGTCAGCCGTTGCGGATGGCAAACACGGCCAGCGCTCGCTCGATGCATTGCGCGGTTTTACCGAATGCTTGCACGCTGACGTCGGCCAGGGGTTTGCCGTCCTGATCGGCCACCGCGAGCATCAGCACCTGTTCGCCGACCGCCAGCGAGCGCAGCAACAGATGCTCGCTGCGAAAGAACGCGCGCAGCGGCGCCGGCAGCAGGACGCTGAATTGGGCGTGATTGTCGGGTGTCAGGCGCAACTGGCCGGCCTTGCTCATCAGTTTTTGCAGCAGCTTGTTCTGGGCTACCGGCAAGGCAATAGTGGCGGCTTCCTTCGGCAGGCCAGCGGTCTGCTGCACGCGCAGGTAGTCGGTGGCCTTGTCCAGGCTCAACAGCATCACCCGCTGCATGCCGCAGGCCAGCAAGGCATCACGGGCTTGGCTGGCCAGGTGCACACCGTTGCTGAACGGGCTGGGCTGGGCCAGCAAGGTCTGGCACAGCGCGCGCCAGCGGCCGAGGTCTTCGGTGCTGGGCGGTGGCGGCGTGAGCATGTCCGGGTGCGGGCGACGCTGATTCCAGGGCCAGATCAGCGCTTCGGCGGGGTGGAACAGGGCATGGCGGGCATGATGGCGGGCACTGGCCGCAGCCTGCTGGTGAACCTGCTGCTGGACATCGTCGAGGCTGGTCTGCAGGTACAGCGCGGTCAGCAACTGCCAGCGCAGCAGGTGTGGATTGTCCCAGCCGACCTGGGCGGCCAGGGCCAGGCCGTTGGCCAGCAACACGGTATTCGGTGGCTGGTTGAACCAGCGGCGCAAGGCCGGCTCGTCGTCCAGGCGCTGTTGCTGGACGAGCGGGTCCTGTTCGCGGGCGATGTTCAGCACCTGGGCCAGTTGTTCGCGCTCTTCGAGCAGCAGGCGATAGCCCTGGATGACCCACTCGGGCAGCCGCCAGTGTTCAGCAAGGCTGCGGCAGAGCTGCATCAGGCGTACCCCGAACAGCGCCTGCTCGACCTCGGCGGCGTCCTCGCCCTTGTGGATAACCCGCAACTCCCAGGTGTCGAGCAGCTTGGGATAGGCCAGGGCCAGCGGCCACATCGGCGAGAGGAACAACAGGCTGCCCCAATGGATTTCCTGCCACAGCCTGGCCAGGCGGCTGGCGAACAGGCCGTTGGCCTGCTGCGTGGCATGCTGGCTGATCAACAGGAACTGGCGCAGCACTGGCGGAATCTCCTCGCCGGGCAGCGCCGGCAGGCGCGCCAGCAGTTGGCTGGTGCGGCCCAGGCCCAGACGGTTGAGGGCGACTTCCAGGCTCTCGGCCGGCTCTGCCTGGCTGGCGTTGGCCGAGTGGTTGGCCTCGCGCATCACGCACAGTACCAGCGCGGGGCTATCCTGCATCAGTTCAGCGATGTCGCGCAGGGACCGACGGCTGTCGTTGATGGCCTGCAAAACACGGTCATGGCTTTCTTTTGGCACCGGTACCCGAATCCCGTCGAGCAGCTTTACCCAGGCCTCTAGACTCGATGGCGGCTGACTTGGCACCTTGGTTTCAATTGGCATATTGACATCAGTCCGAACTGGCTTTTCGCAATGAGTGGCTATAGTCTGGCGCAGTTCTGCCGATAAGTAGAAGAAGAGTTTTCAAGCTTCCGTCCCCCATCCTGACCACGACAGCAAGTGCTTCCAACTTATGGCTAAAATTATCGGCATCATCGTCGTATTCGCGAGCGTGCTCGGCGGCTACGTGCTTTCCCACGGCAAGATCGCGGCCCTGATCCAACCGTTCGAGGTGCTGATCATCGGCGGTGCGGCCTTCGGCGCGTTCCTCCAGGCCAACCCTGGTTACATGACCATGCATGTGATCAAGAAGTCGCTGAAGATGTTTGGCACCCGTTTCACCCACACCTTCTACCTGGAAGTGCTGGGCCTGGTGTACGAGATCCTCAACAAGAGCCGTCGTGAAGGCATGATGGCCATCGAGGGCGACATCGAGGACGCGGCGGCCAGCCCGATCTTCGCCAAATACCCTGCGGTACTCGGCGACGAGCGCATGACCGCGTTCATCTGCGACTACCTGCGCATCATGTCCACCGGCAACATGGCGCCCCATGAGCTCGAAGGCTTGTTCGACATGGAGCTGCTGAGCATGAAGGAAGAGCTCGAACACCCGTCGCACGCGGTCACCGGTATCGCCGACGGCATGCCCGGCTTCGGTATTGTCGCGGCGGTACTGGGTATCGTGGTGACCATGGCTTCGCTGGGGGACGGCGACCAGAAGGCCATCGGCCTGCACGTGGGTGCGGCGCTGGTTGGTACCTTCTTCGGTATTCTGGCCGCCTACGGCTTCTTCGGCCCGCTGGCCAATTCCCTGCGCCACGACGCCAAGGAAGAGCTGAACGTCTACGAGGCGATCAAGGCCTCGCTGGTGGCCTCGGCCTCCGGCATGCCGCCGTCGCTGGCCGTGGAGTTCGGGCGCAAGGTGCTGTTCCCGGCGCACCGTCCGAGCTTCGCCGAGCTGGAACAAGCAGTACGCGGTCGCTAAGCCATGGAGAACAACCAGCCTATCATCGTCAAGCGCGTCAAGCGCTTTGGCGACGGCCACCACGGCGGCGCCTGGAAGATCGCCTTCGCCGACTTCGCCACGGCGATGATGGCGCTCTTCCTGGTGCTGTGGCTGATGTCCACCGCCACGCCCGAGCAGAAGATCGCCATCGCCGGCTACTTCAAGGATCCGATCGGCTTCTCCGAGAGCGGCACGCCCTACATCATCGACCTGGGCGGTTCGCCGCAACTGGCGCCGGAAAAGACCATCAACCCGGAAGTGAAGTCCGAACCGACGCCCGACACCAGCCTGCAGCTGGACAAGGACAAGGTCGAGACCATGGCCGAGCAGGTCGAGCGCGAGCGTCTGGAACTGTTGCTGCAAGAGCTGCAGAACAAGGTCGAGGAAAACCCGCAACTGCAGAAGTTCAAGGACCAGATCCTGTTCGAGATTACCCAGGATGGCCTGCGTATCCAGATCATGGACGCCGAGAACCGGCCGATGTTCGACCTGGGCAGCGCGCGTCTGCAGCCGTACTTCGAAGACATCCTGCTGGCGATGGCCGATACCATCAAGGCGGTGCCGAACAAGATCAGCATCAGTGGTCATACCGACGCCAAGCCGTATAGCGGTACGGGCGACTTCGGCAACTGGGAGCTGTCCGCCAACCGCGCCAACGCCGCGCGTCGGGCGCTGGTGGCCGGTGGCTATCCGGACGAGCAGGTGGCGCGGGTGGTCGGTTATGCGTCGTCGTCGTTGTTCGACCGGGCCAACCCGTTCAACCCGGTGAACCGGCGAATCGACATCATCGTCCTGACCAAGAAGGCTCAGCGCGACATCGAAGGCGAGCAAGGCACGCCAGGGCAGACCCCGCCGGCGGAAGCCACACCGCCTGCCGGCGCGGCGCCAGCGCCAGGGGCAAGTGATGCGCCGATGCAGCCCCGCGAGCTGCGCCAGAAGCTGAACATCTTCGAGGATGGCGTGTTGAAGATGGATGAGTCCAAGGACCAGTAAGAAAGCTGTGGGCGCCAGCCTTGCTGGCGAACCCAGGGGACGCGGCGGATGGCACCGGCCGCGCCGGTGTTCGCCGGCGAGGCCGGCTTCTGCGCGAGGTTGGATCAGAACCCCCGCCTGATCTTGGCCTTGAGATCGGCATGGAAGAAATCGGCATTGTCCCGGTCCGCGGCACTCCCTCGTGGTAGTGCCGACTGCATCCCTCGGCCAAATGTCTGCTCGTCATGGTACGCCCGGACGAACAGATCGATATGCCCCCGCTCGCGCATCACCGGCCACTTGCTCAGGCGTTGTGGCATTTGTGCCGGGCAACCCAGATAGAAACTCGCCCGTCGGCCCGTCATCGCCACTGCACCCAGCAGCCAGGCTGTCCACCAGTCCTCAGCTTCGTCTGCGCCCAGCACCCCTATCCAATGGGTGGCATCGGCCATCTGCTGGCAAAAACCGCCATGCAGGTCGTCGAAAGTCTGCCCCTGGCTGTCGAACAGCACCAGTTGCGTGGGGATGCCTTCGAGCAGCAGGCGTTCGTTGAGAATGAAGGCGTCGAGCCGCCCCGCGTGACGGTAGCTGATGAAGACCGGCATTGGCGTTACCCTCCCTGATCCAGGCCGATAGGAAGCCATGACCATCGGGGAAAGCCAGGGGCAGGACAATAGGTGACCGCAAAACCGGAGCGGTCTTACACCGCCCAGTAATGCATCCTACACTCAGGCGGGGTTAGTAGCTGTCTTCCGGCAGGCTGGCGATGATCGAGCGGTAGCTGTTCATCCGCTGTTGCGTGACGCTGCCATCCTCGAGGGCCTTGAGCAGTGCGCAGCCCGGCTCGCGGTCGTGCTTGCAGTCGCGGAAGCGGCAATTGCCGATGAGCTCACGGAACTCGATGAAGCCGTCCTCGACGTCGTCACGGCTGACGTGGCCCAGGCCGAACTCGCGGATGCCCGGCGAGTCAATCAGGTCGCCGCCGTTGGGAAAGTGATACAGGCGTGCGGTGGTGGTGGTGTGGGTGCCTTGGCCCGACCATTCCGACAGGTCGCCGACACGGGTGCCAGCGTCGGGCAACAAGCTGTTGACCAACGACGACTTGCCCACGCCCGACTGGCCGACGAACACGCTGATATGGCCATCCAGTGTTTGTTGCAGGCGTTGCATGCCGTCGCCCTGATGGGCGGAGACTTCCAGCAACGGATAGCCGAGGTTGCGGTACACCTCCAGCATGGCGTTGAGGGTGGGCGCATTCTCTTCGTTGATCAGGTCGGCCTTGTTCAGCAGCAGCAATGGGCGAATGCCAGCGTGCTCGGCGGCTACCAGGTAACGGTCGATCAGGTTCGGGTGCGGCTCAGGCGCGGGGGCAAAGACGATGACGATCAGGTCGACGTTGGCCGCCACCGGCTTGAGCTGACCATGGTTGTTTGGCCGGCACAGCTCGGTACTGCGTGGCATCTGCGCGACGATCACGCCGATGCCCTGGTTGCCCGCGCGCCAGACCACGCGATCGCCAGTGACCAGGGCAGGCAGGTTGGCTCGCAGGTGGCAGCGGAACACCTGGCCGGCGGCGTCGCCGTCCTGGGCCTCGACCTCGACCTGCACACCGAAGTGCGCAATCACCAGGCCCAGTTGCTCTGGCCCCAGGTCGCCGCCTTCCAGCTCCTGCAGCACGTGCTGCTCGCGTTTGGCGGCGCGGGCGGCGCGTTCACCCTGGATCTTTTCGATGCGCCAGTTCTGGCGGCGGTTGAGCTGGCGTTTGGCCATGGAGGTTCCGTGTCGGCGGGGCAGAAAGAAAACGGCGGCAGTTTAGCACGGTACGCCCATGAGCCGCCTGGCTAGGCTAATATGACGGGCTATTCGAGGAGCACCTGCATGCACAACCCACAGAACCTGATCTGGATCGATCTGGAAATGACCGGCCTGGATCCGGACAGCGACGTCATCATCGAGATGGCAACCATTGTCACCGACAGTGAACTGAACACTCTGGCCGAAGGCCCGGTGATCGCCATCCATCACAGCGATGAAGTGCTGGCGCGCATGGACGAGTGGAACACCCGCACCCACGGCGCCTCGGGCCTGACCCAGCGCGTGCGCGAGAGCAAGGTGAGCATGGCCGAGGCTGAGGCGCAGACCATTGCCTTCCTCGAACAGTGGGTACCGAAGGGCAAGTCGCCGATCTGCGGCAACAGCATCTGCCAGGACCGTCGTTTCCTCTACCGGCACATGCGCGAGCTGGAAAACTACTTCCACTATCGCAACCTGGATGTTTCCACGCTCAAGGAGCTGGCTGCTCGCTGGGCGCCGGAGGTGCGTGACAGCTTCAAGAAGGGCAGCACCCACTTGGCGCTGGACGACATTCGCGAGTCGATTGGCGAGCTGCGTCACTATCGCGAGCATTTCATCAAGGTTTGACCTTGCCGTGCGCCGACGATCGTCGGCGCGCCCCCTTTTGGTGCCCCGCGCGACTGGTTAGACTGCGCGCCTTTCCCGCACGGACCTGCACCATGTTGCTGATGCTCTACCTCATCGCGATCACCGCTGAAGCCATGACCGGCGCCCTGTCCGCCGGCCGCCGCGGCATGGACTGGTTCGGCGTAGTGCTGATCGCCTGCGTCACCGCGCTGGGTGGTGGCTCTGTGCGCGATGTGTTGCTGGGGCACTATCCGCTGACCTGGGTGAAGCACCCTGAGTACCTGGTGCTGACCAGTTTTGCCGCGCTGTTGACGATCTTCATTGCGCCGTTGATGCGCCACCTGCGTTCGCTGTTCCTGGTGCTCGATGCCCTGGGGTTGGTGGCGTTCACCTTGATTGGATGCATGACGGCGCTGGAGATGGGGCAGGGGTTTTTGGTTGCCTCGATCAGCGGGGTGATCACCGGGGTGTTTGGCGGCATTCTGCGGGATATCTTCTGCAACGATATTCCGCTGGTGTTTCGGCGTGAGCTCTATGCCAGTGTTTCGTTTGCGGCGGCTTGGTTCTACCTGGGGTGTGTTTACTTCAAGGTGCCGGCGGAGCAGGCCATGTTGCTGACATTGTTTGGTGGTTTTCTGGTGCGGTTGTTGGCGATCCGGTTTCATTGGGAGATGCCGAAGTTTCATTACAACGATCAACAGTAAATTAGCGCTGCGCTTTGAGGGGGCAGTTATCCCTGTGGGGGCCGGCTAGTCGCCGAGAGCCTATAACTTAGCTGCACCATCAGTGGTCCAATAGTTGGTTCATGTCTGTTGATGTTGGTCTTGCTTCTAAGTGCGCGATAGTTCAGGCGCCGCCAATTGCGACTTCAGGAGGCCGAGCGGAGTTCTTGCGGAGGGAGGTGACGGGCATGGATGCCCGTCAAGCGCTGCGCCCCAGGATGGGGCGTTCAGCGCGGTCCTCCCGGGAGCAAGAACGGAGCGAGGGAACCCCGGAGCGAAGCGTAGGGGCCGGATGAATGGAGCGAGGATTTTTTGGTGACTTTTTGATCCTTCAAAAAGTTACCCGCCGTAAGGGCGGAAAGGTGACTTCGCGTCACCATCGCGAATGAATGCGCATATAGCTTTCAGAACACATGCTCTAAAAGTCAAAGTCAAAGTCAAAGTCAAAGTCAAAGTCAAAGTCAAAGTCAAATGCGATCGGTGTGGGTTTATACAGATGTAAGCGCATTCATTGGCTACACTGACGCATAGTCACCTTTTCGCCCTTACGGCGAGTCACTTTTTGTCAAACGCGACAAAAAGTAACCAAAAAACGCTGCGCTCCATTCATCCGGCCCTCCGCTACGCTCCGGGTTCCCTCACTCCGGCCTTGCTCCCGGGAGGACCGCGCTGCAGGGCCCATCCTGGGCCCCAGCGCTTGACGGGCATCCATGCCCGTCACCTCCCTCCGCAAGGCCTGCGTTCGGCCTACTGAAGTCGCGAAAGTACGGGCGGCGCCTGGGCTGACGCAGCTGTCGCTAGTTGGCTGTGGAGTTAATCTTCTGATCGCCAAAGCCAAAGCCAAAGCCAAAGCCAAAGCCAAAGCCAAAGCCAAAGCCAAAGCCAAAAGCGGCAAGCGTCAAAGGGCGTCGTGGCGAGCCAGGGCCCACTCCACATGTTCGCGTACCAGTTCCGAAGGGTCATCCCGCCGTGCATTGAGCGCCTCTAGCACGGGAATGGTCGACGGCGCATTACCTAGCCCTACGGCGAGGTTGCGCAGGAACCGTTCATACCCCGCCCGGCGCAATGGCGAGCCTTCGGTGCAGCCGAGAAAACGCTTTTCATCCCACAGGAACAGCTCGGCCAGCTCGATATTGTCCAGCCCCCGGCGGGGCATGAAGTCGTCTTCGGTAGTGGTCTTGGCGAAACGGTTCCAAGGACAGACGATCTGGCAATCGTCGCAACCGAACACCCGGTTACCGATCAATGGCCGCAGTTCCAGTGGAATGGCACCGCGCAACTCGATCGTCAGGTACGAGATGCAACGCCGCGCATCGAGCTGGTAAGGCCCGACAAAGGCCTGGGTCGGGCAGATGTCCAGGCACGCCTGGCAGCGCCCGCAATGATCGCTGCCCTGCACACCGTCGATCGGCAGCGGCAGGTCGACGAACAACTCGGCAAGGAAGAAGTAGCTGCCGGCCTTGCGGTTGAGCAGCAAGGTGTTCTTGCCGATCCAGCCAAGACCGGCCTCCTGGGCCAGGGCCTTCTCCAGCACCGGCGCGCTGTCGACGAAGGCGCGATAGCCGAACGGACCGATGGCCTCCTGGATACGATCAGCGAAGTGCTGCACGCGCTTGCGCACCAGCTTGTGGTAGTCGCGGCCCAAGGCGTAACGCGAGATATAGGCCTTTTCCGGCTGGGCCAGGCGCTGGGCCATCTGCGTGTCGCCAGGCAGGTAGTCCATGCGAAGCGAAATCACCCGCACAGTGCCCGGGATCAGCTCGGCCGGGCGTGAGCGCTTGGCGCCATGCTCGCCCATGTACTCCATCTCACCGTTGTGGCCGGCCGCCAGCCAACGTTGCAGGTGCTGTTCATGCTCGCCAAGCTCGACGCCGGCGATGCCGACGTGGGCAAAACCGAGTTCGCGGCCCCAATCCTTGATCGATTGGGCCAGTGTGGCGATGTCTGGAAGTTCGGCGGACATGGATGAACAAGCATTACAGGCGGAGGTGCGTATAATTCTGCCAGACATCGGAGCCTTTGACCCCATGCCTCAGACCAAACACCCACAGAACGCCCCGCACATCCTCGGCAGCCTCACGCTGCCGAGCCTGGCGCCGCGCGCGGCGAACGCCCACAAGGGTGACTTCGGCCATGTGCTGGTGGTTGGCGGCGACCTGGGGACCGGCGGTGCCGTGCTGCTCAGTGCCGAGGCGGCGCTGCGCTGCGGCGCCGGACTGGTCAGCGTGGCGACCCGTCCCGAACATCTGGCCGCAGGCCTGGCGCGCCTGCCCGAGGCCATGTGGCTGGGGGCAAGCTCGGCCAACCAGTTGATGGCAGCGCTTGAGCGGGCCACGGTGCTGGTGGTCGGCCCCGGGCTTGGCCAGGCGGCCTGGGGCCGCAGCCTGTTGTCGGCGGTGGCCAACGCGCGGCAGCCACAGGTGTGGGACGCCGATGCCCTCAACCTGCTGGCGCGCACGCCGTTGGCTTTGCCCAGCGGCAGCATCCTCACCCCGCACCCGGGCGAGGCGGCGCGCCTGCTGGGTATTTCCACCGAAGCAGTGCAGGCCGACCGGCCAGGGGCTGCGCGCAAGCTGGCGCGGCGCTACGCCAGCGTCTGCGTGCTCAAAGGTGCCGGTACACTGGTGGCCGACCCCACCGGCCAGCTGGCGCTGTGCGGGCGTGGTCATCCCGCGATGGCCGGCGCCGGGCTGGGCGATGTGCTGACCGGGGTGTTGGCCGCGTTGCTGGCTCAAGGGCTGCAAGCCTGGTCGGCGGCGTGCCTGGGGGTGTGGCTGCACGCCTGCGCCGGCGAGCGTCTGGGGGTAAAAGGTAGAGGGCTGGCGGCCAGTGATCTGGTCCCGGTCATTAGAGCGTTATTGGAGGAGCATTCAGCGTGTCAGGTGTAACCCTGTTTCTGGCCGACGAGCCAGCCACCGTCGCCTTTGGCGCGAAGCTGGCCGAAGTGACCAAAGGTCATGGCGTGATTTTTCTCGAGGGCGACCTGGGCGCCGGCAAGACCACCCTTTCCCGCGGCTTGATCCGTGGCCTGGGTCACGAGGGCGCGGTGAAAAGCCCGACCTTTACCGTGGTCGAGCCTTACGAAATCGGCGATATCCGCGTCTTTCACTTCGACCTGTATCGCCTGGTCGATCCGGAAGAACTCGAGTTCATGGGCATCCGCGACTATTTCGAGGGCGATGCGCTGTGCCTGTTCGAATGGCCCGATAAAGGTGCGGGCGTTTTGCCAAAGCCCGACCTGACCATTACCATAAGCCCGCAAGCGGGCGGACGTTCGCTGAACCTGTCGCCGCAGGGGGCACGCGGCGAAGCCTGGTGTGCCGTTCTGGCCGAAGAATTCAAACAGTAAGTGGGGAAAGGTATGCGCATACGCGCACTGGTCGCCGTCGTTGGGCTGCTGCTGACCGCGGTGACCGTCGACGCGCTGGCCGTCACTCAAGTCAAGAGCATGCGCCTGTGGCGCGCTCCGGACAACACGCGGCTGGTCTTCGACTTGTCCGGGCCTGTGCAGCACAGCGTATTCACCCTGACCGCACCTGATCGTCTGGTGATCGATATCAACGGCGCCACCTTGGGCGCGCCGCTGAACGTCTCTACCTCGAACACGCCGATCACCAGCGTGCGCTCGGCGCAGCGCACACCCACCGACCTGCGGGTGGTGGTCGACCTGAAGAAAGCCGTATCGCCGAAGAGCTTCACCCTGGCGCCGAATGCCCAGTATGGCAACCGCCTGGTGGTCGACCTGTACGACCAGGAAGCCGACGCCATCGCCGCCAGCAACCCGACCCCGCCACCGGCGCCGCAAACGCCGGCGACCACCCCGGCCGTGCCGGTGACACCGGCGCAACCGGCGATCAAGCTGCCACCGGCACCCGCCGGCAAGCGTGACATCGTGGTTGCCATCGACGCCGGTCACGGCGGCGAGGACCCGGGTGCCTCGGGCTCGCGCGGTCAGCACGAGAAAGACATCGTGCTGCAGATCGCCAAGGAGTTGCAGCGCCAGATCAATGCCGAGAAGGGCTACCGCGCCGAGCTGACCCGCACTGGCGATTACTTCATCCCGCTGCGCAAGCGCACCGAGATCGCCCGCAAGAAAGGCGCCGACCTGTTCGTCTCGATCCACGCCGACGCCGCGCCGTCCAAGGCGGCCTTCGGTGCCTCGGTGTTCGCCCTGTCCGACCGTGGCGCCACCTCCGAGACCGCGCGCTGGCTGGCCGATACGGAAAACCGTTCCGACCTGATCGGCGGCGCCGGCAACGTCAGCCTCGACGACAAGGACCGCATGCTCGCGGGCGTCTTGCTCGACCTGTCGATGACCGCCACCCTCAGCTCCAGCCTCAATGTCGGGCAGAAGGTGCTGGGCAACATGGGCCGGGTCACCCCGCTGCACAAACAGCGTGTGGAACAGGCCGGGTTCATGGTGTTGAAATCGCCGGACATCCCGTCGATCCTGGTTGAAACCGGGTTCATCTCCAATGCCAACGAGGCCGCCAAACTGGCCACCAGCAGCCATCAGCAGGCGCTGGCGCGATCGATCCACACCGGGGTACGCCAGTTCTTCCAGCAGAACCCGCCGCCGGGTACCTACATTGCCTGGCTGCGTGACAGCGGCAAGATCGCCCAGGGCCCGCGCGAACACACCGTGCGCCCCGGCGAGACGCTGGCGATGATAGCCGTGCGCTACCAGGTGAGCGTCGCCGCCCTGCGCAGCAGCAACAGCCTCAAGAGCGACGAGCTGAAGGTCGGCCAGCACCTGGATATTCCGACCACCGCCCTGGCGTCGCAGCAATGAGTGGCGGTTCGCGCATCCAACTGCTCAGCCCGCGGCTGGCCAACCAGATCGCCGCCGGCGAGGTGGTCGAGCGCCCCGCGTCGGTGGCCAAGGAACTGCTGGAAAACAGCCTCGACTCCGGTGCCCGGCGCATCGAGGTCGAGGTCGAGCAGGGTGGGGTGAAGCTACTGCGGGTGCGTGACAATGGCAGCGGCATCGCCCCCGACGACCTGCCGCTGGCCCTGGCGCGCCACGCCACCAGCAAGATCCGCGAACTGGAAGACCTCGAAGGGGTGCTCAGCCTGGGCTTTCGCGGTGAGGCACTGGCCTCGATCAGCTCGGTGGCACGCCTGACCCTGACCTCGCGCACCGCCGATGCCAGCGAAGCCTGGCAGGTGGAGACCGAAGGCCGCGATATGCTCCCTCGGGTGCAGCCCGCGGCGCACCCGGTCGGCACTTCGGTGGAAGTGCGCGACCTGTTCTTCAATACCCCGGCGCGGCGCAAGTTCCTCAAGGCCGAGAAGACCGAATTCGACCACCTGCAGGAAGTGATCCGGCGCCTGGCGCTGGCGCGCTTCGATGTTGGCTTCCATCTGCGGCATAACGGCAAGACCGTCTTCAGCCTGCACGAGGCCGCCGACGAGATGGCCCGGGCGCGACGCGTCGGCACCATCTGCGGCCCGGGTTTCCTCGAACAGGCGCTGCCTATCGACGTCGAGCGCAACGGCCTGCGGCTGTGGGGTTGGGTCGGCCTGCCGACCTTCTCGCGCAGCCAGGCCGACCTGCAGTACTTCTTCGTCAATGGCCGCGCCGTACGCGACAAGCTGGTCGCCCACGCGGTGCGCCAGGCCTATCGCGACGTGCTGTTCAATGGCCGCCACCCGACCTTCGTGCTGTTCCTCGAGTGCGACCCCACCGGCGTTGACGTCAACGTGCACCCGACCAAGCACGAGGTGCGCTTTCGCGAAGGGCGCATGGTGCATGATTTCCTCTATGGCACCTTGCACCGCGCCTTGGCTGATGTACGCCCCGAAGACCAACTGGCGGCGCCTGCGGCAACCACCGAACTGGTCCGCCCCAGTGGCTTGCAGGCCGGCGAGTTTGGCCCCCAGGGCGAGATGCGCCTGGCGGCAGCGGTGCTCGAGCAGCCTCAAGGCGAGCAGCGGCCGACATTCTCGGCCAGCGGCGCGGGGGCAGGCTATCAGTACCAGTACACACCGCGGCCTTCGCAGCCACTGAACACGGGTGAGACCCAGGCGGTATACCGCGAATTCTACGCGCCGCTCGACAACGGCAGCGCGACGCCCGTCAGCCTGCCAGAGAGCCAGGGCGACATCCCGCCGCTGGGCTATGCCCTGGCCCAGCTCAAGGGTATCTATATCCTTGCCGAGAATGCGGTCGGCCTGGTGCTGGTGGACATGCACGCGGCCCACGAACGCATCATGTACGAACGCCTCAAGGTGGCCATGGCCAGCGAAGGCCTGAGTGGCCAGCCGCTGCTGGTGCCTGAATCGCTGGCGCTGAGCCAGCGCGAAGCCGACTGCGCCGAGGAACACGCCCAGTGGTTCCAGCGTCTGGGCTTCGAGCTGCAGCGCCTGGGGCCCGAGACCCTGGCGATCCGGCAGATTCCGGCACTGCTCAAGCAGGCCGAGGCCAATCGCCTGGTCCAGGATGTGCTCGCCGACCTCATGGAGTACGGCACCAGCGACCGTATCCAGGCGCACCTCAACGAACTGCTCGGGACCATGGCTTGCCATGGCGCGGTGCGCGCCAACCGACGCCTGGCCATCCCGGAGATGAATGCGCTGCTGCGCGACATGGAGAACACCGAGCGCAGCGGCCAGTGCAACCATGGCCGGCCGACCTGGACCCAGATGGGCCTGGACGACCTGGACAAGCTGTTCCTGCGGGGCCGATGAGATGAGCGCGAAACCCCCGGCGATATTCCTCATGGGCCCGACCGCGGCCGGCAAGACCGACCTTGCCATCGAGCTGACCAAGGTGCTGCCCTGCGAGCTGATCAGCGTCGACTCGGCCCTGGTCTATCGCGGCATGGACATCGGCACCGCGAAACCCTCCAAAGCGGTGCTGGCGGCCCACCCGCACCGCTTGATCGATATTCTCGACCCCGCCGAAAGCTACTCGGCCAAGCGCTTCTGCACCGATGCCCTCGAGGCCATGGCCGAGATCACCGCGCGCGGCAAGATCCCGCTGCTGGTCGGCGGCACCATGCTTTATTACAAGGCGTTGGTCGAAGGCTTGGCCGACATGCCAGCCGCCGACCCTGCGGTGCGCGCCGAACTCGAGGCCCAGGCCGCCAGCCTGGGCCTGGCCGAACTGCACCGGCAATTGGCCGAAGTGGACCCGGAATCCGCCGCGCGCATCCATCCGAATGACCCACAGCGGCTGATTCGCGCGCTCGAGGTGTACCGTGTCAGCGGCGAGAGCATGACCGCCCACCGCCAGCGTCAATTCGCGGAAAGTCGCGGCGCAGACGCAGGCGCGGACGGGCATTTGCCCTATACTGTCGCCAGCCTGGCGATAGCGCCTACAGATCGTCACATTTTGCATGAGCGAATTGCGTTACGATTTTCGCAGATGCTGGAACAGGGCTTCATCGACGAGGTCCGAACGCTGCGAGACAGAAGTGACTTGCACGCGGAACTGCCGTCTATACGGGCAGTGGGATATCGACAGGTCTGGGACTATCTCGACGGCAAGCTGTCTGAGAATGAGATGCGTGAACGCGGTATCATTGCCACGCGCCAGCTGGCCAAGCGCCAATTCACCTGGTTGCGCGGCTGGGAAGGCGTGCACTGGCTGGATAGCCTGGCCTGCGACAATCTGTCCCGCACCTTGAAATACCTGGGGACCGTCTCCATATTGAGCTGAGTCCCTGCCAAATGCCGTCTATTCTTGCGAAGGGGCGGCATAATTTATCGATTTTCTTGATTTTCTACTATTGATCCTTACAGGAGTGCGGCATATGTCAAAAGGGCATTCGCTACAAGACCCTTACTTGAACACCTTGAGAAAAGAAAAAGTCCCGGTTTCGATCTATCTGGTCAACGGGATCAAGCTGCAGGGCCAGATCGAATCCTTCGACCAGTTCGTTGTGCTGCTGAAGAACACCGTCAGCCAGATGGTTTACAAGCACGCCATTTCGACCGTCGTCCCTGCCCGTCCGGTTCGCCTGCCAAGCCCGACTGATGCCGATCACGGCGATAGCGAGCCAGGCAACGCTTGAAAGTAGGAGCCTGCATTGTTCTTTGAGCGCCACGGTGGTGGTGAGCGAGCGTTGCTCGTTCACTTGGAAGGTCAGAACCCTGAGGCGCGCGAAGACCCGCAGGAGTTTCAGGAGCTGGCGCTGTCGGCCGGAGCCGATATCGTCTCGCTGGTAACAGTGGCGCGGCATCAGCCCACCGCCAAGTTTCTGATCGGCAGTGGCAAGGTCGAGGAGCTACGCGACCTGGTCCATTCGGCCGAAGCCGACCTGGTGATTTTCAATCACACCCTCACGCCCAGCCAGGAACGCAACCTCGAACGAGTCTTCGAGTGTCGCGTGCTGGACCGTACCGGGCTGATTCTCGATATCTTCGCCCAGCGGGCGCGTACTCACGAAGGCAAGCTGCAGGTCGAACTGGCCCAGCTCGAGCACATGAGCACGCGGCTGGTGCGCGGCTGGACCCACCTTGAACGACAGAAAGGTGGTATCGGCCTGCGCGGCCCGGGTGAGACCCAGCTGGAAACCGACCGCCGTCTGCTGCGGGTGCGCCTGCGCCAGATCAAGGCGCGCCTTGAAAAAGTGCGCAGCCAGCGCGAGCAGGCCCGTCGCGGGCGCAAGCGCGCGGACATCCCATCGGTGTCGCTGGTGGGCTACACCAACGCCGGCAAGTCGACCCTGTTCAACGCCCTCACCCAATCCGAGGTGTATGCTGCGGACCAGCTGTTCGCCACCCTCGACCCGACCCTGCGCCGGCTCGAGCTGGCCGACCTGGGGCCGATCGTGCTGGCCGACACCGTGGGCTTCATTCGCCACCTGCCGCACAAGCTGGTCGAGGCATTTCGGGCTACGCTCGAAGAGTCGAGCAACTCCGACCTGCTGCTGCACGTGATCGACGCCCATGAGCCCGAGCGGATGGAGCAGATCGAGCAGGTGCTGGCGGTGCTGGGCGAGATCGGTGCCGAGAGCTTGCCGATCCTCGAGGTGTATAACAAACTCGACCTGCTCGAAGATGTCGAGCCGCAGATCCAGCGCGATGCCGACGGCAAGCCGCAGCGGGTCTGGGTATCGGCACGCGATGGACGAGGCCTGGAGCTGGTTGGCCAGGCGGTTGCCGAGTTGCTGGGGGACGACCTGTATGTCGGTACCTTGTGCCTGGAGCAGCGATTTGCCCGCCTGCGCGCGCAATTCTTTGCCCTGGGTGCCGTGCAGAGTGAAGAGCATGATGAAGAAGGGCGCAGCCTGCTGAGCGTGCGACTGCCCAGGGTCGAGCTGAATCGCCTGGTCAGCCGCGAAGGCATCGAGCCGCAAGTGTTTGTCGAGCAACACACTTTGCAATAAATGCCCGTCGAGGTCGGCGGGCAGCGGTGACAGGCATTCTGTAGCATTGGACGGCGCGCCGTGGGCGCGTCTTTGCTTTATCAGATGGAGAGCGCTATGGCTTGGAACGAGCCGGGTGGCAACTCGAACAATCAGGATCCCTGGGGCGGTCGCCGTAACGGCGGCGGCGGTGGTGGCGACAAGAAAGGTCCACCGGATCTGGACGAGGCCTTCCGCAAGCTGCAGGACAGCCTGAACGGCATGTTCGGCAGTGGCAAGAAACGCGGTGGCGGTGGCGACCGTAATATCGGCAAGGGCGGCAGCTATGGCTTGCTGGGCATCGGCCTGGCGGTACTGGCAGCCATCTGGCTGTACAACGCCGTGTACGTGGTGGACGAGCAGGAGCAGGCCGTGGTGCTGCGCTTCGGCAAGTACTACGAGACCGTCGGTCCGGGCCTGAATATCTATTTCCCGCCGATCGACCGCAAGTACATGGAAAACGTGACCCGCGAGCGGGCCTACACCAAGCAGGGGCAGATGCTCACCGAAGACGAGAACATCGTCGAGGTGCCGCTGACCGTGCAGTACCGCATCAGCAACCTGCAGGACTTCGTGCTCAACGTCGACCAGCCGGAAGTCAGCCTGCAGCATGCGACCGACAGCGCCCTGCGCCACGTGGTGGGTTCCACCTCGATGGACCAGGTGCTGACCGAAGGCCGTGAGCAGATGGCCGTGGACATCCGCGAGCGCCTGCAGCGTTTCCTCGACACCTACCGCACCGGTATCACCGTCACCCAGGTCAACGTGCAGAGCGCGGCAGCCCCGCGTGAAGTGCAGGAAGCCTTCGACGACGTGATCCGTGCCCGTGAAGACGAGCAGCGGGCGCGCAACCAGGCCGAGTCCTACGCCAACGGCGTGGTGCCGGAGGCCCGTGGCCAGGCGCAGCGCATCATCGAGGACGCCAACGGCTACCGCGACGAAGTCATCGCCCGCGCCAAGGGTGAGGCCGACCGCTTCAGCAAGCTGGTCACCGAGTACCGCAAGGCCCCGGAGGTCACGCGTCAGCGCCTGTACCTGGAAACCATGCAGGAGGTGTACAGCAACTCCAGCAAGGTTCTGGTCACGGCCAAGGATGGGCAGAACAACCTGCTCTACCTGCCGCTGGACAAGATGGTCGAAGGCAGCCGCAGCAACCCTGCAGCGCCGGTCAGCAGCGTTTCGCCGTCGGTCAATGACGCCGCCGCGCGCGCCGCCCAGGACCTGCAACCACAACCGCCGCTGCGTTCCAGGGAGAGCCGCTGATGAGCAATAAATCGCTGTTCGCCCTGATCGGCGCCGTGGTGCTGGCGATCGTCGCCTGGAACTGCTTCTACATCGTTTCGCAGACTGAGCGCGCGGTATTGCTGCAGTTCGGTCGCGTGGTCAAGGCCGATGTCCAGCCTGGCCTGCATGTGAAGGTGCCGTACGTCAACCAGGTGCGCAAGTTCGACGCTCGCCTGATGACCCTCGACGCCCCGACCCAGCGTTTCCTGACGCTGGAGAAGAAAGCAGTGATGGTCGATGCCTACGCCAAGTGGCGGGTGAAGGACGCCGAGCGTTTCTACACCGCGACCTCGGGTATGAAGCAGATCGCCGACGAGCGCCTGTCGCGTCGTCTGGAAAGCGGCCTGCGTGACCAATTCGGTAAGCGTACCCTGCACGAGGTGGTGTCCGGTGAGCGTGACGCGCTGATGGCTGACATCACCGCTTCGCTGAACCGCATGGCTAGCAAGGAGCTGGGCATCGAGGTGGTCGACGTGCGCGTCAAGGCCATCGACCTGCCGAAGGAAGTCAACCGCAGCGTGTTCGACCGCATGAGCACCGAGCGTGAACGTGAGGCCCGCGAGCACCGCGCCAAGGGTAATGAGCTGGCCGAAGGTATTCGTGCCGACGCCGACCGTCAGCGCCGCGTGCTGCTGGCCGAAGCGTATCGTGAAGCGGAAGAGACCCGCGGTGATGGCGACGCCCAGGCGGCCGCCATCTATGCCAAGGCCTACACCCAGGACGCCGATTTCTATGCGTTCTACCGTAGTCTCAAGGCCTATCGCGAAAGCTTCTCCAGCAAGAGCGACGTGCTGGTCCTGGACGCGAAGAACGAGTTCTTCCGCTACCTGGACAAGAGCAAGCCCTGATGGCACCCGCATGAGGGGACGCCCCGTCTGGCAGCTAAAATGCTAGGCGGGGTGCATCCTGAATGAAAAGGGGTGTATGATGCGGCAGCCGGGAAATTCCCGGCTTTTTTGCGTCTGCAAGGTTGATTGGCCGCTGGCTGGTTGACGGTTTGGTCAGGACGCAAGGCAATTCGAGGGTATTGGCTACGGTGGTTGCGCTGGGATCGGTGCTGCCCGCTATTGTGCGCCAATGCCTGCTTTACTCACGGCTCGCCAGCTGGCAGGCCGCCCGGACCAGAGGGGAAATGGCGTAATGGCAACGGTAGACCGCTGGCTGCTGCCAGATGGCATCGAGGAAGTACTGCCACCTGAGGCCGCGCGCATTGAAATCGCGCGGCGCCAGGTGTTGGACCTGTTCCAGAGTTGGGGTTACGAACTGGTCGTCACGCCGCATATCGAGTACCTGGAGTCGCTGCTCACCGGCGCCGGCCAGGACCTGGACCAGCGCACCTTCAAGGTGGTCGACCCGCAGTCGGGCCGCCTGATGGGCTTCCGCGCCGACTTCACCCCGCAGGTGGCGCGCATCGACGCCCACACCCTGCGTCGCGAAGGCCCGAGCCGTCTGTGCTACGCCGGCAGCGTGCTGCACGCCCAGCCTCGCGCGTTGTCCACCTCGCGCAGCCCGATCCAGCTGGGCGCCGAGCTGTATGGCGATGCCAGCCCGACCAGTGATGTCGAAGTCATCAGCCTGATGCTCGCCACACTGCAATTGACCGATGTGGCGGATGTACACATGGACCTCGGCCATGTCGGCATCTACCGTGGCCTGGCCCGTGCTGCCAACTTGTCCGGCGCGGTCGAGCAGCAGCTGTTCGACGCCCTGCAGCGCAAGGCCGTCGACGAGGTGCAGGCGCTGACCGCCGACCTGCCGAAGGATCTGGGCAACATGCTGCGCGCCCTGGTCGAGCTGTGCGGTGGTCGTGAAGTGCTGGCCGAGGCCCGCGTGCGCCTGGGTCGTGCCCCGGCCAGCGTGCTGGCGGCGCTGGATGATCTGCTGGCGATCGCCGACCGCCTGGCCGCGCGTTACCCGGACCTGCCGCTGTACTTCGACCTCGGCGAGCTGCGCGGCTACCACTATCACACCGGCGTGGTGTTCGCCGTGTTCGTGCCGGGCGAGGGTCAATCGATCGCCCAGGGCGGGCGCTACGACGACATCGGCGCCGATTTTGGCCGGGCTCGCCCGGCCACTGGTTTCTCTACGGATTTGAAGACCCTGGTCACACTGGGGCGAGCGGAGGTCGTATTGCCAGCTGGCGGCATCTGGATGCCTGACAGCAGCGATGCGGCCCTCTGGCAGATGGTCTGCCAGTTGCGCAACGAGGGCCAGCGTGTGGTCCAGGCCCTGCCTGGCCAGCCGCTGAGTGCTGCTCTCGAGGCGGATTGTGATCGGCAATTGATTCAGCAAGACGGGCGCTGGCAGGTTCTGCCGCTGACCCAGTGAGATTCTGCGCCGGCAATGGGCCGGCAACCAAGTTTGCGTGAATGAGGACAAATGTAATGGGTAAGAATGTCGTCGTCCTGGGCACCCAGTGGGGTGATGAGGGCAAAGGCAAGATCGTCGATCTGCTGACCGAACATGCTGCCGCCGTCGTGCGCTACCAAGGTGGCCACAACGCGGGTCACACCCTGGTGATCAACGGTGAGAAGACCGTTCTGCACCTGATTCCGTCCGGTATCCTGCGTGAAGGCGTGCAATGCCTGATCGGCAACGGCGTGGTCGTTGCCCCGGATGCCCTGATGCGTGAAATCACCAAGCTGGAAGAGAAGGGCGTGCCGGTGCGCGAGCGCCTGCGCATCAGCCCGGCGGCGCCGCTGATCCTGTCGTACCACGTGGCGCTGGACCAGGCCCGTGAAAAGGCCCGTGGCGAAGCCAAGATCGGCACCACCGGCCGCGGCATCGGCCCAGCCTACGAAGACAAGGTCGCGCGTCGCGGCCTGCGCGTGGGCGACCTGTTCCACCGCGAGCGCTTCGCCGCCAAGCTCGGTGAGCTGCTGGACTACCACAACTTCCAGCTGGTCAATTACTACAAAGAGCCGGCCATCGACTTCCAGCAGACCCTGGACGAGTGCATGGCCTATGCCGAGCAGCTCAAGCCGATGATGCTCGACGTCACCGCCGAGCTGCACAACCTGCGCCGCGCCGGCAAGGACATCATGTTCGAAGGCGCCCAGGGTTCGCTGCTGGACATCGACCACGGTACCTACCCGTACGTCACCAGCTCCAACACCACTGCCGGCGGCATCTCCACCGGTTCCGGCGTTGGCCCGATGTACCTGGACTACATCCTCGGCATCACCAAGGCCTACACCACCCGCGTCGGTTCCGGTCCGTTCCCGACCGAACTGTTCGACGAGACTGGCGCCACCCTGGCCAAGCGTGGTCACGAGTTCGGTTCGACCACCGGCCGTGCCCGCCGCTGCGGCTGGTTCGATGCCGTGATCCTGCGTCGCGCCATCGACGTCAACAGCATCTCGGGCATCTGCCTGACCAAGCTGGACGTGCTGGACGGCCTGGAAACCATCAATATCTGCGTGGGCTACAAGAACGAGAACGGTGCCGTCATCGACGCGCCTTCCGATGCCGACAGCTACATCGGCCTGGAGCCGGTGTACGAAGAAATGCCAGGTTGGAGCGAGTCGACCCTGGGCGTGAAAACCCTGGAAGAGCTGCCAGCTGCCGCGCGCGCTTACATCAAGCGCATCGAGGAGCTGGTGGGCGCGCCGATCGATATCATCTCGACCGGTCCGGACCGCAACGAGACCATCGTGCTGCGTCATCCGTTCGCCTGATCGGCCGCTTCGGTAGCTGATTGAACGCCGCGTTCCCGCAAGGGAGCGCGGCGTTTTTCTTTTCTGCGCCATACCGTATCGGCCCTTTCGCGGGCAAGCCCGCTCCCACAGAAGCAACGTTAAACCTGTGGGAGCGGGCTTGCCCGCGAAGGGGGTGGTATTGACGCCACTGATCCTGGCGTTTTTACCTGCTGCCTTCGGCATAACCCTTGCTGTAAGAAGTTTCTGTAGATGCCATCAAAGTAATGGCGCCAGAAACACGAGGGTTACAACGTGTCTGCCATCCTTTCACTGTTACGAAGCCGCCTCTTGCGGCCTGTGTTTGTTGCGCTTGGTATCGCTCTTCTGGTGCAGGTGCTGGTCGCCGTTGCGCTGACACGGAGCACGGTCACCGCTCTGGAGGCCGATTTGGGCACGCGCCTGGGCAACGACAGCCAGAAACTGGCCGCCGAACTGGAGCAGGCCGGGCAGGATGTCCGCGCCGGGCTCGACAGCTTGTCGGCCAGTACGCGCCAGCGCCTCAGTGCCGGCCTGTCCGAGCGCTTGCAGGGCGAGCAGCAGCAACTGCGCACCACCTTGGAGAAGAACCTCAAGGACTCGGCCAATGACATGGCCGAGCTTTTGGCCTCGGTCGCGCCGCGGGCGATCTGGGACAACGATGTACCGATGCTGTCGGACTTCGCCCGGCGTGCCCAGCGCAACCCCAACGTGCTGTTCGTGATCTATGACGACGCCCAGGGTCAGCACCTGACCCGTTACCTCAATCGGCAGAATCCGATCAACCAGGCTTTGATGGACAAGGGGCAGGGTGAGCGGGCGCTGGACAAGGTACTGGATGCCGCGCGCAAGGATCCGTCGGTGTACTTCGTCGAGGCCTCGATCAACCCCAACGGTGCCGAGATCGGCAAGGTGCTGATGGGCGTTTCCACCGCCGGTGTCGACCAGGAACTCAAGGCTCTCGACCAGCGTTTCGCCGCTTTGATAGCCAGTGGTGAGCAACTGGTCGGCGACAGCCTGGTGGCCGCTGCCGCCGACAGTGGCAAGGCTCTGCGCGCACGTCTGGAGACCGCGCAGAACAGCGCCACGGCGATGCAGGCCAATACCGCGCAGACCGTGCGCGAAGCCGCTGGCGAGTTGCGCTGGCGTATCGGCCTGGGCCTGGTGCTGGTCGGGCTGGGTGTGTTGCTGGTGGTGGCCGTGGTGCTCGGGCGTCGGGTGCTGAGCAAGCTTGGCCTGCTGATCGCCGCGCTGAACGACCTGGCTGCCGGCGAAGGTGACCTGACCAAGCGGGTGAAGCTCGACAGCCGTGACGAGATCGGCGACATGGCCTCGGCGGTCAATCGCTTCGTCGACAAGCTGCAGCCCATCGTTCGCGAAGCCGGCGAGGTGGCGCAGCGCACGGGTGTCGAGATCGGCAGCATGGCCCAGCGCAACGCGGGGGCCGATGCCGCCGCCGCGCTGCAGCGCGACGAAGTGGCGGCCAGCCTGCGTGACCTGTCGAGCATGGCCGATGAGGCACAGGCCGAGAGCCATGCGATGCAGGCTGCATTGCAGCAGGTGGTCGATATCCGCCAGGCCACCGACGAGAACAGCCGGGCGTCCACGCAACTGGCGCGGCTGATCGAGAACCTGGCCGGCGAGGTGCAGACCGGTTCCCAGGTGATCGAGCGCCTGGCCAAGCAGAGCGAGCAGATCGAAGTGGTGCTGACGGTGATCCATGGTATTGCCGAGCAGACCAACCTGCTGGCGCTCAACGCCGCCATCGAGGCGGCGCGGGCGGGCGAGACCGGGCGTGGTTTTGCCGTGGTGGCCGACGAGGTACGCGCGCTGGCGAGCAAGACCCAGAGTTCGACCGGGGATATCCAGTCGCACATCACTGCCTTGCAGCAGGGGGCCAAGGAGGCGGTGGCGACCATCAGCCAGGCCGGGCGCCAGGCCAGCGAGGGATTGCTGGTGTTGCGTGACAACGAGCGGCGTCAGCAGTCGGTGCAGGCCGCCGTGGAACAGGTGCATGCGGCAATCGGCCTGGCCACCCGTGCCGCCGAACAGCAGGCCAACGGCGCGCAGGCGGTGCGTGGGCGGGTGGAGACCATCCATGCCCAGGCCGAGCGTTCGGCCGAGGTGGTGATGCAGACCACGGCCAGCAGCAAGGTGCTGGACGACCTGGCGGCGCAGTTGCGGGCCAGCCTGGGGCAGTTCAGAGCCTGACTTGGGCGAGGGCTGCGCCCTCGCATCGCGACACAAGGCCGCGCCCACAGGCGTAGCGCATGGTTTGAGGTCGACGCGGCCACTGTGGGAGCAACTGTCTTGCTCAATTTCTAGAATCTGGCGCGATCCCTGTGGGAGCGGCTTTAGCCGCGAACACCGGCGTAGCCGGTGCCAAACACCGCGGCGTTCGCTTCGCGGGTAAACCCGCTCCCACAGGCGTAGCGCATGGCTTGAGGTCGGCGCGGCCACTGTGGGAGCGGCCTTGTGTCGCGATAGGGCCGCAAAGCGGCCCCGGCAGGTGTCACGCCTTGTTCAGATACATCCGCGTAGTCAGCAGATACACCGGCAGCCCCGACACCACGATCAGCAAAGCCGCATAAGGCGCCGCCGCCGCGAACTCGACGTTGGCGGTATGCGCCCACACCTCGGTGGCCAAGGTGGTCATGCCGGTGGGGCTGAGCAGCAGGGTCGCGGTCAGCTCCTTCATCGCATCCAGGAACACCAGGGCGAACGCCGCTGCCATCGCCGGGAAGATGATCGGCAGGGTGACCCGGCAAAACGCGCCGAAACTGCTCGCGCCCAGGGTGCGGGCCGCCTCTTCCAGAGTCGGCGAGGCCTTGTTCAGCGCCGTGCGCACCGGCGACTGGGCCAGTGGCAGGAACAGCAGGGCGTAGGCCAGGATCAACAGCGCGGTGGTCTGGTACAGCGCCGGCACATAGTGCAGGGCGAAGAACACCAGGGTTAGCGCAATCACCAGCCCCGGCAGGGCGTGCAGTAGGTATGGCAGGCGTTCGGCCCAGATTGCCAGGCGTCCCTTGTAGCGCACCACCAGGAAGCTGATCGGCAGGGCCAGCAGCACGCAGAAGCCGGCGCCGCCCAGGGACACCGACAGCGAAGTGGCCAGGGCCTTGCTGATGGCCGCGACCGGGAAGGCTGCCGACGAACCGACGCTCAGCCAGTAGCCGAGCATTGCCAGCGGAATGCCGCTGCCCAGGACCGCCAGGGCCAGGCAGAACAGCTGCCCCAGCGGCATCCAGCCACGCAGGCGCAGCGGCTGCGCGCGGCGTGCCACGCCCTGGCCGATACGCACATGGCGCGCCTTGCCGCGTACTCGCAGCTCCAGCCACAACATCGCCAGGCACAGCACCAGCAGTACCGCCGAGAGCATGGCCGCGTTGGCATTGCTGAACTCCAGCTCGAATTGCTGGTAGATCGCCGTGGTGAAGGTCTGCAAGCCGAGGATCGACAGTGCGCCGAACTCCACCAGCATGTGCAGGGCGATCAGCAGCGCGCCGCCGAGCATCGATGGCCACAGCAGCGGTAGGGTGATCTTGTGGAATACGCCCCAGCGGCTGCAGCCCAAGGTGCGCGCAGACTCTTCCAGCGCGGTGTCGAGGTTGCGCAGGGTCGCGGCCACCGGCAGGAACACCAAGGGGTACTTGGAAAGCGCCATCACCAGGATCGCTCCGCCCAGGCCCTCGAAGTCCGAGCTCAGCGACACCCAGGTGAAGCTGCTGACGAACGATGGCACGGCGAACGGCAAGCACAGCACCACGCCCCACAGGCGTCGGCCCGGCAGGTCGCTGCGCTCCAGCAGCCAGGCCAGGGCCACGCCGACCACCAGGCACAGCGCGGTGACGCCGACCATCAGCAGCAAGGTGTTGCGCAGCAGGCCCCAGACGAACGGGCGCCAGAGCAGGCGCAGTGCCTCGTGCCAGCCGGCATCCCAGGCCTTGAGCCCGACGTACAGCAAAGGCAGCACGCTCATGGCCACCAGGAACAGCACAGGCAGCACCACCCAGACGGATGGGCGCTTGCGCCTTGGAACGAAGCGGGCCAAGGCGGGTGAGGGCAGGGCGGCGGTCATCAGAGCAGGCCAACCTCACGTTCGAGCTCGATGGCCTCCTCGGCATTGCCCAGGTCGGCGGCCGAGATCTTCGGCGGGCGCAGTTCGTCGAACGGCTTCAGGCCGCGATCGGAGACCATGCCCTTGTGCAGCGGGTACTCGGCGGTGGTCTGGGTGATCACGCGCTGGCCTTCTTCACTGGCCATCCAGTTGAGCAGGGCTTGGGCTTCCTTGGGGTGCTTGCTGGCCTTGACCACCGCGGCGCCGGAAACGGTGACCAGGTTGCCGGCATCGCCATCGGCCAGGTAGTAAAGCTTGGAATCCAGCTCGCCGCGCTCGCGCTCAAGGGCATACCAGTAGTAGTTGTTCACCAGTACCGCGGCCACTTCGCCTTTTTCAACGGCCTTGAGCGCAACCATGTTGTTGGTGTAGGTCTTGCCGAAGGCTTTCAGGCCGGTCAGCCATTCTTCGGTGGCTTCGCGCCCGTGCATCTTCAGGATGGCCACGGCCTGTTCCTGGAAGGCGCCGCTGGTAGGGACATAGCCGACGCGTCCGTCCCATTCGGGGTTGGCGAAGTCCATTACCGTGGTCGGCAGGTCTTTCTCGTCGATCTTCTTCGGGTTGAACACCACGATGCGGGTGCGGGCGGTGATGCCCATCCAGGTGCCGTTGGCGCCTACATATTCCTTGGGCATCATGTTCGCGGTGGCGTCGTCGATCTTCGCCAGCAGGCCCAGCTCGCCCAGATTGTTCAGGGGCGGGGATTCCTCGGTGTAGATGATGTCGGCCGGCGAGCGCTGGCCTTCTTCGATGATCTGGCTGGCCAGCTGGTTGCTGCTGCCCTTGCGGATGTTGATGTGGATGCCGGTCTTGGCCTCGTAGGCCTTGGCGATGGCGTCGCCGATTTCCTTGTGCTGGCCGTTGTACATCGTCAGCGTGACCGGGCTGTCTGCCAGGGCGGCCGGAGCGCCGATCACCAGGCTCAGCAGTGCAGCGGCCAGGGTGCGCATCAGCGGTTGCGGGCGGATCGTCATGCGGGTACTTCCTCGCTTACGGCTACATATTTGGAAACAATGGTAAACGAAATCGTTTCTCAAGTGGCCGGATGACGGGAAATTCATGGGATCTGTGTAGGAGCGGCCTTGTGTCGCGAAAGGGTCGCACAGCGACCCCGGCGATCTTGGCGTGAACGCTGAAACCTAGGGCCGCTGCGCGCCCCTTTCGCGACACAAGGCCGCTCCTACAGGGGGAGGGCGTTGGTCGGCTGCAAAAATCGCAGACAAGAAAAAACCCACTAGCAAGCTAGTGGGTTTTTGTATGGTGCCCAGGAGAAGACTCGAACTTCCACGACCGTTAAGTCACTGATACCTGAAACCAGCGCGTCTACCAATTCCGCCACCTGGGCAAAGCTTTGCATCATCTGTCGAAGGCGACTATCGTACGCTTTCACACAGTAGTAACAGATCCTTGGTCATCTGTTGCTTGAAAAATTTTGGTGCCCAGGAGAAGACTCGAACTTCCACGGCCGTTAAGCCACTGATACCTGAAACCAGCGCGTCTACCAATTCCGCCACCTGGGCACACATTCGAGATTACAAGATGCTTTACAGCGTCGTTCATCTCTACTACAACTTCGGGGTTGTCCGTCGTTGTGGTGCGCACTATACGGACGCTCCTGATGCCTGTAAAGCCCCCGATCGAAAAAAAATTCAAAAAATTCAACTTGTTGATTCCGCAGGCCTATTCCCGTTCAGCGGACACCTTATCGGGGCTGTCCAAGGCTGACATTTCCGGTTTCAATACGCCTATGCCAGAATTCCTATCTATATACCCCAAGGTGAACCCCTTCTGATGGCCGATTGGCAATCCCTCGATCCCGAGGCCGCTCGCGAAGCGGAAAAATACGACAATCCTATTCCCAGCCGTGAGCTGATCCTGCAGCGTCTCGCCGACCGTGGCGAGCCGGCCGCGCGCGAACAGTTGGCGGAAGAATTCGGTCTTTATGAAGAAGACCAGATCGAAGCCCTGCGTCGGCGCCTGCGTGCCATGGAGCGCGATGGCCAGCTTATCTATACCCGGCGCGGCACTTATGCCCCGGTGGACAAGCTCGACCTGATTTGTGGTCGTGTGTCCGGCCACCGCGACGGCTTCGGCTTCCTGATCCCTGACGACGGCAGCGAGGACCTGTTCCTCAGCCCGGCACAGATGCGCCTGGTGTTCGATGGCGACCGTGGCCTGGCCCGGGTCTCCGGCGTCGACCGCCGTGGCCGCCGTGAAGGCGTGCTGGTGGAAGTCATCTCCCGTGCCCATGAAAGCGTGGTCGGCCGCTACTTCGAGGAAGGCGGCATTGGCTACGTGACTCCGGACAACCCGAAGATCCAGCAGGAAGTGCTGGTCACCGCCGGGCGCAACGGTGGCGCGAAGATCGGCCAGTTCGTCTCGATCAAGATCACCCACTGGCCCACCCCGCGCTTCCAGCCCCAGGGTGACGTGGTCGAGGTGATCGGCAACTACATGGCGCCGGGCATGGAGATCGACATCGCCCTGCGCAGCTACGACATCCCGCATGTCTGGCCGCAGGATGTGATCAAGGAAGCGCGCAAGTTCCGCTCCGAAGTCGAAGAGAAGGACAAGGAAAAGCGCATCGACCTGCGCCACCTGCCGTTCGTCACCATCGACGGCGAGGACGCTCGCGACTTCGACGACGCCGTCTACTGCGAACCGCTGGGCAAGCTGCGCCTGTTCTCCGGCGGCTGGCGCCTGTATGTGGCGATCGCCGACGTGTCCAGCTACGTGCGCCTGGGCTCGGCCCTGGACGTCGAGGCCCAGCAGCGCGGCAACTCGGTGTACTTCCCTGAGCGGGTGATCCCGATGTTGCCCGAGGAGCTGTCCAACGGCCTGTGCTCGCTGAACCCGCATGTCGATCGCCTGGCCATGGTCTGCGAAATGACCATGAACAAGGCCGGCCAGATGGTCGACTACCAGTTCTACGAGGGTGTCATCCACTCCCACGCGCGCCTGACCTACAACAAGGTCAGCAGCATGCTCGAGCATGCCCGTACCCGTGAAGGCAAGGCGCTGCGCGAGGAGTACAAGGAGGTCCTGCCGGACCTGAAGAACCTGTACAACCTGTACAAGGTGCTGGTCGATGCTCGTCACACCCGTGGCGCGATCGATTTCGAAACCCAGGAAACCCGGATCATCTTCGGCGATGACCGCAAGATCGACGAAATTCGTCCGACTGTGCGCAACGACGCCCACAAGCTGATCGAGGAATGCATGCTGGCGGCCAACGTCGCCACCGCCGAGTTCCTGCAGAAGCACAACGTGCCGGCGCTGTACCGCGTGCACGATGGCCCACCGCCGGAGCGCCTGGAAAAGCTGCGCGCCTTCCTCGGCGAGCTGGGCCTGACCCTGCACAAGGGCAAGGACCCGTCGCCCAAGGACTACCAGGCCCTGCTGGCGAGCATCGCCGGGCGCCCGGACTTCCACCTGATCCAGACCGTCATGCTGCGTTCGCTGAGCCAGGCGGTGTACAGCGTCGAGAACAACGGCCACTTCGGCCTGAACTACGAGGCCTACACCCACTTCACCTCGCCGATCCGCCGTTACCCGGACCTGCTGGTGCACCGTGCCATCCGTAGCGTGATCCGCTCCAAGGTCGACACCCCGCACGTCAAGCGTGCCGGTGCCATGAGCATTCCCAAGGCGCGTATCTACCCCTACGACGAGAACAGCCTCGAGCAGATGGGCGAGCAGTGCTCGATGACCGAGCGCCGCGCCGATGAGGCCACCCGCGACGTGGTCAACTGGCTCAAGTGCGAATACATGCGCGACCGCGTCGGCGAGACCTTCCCTGGTGTGATCACCGCGGTGACCGGTTTTGGCCTGTTCATCGAGCTGACCGATATCTATGTCGAAGGCCTGGTGCATGTCAGCGCCTTGCCGGGCGACTACTACCACTTCGACCCGGTGCACCACCGCCTGTCGGGTGAGCGCAGTGGCCGCAGCTTCCGCCTGGGCGACACGGTGGAAGTCAAGGTCATGCGCGTCGACCTCGAGCAGCGCAAGATCGATTTCGAGATGTCCGAGGCTACCGTCAACGCGCCGGTCGGCCGCAAGCCTGCCGCCTCAGGTAAAACCGCGGCCGGTATGGCCGCGCCCGAGCCTGCTCCTGCGCCCGAGGCGAAGATCTCGCCCAAGCCGCGCAGCCGCAAGAGCGAGACCGCCGAGGCGTACTTCCCGAAAGACGCCGTGCAGCGCAACGCCGAAGTGCGCAAGAGTCGCGAAATGAAAAAAGCCCTGATGGGCGAGGCGCGCCACGCCGGCAGCAAACCGGAGAAAGGCGCCAAGGCGTCGGGCAAGACCAAGCATCGCAAGGGGCCGTCGAAGTCCGGCGCGCCACGTAAGGGCAAGAGCAAGTCATGAGTCAGCTGGAAAAGATCTACGGCGTGCACGCCGTCCAGGCGCTGCTGCAGCATCACCCCAAGCGGGTCAAGCAGATCTGGCTCTCCGAAGGGCGTAGCGAGCCGCGTATCCAGGCCCTGCTGGAGCTGGCCGCGCAGAACCGCGTGCAGGTCGGCCAGGCCGAGCGCCGCGAGCTCGATGCCTGGGTCGAGGGCGTGCACCAGGGCGTGGTCGCCGAGGTGAGCCCGAGTCAGGTGTGGGGCGAGTTGATGCTCGAAGAGTTGCTCGAGCGCACCGAAACGCCGCCGCTGATCCTGGTGCTCGATGGCGTCACCGACCCGCACAACCTCGGTGCCTGCCTGCGTACCGCCGATGCCGCCGGTGCCACGGCGGTGGTGGTGCCCAAGGACAAGTCGGCGACCCTCACGCCGGTCGTGCGCAAGGTGGCGTGCGGCGCCGCAGAGGTGATTCCTCTGGTGGCCGTGACCAACCTGGCTCGCACCCTGGAGAAACTCCAGCAGCGTGGGCTGTGGGTGGTGGGTACCGCTGGCGAGGCCGAGCAGGAGGTCTACCAGCAGGACCTGACCGGTCCGCTGGTGATGATCATGGGCGCCGAGGGCAAGGGCATGCGCCGCTTGACCCGCGAGCACTGCGATTTCCTGGTCAAACTGCCGATGGCGGGCAGCGTCAGCAGCCTGAATGTCTCGGTGGCGACCGGGGTTTGCTTGTTCGAGGCCGTAAGGCAGCGCGGCCTTCGGCCTTAAGCGCCAAGCTGCAAGCGGCAAGAAGAAGCGGGGTCGGGTCCTGACTGCCTTCAACTTGCAGCTTGCCGCTTGTAACTTGAAGCTTCACCTGCCTTGCTTGTCCCCCCGGCCTTCTCTACAATTGCGCCCCTTGCCGAGCTGGCAGGCGCGCATGCGTCTTCGCTCAGGGCAAGACATACAGTGTCATTCACTCCTTGTCTGACCAGGTTGCTGGCAGACTACTAACCCGTAAGGAGCATTCATGCGTCATTACGAAATCATCTTCCTGGTTCACCCGGACCAGAGCGAGCAAGTCGGCGGCATGGTTGAGCGTTACACCAAGCTGATCGAAGAAGATGGTGGCAAGATCCACCGCCTGGAAGACTGGGGCCGCCGTCAGCTGGCCTACGCAATCAACAATGTTCACAAGGCTCACTACGTGATGCTGAACGTTGAGTGCACCGGCAAGGCCCTGGCCGAGCTGGAAGACAACTTCCGCTACAACGATGCCGTGATCCGTAACCTGGTCATCCGTCGCGACGAAGCCGTCACCGGCCCGTCCGAGATGCTCAAGGCCGAAGAGAACCGCAGCGAGCGCCGTGAGCGTCGTGAACGTCCTGAGCATGCTGATGGCGCCGAAGGCGACGACAGCAATGACAGCGACAACAGCGACAACGCTGACGAGTAATCCACGGACCTTCTTGAGGAGCCAATCACATGGCACGTTTCTTCCGTCGTCGTAAATTCTGCCGCTTCACTGCTGAAGACGTGAAAGAGATCGACTTCAAAGATCTCAACACCCTGAAAGCTTACGTATCCGAAACCGGCAAGATCGTTCCAAGCCGCATCACCGGTACCAAAGCTCGTTATCAGCGTCAGCTGGCTACCGCTATCAAGCGCGCCCGCTTCCTGGCCCTGCTGCCCTACACCGACAGCCACGGCCGCTGAGACCGGGTCGTCGACTAGGTAGCAAGGGATACGCATGCGAGCGTTAGCAAGTTTCATCATGCGCGGTCGTGTGCAGGCCACCCTCGTGGTGGTCATCAGCGCGGTACTGCCGCTGCTGTTCTGGTTGAGTGCCGCCGCCGGGAGCCTGGTGTTCCTGCGGCGCGGGTTCAAGGATGCGTCATCGGTCATTGCCTGGGGCCTTTTGCCCGGCGTGGCGATGTGGGTATTCGGCGAGCCAAGCACCTTGCTGGTGTTTCTGGGGACGCTGGGGCTGGCCGCGCTGTTGCGCGCCGAGCACAGCTGGGCCCGGATACTGCTGTCAAGTATCGTGCTGGCGCTGCTGTATAGCCTGGTCCTTGATGTGGTGCTGCGTGACACCTTCGAGGTGCTGGCCCAGGCGCTTGAAAAAGCCCTGCCGCAGTTCGAAGGCAAGCCGGTGCTGCCCGGTGAGCTGATCGGCCCGCTGCTGATCGCTTCCAGTGCAGTAATGCTGCAGTTGTTCAGTGTGCTGGCGTTGATGCTGGCGCGTTACTGGCAAGCGGCGTTGTACAACCCCGGTGGCTTCGGTCGCGAGTTTCGCGAACTGCGGTTGCCGAAAGTGCCCATGCTGGCACTGGTGTCACTGATGGTGCTGGGTCCGTTCCTCGGACCGCAGTTCATCGTGCTGGCATCGGCCTCCAGCCTGGTGCTACTGCTGGCAGCCATCGCCCTGGTTCACGGGCTGGTGGCGCAGCGGCGAATCGCCGGCTTCTGGCTGGTGGGGCTGTACGTGACGCTGCCGCTGCTCATGCAGTTGATGTATCCGTTGCTCGTGGTTCTGGCCATTGTCGACAGCCTGATTGATTTTCGCGGTCGCAAGTCCCCTTCACAGGGTGACGACTCCGCGAACGGTGAAGGTTAAAAGTTAAGAGGTTTTACCAAATGGAACTGATCCTGCTGGAAAAAGTCGCCAACCTGGGCAACCTGGGCGACAAAGTAAACGTTAAGGCTGGTTACGGCCGTAACTACCTGCTGCCGTTCGGCAAGGCCACCGTTGCCAACGCCGCCAACCTGGCCGCGTTCGAAGAGCGCCGCGCCGAGCTGGAAAAAGCTGCAGCAGACAAGAAAGCTTCGGCTGAAAGCCGCGCTGCCCAACTGGCCGAGCTGGAAGTGACCATCACTGCCACCGCTGGCGACGAAGGCAAGCTGTTCGGTTCGATCGGCACCCACGACATCGCTGACGCCCTGACCGCCTCCGGCGTTGAAGTGGCCAAGGCTGAAGTTCGTCTGCCGAACGGCACCATCCGTCAGGTTGGCGAATACGACGTAGCCGTGCACCTGCACAGCGACGTTGAAGCCACCGTACGCGTGGTTGTCGTCGCTGCCTAAGCGGCCTTAATCGGCTGGCCCCTCGTGGGCCGGGCGGTTAACATCGGGCACGGTCCTGTTTCCTACAGGCCGTGCCCTTTGTCTTTTTCATCTTCCAGAATTCTTTCGTGGCCATGAACGAGATCTCTACCTCCGAACAGCTCGACCTGCAAACCGCTGCCCTGAAGGTGCCGCCGCATTCCATCGAGGCCGAACAGGCCGTGCTCGGTGGCCTGATGCTGGAGAACAGTGCCTGGGAGCGGGTGCTGGACCAGGTTTCGGACGGTGACTTCTATCGGCATGACCACCGCCTGATCTTCCGCGCCATCCACAAGCTGGCGGATCAGAACCAGCCGTTCGACGTGGTGACCCTGCACGAGCAGCTGGACAAGGAAGGCCTGTCGACCCAGGTCGGCGGCCTGGCGTATCTGGCCGAACTGGCCAAGAACACCCCGTCGGTGGCCAACATCAAGGCCTACGCCGCGATCATTCGCGAGCGGGCCACGCTGCGCCAGCTGATCAGTATCAGTACCGACATCGCCGACAACGCCTTCAACCCGCAGGGGCGCAATGCCGAGGAAATCCTCGACGACGCCGAGCGGCAGATCTTCCAGATCGCCGAGGCGCGGCCGAAGACCGGCGGCCCGGTGGGGGTCAACGAGCTGTTGACCATGGCCATCGACCGCATCGACACGCTGTTCAACTCCGACAGCGACATCACCGGTATCTCCACTGGCTACACCGACCTGGACGAGAAGACCAGCGGCCTGCAGCCGGCCGACCTGATCATCGTTGCCGGCCGTCCATCGATGGGCAAGACCACCTTCGCCATGAACCTGGTGGAAAACGCCGTGCTGCGCAGCGACAAGGTGGTGCTGGTGTTCTCCCTTGAGATGCCCGGCGAATCGCTGGTCATGCGTATGCTTTCGTCCCTCGGCCGCATTGACCAGACCAAGGTGCGTTCCGGCCAGCTGGACGACGACGACTGGCCACGCCTGACCTCGGCGGTGAACCTGCTCAACGACCGCAAGCTGTTCATCGACGACACTGCCGGCATCAGCCCGTCGGAGATGCGCGCGCGCACCCGCCGCCTGGCCCGTGAGCATGGCGATATCGCCATGATCATGGTCGACTACTTGCAGCTGATGCAGATTCCGGGCTCTGCTGGCGATAACCGCACCAACGAGATTTCCGAGATCTCCCGCTCGTTGAAAGCCCTGGCCAAGGAATTCAACTGCCCGGTGATCGCCCTGTCGCAGCTCAACCGCTCCCTGGAGCAGCGCCCGAACAAGCGCCCGGTCAACTCCGACTTGCGTGAATCCGGAGCGATCGAGCAGGACGCCGACGTGATCATGTTCGTCTACCGCGACGAGGTGTATCACCCAGAGACCGAGCACAAGGGCGTGGCCGAGATCATCATCGGCAAGCAGCGTAACGGCCCCATCGGCTTTATCCGCCTGGCGTTCATCGGCAAGTACACGCGCTTCGAGAACCTGGCGCCGGGCATGTACAACTTCGACGACGACGAATAAGCCATCAGGCTTGCCTGGCCCCTGTGGGAGCGGGTTTACCCGCGAATGCGATGGTGGGGTCACCGACGCATTCGCGGGTAAACCCGCTCCCACAGGGGCCAGTACTCTTTTTGGATGATCCTCATGAATCCGACCACCACCGTCGGATTTGGTCAAAATTTGTGCTATATTCCGCGCCCGCGATTTTCCTGCACACCAGAACCGGTCACTGACATGCAAGCAGCCAAACCACTCTACGACTATCCCAAGTACTGGGCCGAATGCTTCGGGCCGGCACCGTTCCTGCCGATGAGCAGGGAGGAAATGGATCAGCTCGGCTGGGATTCCTGCGACATCATCATCGTGACCGGCGACGCCTATGTCGACCACGCCTCGTTCGGCATGGCCATCATTGGTCGTCTGCTGGAAGCCCAGGGTTTCCGCGTAGGCATCATCGCCCAGCCGAACTGGCAGTCGAAAGACGACTTCATGAAGCTCGGCGAGCCGAACCTGTTCTTCGGCGTTGCGGCAGGCAACATGGACTCGATGATCAACCGCTACACCGCGGACAAGAAGATCCGCTCCGACGACGCCTATACCCCTGGCGGCCTGGCCGGCAAGCGCCCGGACCGCGCCAGCCTGGTGTACAGCCAGCGTTGCAAGGAAGCCTACAAGCACGTGCCGATCGTGCTGGGCGGCATCGAGGCCTCGCTGCGTCGAATCGCTCACTACGACTACTGGCAGGACAAGGTACGTCACTCGATCCTGGTCGACGCCAGCGCCGACATCCTGCTGTACGGCAACGCCGAGCGCGCCATCGTCGAGGTCGCCCAGCGCCTGTCCCAGGGCGAGAGCATCGAGCAGATCACCGATGTGCGTGGCACCGCGTTCATTCGCCGCGACACCCCGCAGGGCTGGTTCGAGATCGATTCCACCCGCATCGACCGCCCAGGCCGGGTCGACAAGATCATCAACCCGTACGTGAACACCCAGGACACCCAGGCCTGCGCCATCGAGCAGGCCAAGGGCGACCAGGAAGACCCGAACGAAGCCAAGGTGGTGCAGATTCTCGACAGCCCGAGCGTCACCCGTGAAAAGTCGGTGATCCGCCTGCCGTCGTTCGAGAAGGTGCGCAACGACCCGGTGCTCTACGCGCACGCCAACCGCGTGCTGCACCTGGAGACCAACCCGGGCAACGCCCGCGCCCTGGTGCAGAAGCATGGCGAAGTGGATGTGTGGTTCAACCCGCCACCCATTCCCATGACCACCGAGGAAATGGACTACGTGTTCGGCATGCCCTACGCGCGCATTCCGCACCCGGCCTATGGCAAGGAGCGCATCCCGGCCTACGAGATGATCCGTTTCTCGGTGAACATCATGCGTGGCTGCTTCGGCGGCTGCACCTTCTGCTCGATCACCGAGCACGAAGGGCGGATCATCCAGAACCGTTCGCACGAATCGATCCTGCACGAGATCGAAGAGATGCGTGACAAGGTGCCGGGCTTCACCGGCGTGGTCTCCGACCTTGGCGGGCCGACCGCCAACATGTACCGCATCGCCTGCAAGAGCCACGACATCGAGAAGCACTGCCGCAAGCCGTCGTGCGTGTTCCCCGGCATTTGCGAGAACCTCAACACCGACCACAGCTCGCTGATCGAGCTGTACCGCAAGGCCCGTGCCCTGCCGGGGGTGAAGAAGATCCTGATCGCTTCGGGCCTGCGCTACGACCTGGCGGTGGAATCGCCGGAGTACGTGCGCGAGCTGGTGACCCACCACGTTGGTGGTTACCTGAAGATCGCCCCGGAGCACACCGAGCGTGGCCCGCTGGACAAGATGATGAAGCCGGGCATCGGCACCTACGACCGCTTCAAGCGCATGTTCGAGAAGTTCTCGAAAGAGGCGGGCAAGGAACAGTACCTGATCCCGTACTTCATCGCCGCGCACCCGGGCACCACCGACGAAGACATGATGAACCTGGCCCTGTGGCTCAAGGGCAACGGCTTCCGTGCCGACCAGGTGCAGGCGTTCTACCCGTCACCGATGGCTTCGGCGACCGCCATGTACCACTCGGGCAAGAACCCGTTGCGCAAGGTCACCTACAAGAGCGAAGGGGTGGAGATCGTCAAGAGCGAGGAACAGCGCCGCTTGCATAAGGCGTTCCTGCGCTACCACGACCCGAAGGGCTGGCCGATGCTGCGGGAAGCGCTGCAGCGCATGGGCCGTGCCGACCTGATCGGGCCGGGCAAGCACCAGTTGATCCCGCTGCACCAGCCGCAGACCGACACTTACCAGAGTGCGCGACGCAAGAACTCGACCCCGGCCGGCAGCCACAAGGTGGGCAAGGAGCAGAAGATCCTCACCCAGCACACCGGCCTGCCACCGCGCGCCAGCGACGGCAGCAAGCCGTGGGACAAGCGCGAGAAGGCCAAGGCCGAGGCGTTCGCCCGCAACCAGCAGGCGGCCAAGGAGCGTAAAGAGGCAGCCAAGGGCGGCAAGGGCAAGAAGCCGCGCCAGCCGGTCATTCCGCGTTGATTGATCTTTCTTGGGGCTGCTATGCAGCCCTTTCGCGGCACAAGGCCGCTCCTACAGGCGAATGCGATCTTCTGTAGGAGCGGCCTTGTGTCGCGAAAGGACCGCGAAGCGGTCCCAGGATTTCAGCCTTCAATCCGGCTGCTTGTCGACCCACTTCGGCAATACCGGCGACTCGAACCTGTCCATCCCCTCCAGCAACTCATCCGGCTGCTGCCCGAGCAACAGCATCGCCCGGTGCTGCGGCCGCACGAAGCCCTCTTCGACGATATGGTCGAGGAACCCGCCCAGCTTTTCATAGAACCCGTTCACATCCAGCAGCCCCAGCGGCTTGGCGTGATAGCCCAGTTGCCCCCAGGTCCACACCTCGAACAGTTCCTCCAACGTGCCCAGGCCACCCGGCAGGGCGATGAAGGCATCGCTGAGCTCGGCCATGCGCGCCTTGCGCGCGTGCATGCCATCCACCACTTCCAGGCGGGTCAGGCCTTTGTGGCCGATTTCGGCGTTCATCAGGCTCTGGGGAATGATGCCGACCACTTCGCCACCGGCGGCCAGGGCGGCGTCGGCCACGGTGCCCATCAGGCCGACCGCGCCACCACCGTAGACCAGCGTCAGGCCGCGACGGGCGATGGCCTCGCCGAGGGCGACGGCGGCTTCACGGTAGGCGGGGTTGGCGCCGATGCTGGCGCCACAGAACACACAAACGGAACGTACAGGCATAGCTTCTCTCCCTTTACTGGCGCACAGGGTAAGGCGCATGCCTGTCACTTCCAAGGGGGATCACTCGGGGCGGGCGAACTCGCAGATTGCACCGCTGGCGCCGTGGGCATAGGCGGCGAGCAGACTGTTCATGAAATTGGAGAGGGACATTTCATTCAACTCCTAAATGAGAGGTTGTCCCATCGTCTATCAAGAGGGCATGATGTGCACTTTGAATGGTTGTATACAATCCATTGAACAAATTTACTGGCTGGCCACTTGACACCCCTTGACCCACATCAGGTACGGGCGTCCTGTTTTCAGGCAGTCTCGCAATTGATAAAACCCTGCCAAGGAGATTCATGATGTTTGCGAAAGCTGTAGCGGTATCCCTGCTGACCCTCGCCAGCGCCTCTGTCTTTGCCGCCGACTGCAAGGTGACTGTCGACTCGACCGACCAGATGTCGTTCAACACCAAGGAATTCACCATCGACAAGAGCTGCAAGACCGTCGAGATCGAACTGACCCACGGCGGCAGCCTGCCGAAGAACGTCATGGGCCACAACCTGGTGATCAGCAAGACCGCCGACATGCAGGCCATCGCTACCGAGGGCATGTCCCAGGGGCTGGACAAGGACTACATCAAGGCCGACAACGCCGCGATCATCGGCCACACCAAGATGATCGGTGCCGGCGAAAAAGACACCATCAAGCTCGACACCTCGAAGCTGGAAGCCGGTGGCGACTACAGCTTCTTCTGCACCTTCCCGGGCCACATCTCGATGATGAAGGGCAAGGTCGTCGTCAAGTAATGACAGCGGTCTAGGGCTTTAGGGCCTATTCGCGGGCAAGCCCGCTCCCACAGGTGATGTGAAATCCTGTGGGAGCGGGCTTGTCGGGGCGCCGAACCGCCGCGAAGCTTTTATGGGGCGAACGGCAGTTCGCGTTTGTGCTGGGTCTTGCGGTAGGTGGCGACGATGATGTCGAACGCCTCCTGATCGACCGGCTGCCCATGCAGGAAGGCATCGATCTGCTGGTAGGTCACGCCGTGGGACGCTTCGTCCGGCTTGCCCGGTTCCAGGTCTTCGAGGTCCGCGGTCGGTACCTTCTCCACCAGCGACTCTGGCGCGCCAAAGCTGCGCGCGATCGCCCGCACCTGGTTCTTCACCAGCCCGCTCAGCGGCGCCAGGTCGCAGGCCCCATCACCGAACTTAGTAAAGAAGCCCATCACCGCCTCGGCGGCATGGTCGGTGCCGATCACCAGGCCTGCGCGGGCGCCGGCGATGGTGTACTGGGCGACCATGCGGGTACGCGCCTTGACGTTGCCGACGACAAAGTCCACCAGGCTCGGCGAACCGTTTTTCAGCTCCTGAACTTCCGCCGCCAGGGCCTTCACCGCCGGGGCGATGTCGATGGTGTGCACCTCGTCGGCCTTGATCACCTCCAGGCAGGCCTGGGCATCGTGCTCATCGTGCTGCACCTGGTACGGCAGGCGCACGGCGATGAAGGTGTAGGCCTGGTCGCCGGTCTCGCTGCGCAGCTCATTGATGGCGCGCTGGGCGAGCAGGGCGGCGGTCAGCGAGTCGACGCCGCCGCTGATGCCCAGCACCAGGGTCTTGAGCCGGGCGTTGGCCAGGCAGTCCTTGATGAAGGCCACGCGGCGGGCGACTTCGGTCTCCAGCGCGGCGGCATCAGCGAACGGCGGCTGCACCTTGAGGGCCTGGGCAATCTCTTGCTGTACGGCTTGCATGGGTTACTCCTTGCTGGGGACTTTGAATACGTGGCGCATGTAGGCGACGAAGTTGGCGTCGCGGCACTGGGTCTTGGCGGCTTCGTCAGAGATCTTCGCCACCGGCGAGCCGTTGCAGTCGGTCATTTTAAGCACGATGTTCATCGGCGCCACGCCCGGTATGTCGCAGGTCAGGTTGGTGCCGATACCGAAGCTGACGTTGATGCGCCCGCGCAGGGCACGGAAGATTTCCAGTGAACGGGTCAGGTTCAGGCCGTCGGAGAACACCAGGGTCTTGGTCATCGGGTCGATGCCGAGCTTCTGGTAATGGGCGATGGCCTTTTCCGCCCATTGCACTGGATCGCCCGAGTCGTGGCGCAGGCCATCGAACAGCTTGGCGAAGTACAGGTCGAAATCGCGCAGGAAGGCATCCATGGTGATGCAGTCGGTCAGGGCGATACCGAGCAGGCCGCGGTACTCGCGAACCCAGCAGTCCAGCGCGGCGATCTGGCTGTCGATCAGCCGCGGGCCGAGCTGTTGGTGGGCCATGATCCACTCGTGGGCCATGGTGCCCAGGGGCTTGAGATCCAGCTTCCAGGCCAGGTCGACGTTGCTGGTGCCGACGAAGCGCCCCGGGAAATCATCGCGCAGCACCCGCACCACCTCGGCCTGCACCCGGCTGGAGAAGCGCCGGCGGGTGCCGAAGTCGGCCACCTGCAACTCGGCCAGCTCGTCGGCGCTGGCATGGGCGCGCAGCCAGTCGAACTTGCGCTGCAGCTGGTCGCGGGCTTCGCTCAGGCGCATGCGCGGGTGCAGGTGGCGGTTGCGCACCTCGCTGATGATCGCCAGCAACGGCACCTCGAACAGGATCACATGCAGCCAGGGGCCTTTCAGGCGCAGGAACAGCTGGTCGTTTTCGATGCCGATGCGCACGTAGCGCAGGTTGAAGCGGAACAGACGCAAGAAGCGCAGGAAGTCCGGCTTGAGGAAGCTGATGCGTTCGAGGAAGGCCAGTTGGCCGTCATCCAGGGTGAGTTCGCTGAGCAGCTCGAGCTGGTGGCGAATCTCGCCCAGGTAGGGGCGCAGGTCCTCGCCGTTGCGGCAGCGAAACTCCCATTCGACGTCGGCGTCCGGGTAGTTGTGCAGCACGGCCTGCATCATCGTCAGTTTGTAGAAGTCGGTGTCGAGCAGGTTGTGCACGATGCGCTCGGCGAATGCGCTCTCGCTCATCAGGGGGAAGCTCCAGGGCGGGCAATGGCGGGTATTGTGCCAGCCTTTGGGGTGATATTGCGCCTGTACCGGCCTCTTCGCGGGTAAACCCGCTCCCACAGGTAGAGTGCCATCCTGTGACAGCAACTGTCTTTTGTGGACGCTGGCTCCTACAAGTGAGGCTCAGGCGTCGCGCGGCTCATGTGGGAGCGGGTAAACCCGCGAAGAGGCCGGCTCAGGCAAAACAGGTGTTTTTCCGTGCACCGGCTAGCCTTCAAACAGTGCTCCCTGTAGCAGTCGCGCACCAGCGGTGTGCAGTTCGGTGACGTCCGCTGTTACAGGCTGGTTGCACGTTAACACTTGCCGGGGTTGCAATGATGGCGCTCGACGGTTGCTCCTTGTCTAGGCGTGTCGGTGGCGCTTGCCTCATGGCAGACGGTTGCACGCTCAATAAAGAAAAGGCCGCCGGTCGCCTCATCGCGCCCCTCATCGTGTGTTTTCCCGGAAGACAAATCCACTGGCACGGCCCTTGCTCGGAGCACAGGGCTGAGAAGTTGTAGTGCCAACCAAAAAAAATACTCTAGGAGCACCACCTCATGTCGCAGACGTTTTACAAGAAAGGTTTCCTGGCACTGGCCGTGGCCACGGCACTGGGTGTTTCTTCGTATGTTCAGGCCGACGTCAAGTTTGGCGTCGCAGGCCCCATGACCGGGGCCAACGCAGCGTTTGGCGAGCAGTACATGAAGGGTGCGCAGGCCGCGGCCGATGTGATCAACAAGGCCGGTGGCGTCAACGGCGAGAAGATCGTACTGGTCAAGGGCGATGACGCCTGCGAGCCGAAGCAGGCCGTGGCCGTGGCCAACCGCCTGGTCGACCAGGACAAGGTGATTGGCGTGGTCGGCCACTTCTGCTCCTCCAACACCATCCCCGCTTCCGAGGTCTACGACGAAGCCGGCGTGATCGCCATCACCCCGGGCTCGACCAACCCGCAGGTGACCGAGCGCGGCCTGTCGGCGATGTTCCGCATGTGCGGGCGTGACGACCAGCAGGGCATCGTCGCCGGCAACTACATCGTCGATGTGCTCAAGGGCAAGAAGGTGGTGGTGCTGCACGACAAGGACACCTACGGCCAGGGCCTGGCCGACGCGACCAAGGCGCAGCTGATCAAGCGTGGTGTCACCCCGGTGTTGTACGAAGGCCTGACCCGTGGCGAGAAGGACTTCAGCGCGGTGGTCACCAAGATCCGCGCCGCCGGTGCCGACGTCGTCTACTTCGGCGGCCTGCACCCCGAGGCCGGCCCGCTGGTGCGCCAGCTGCGCGAGCAGGGCCTGAAGGACGTGGCGTTCATGTCCGACGACGGCATCGTTACCGACGAACTGGTGGCCACCGCCGGCGGCGCCCAGTACACCAACGGCGTGTACATGACCTTCGGCGCCGACCCACGCCTGCTGCCCGACAGCAAGGCAGTGGTCGAGGAGTTCCGCAAGAACGGCACCGAGCCCGAAGGCTACACCCTGTATGCCTACGCCTCGGTCCAGGCGCTGGCCGCCGCCTTCAACGGCGCCAAGTCGAACAAGGGCGAGGACGCCGCCAAGTGGCTCAAGGCCAACCCGGTCAAGACTGTCATGGGCGAGAAGAAGTGGGACAGTAAGGGCGACCTGACCGTCTCCGACTACGTGGTCTACCAGTGGGATGCCAACGGCAAGTACCACCAGCTGGAAAAACAACAATAACAACGGCATCCGGCCCGGGCGCGTTGCCCGGGCCATTGCCCCGCGGTACCTGTCATTGTCAGTAGATCTGCACAGTTCTGCGCTGCGAGGGCCGCTGCATCCGGGCCTTGCGTGGTCGGCGCTCGTGCAATCTCAATCAGGTGAGATTGCGTTATGGATGGTATTTTCCTGCAGCAACTGGTCAACGGCCTGACCTTAGGGTCGGTCTACGGCCTGATCGCCATCGGCTACACAATGGTCTATGGCATCATCGGCATGATCAACTTCGCGCACGGCGAGGTGTACATGATCTCCGCGTACCTGGCGGCGATCAGCCTGGCATTGCTGGCCTATTTCGGCATCGAGTCATTTCCCCTGCTGATGCTCGGCACGCTGTTGTTCACCGTCGTCGTCACCGGCGTCTATGGCTTCACCATCGAACGCATCGCCTACAAACCCCTGCGCAACTCCACCCGCCTGGCGCCCTTGATCAGCGCCATCGGCATTTCGCTGATCCTGCAGAACTACGCGCAGATCAGCCAGGGCGCCCGCCAGCAAGGCGTGCCGACCCTGCTCGAAGGCGCCATGCGCATCGAGGTTGGCACCGGCTTCGTGCAACTGACCTACACCAAGATCTTCATCCTGGTCGCAGCCTTCGTCGGCATGGGCCTGCTCACCTACGTGATCAAGTACACCAAACTCGGCCGCATGTGCCGTGCCACCCAGCAAGACCGCAAGATGGCCTCGATCCTCGGCATCAACACCGACCGGGTGATCTCCTACGTGTTCGTCATCGGTGCGGTGATGGCTGCGCTGGCCGGTGTGCTGATCACCATGAACTACGGCACCTTCGACTTCTACGCCGGCTTCATCATCGGCATCAAGGCGTTCACCGCCGCGGTGCTCGGCGGCATCGGCTCGCTGCCGGGGGCCATGCTCGGCGGGATCATCCTGGGCATTTCCGAATCGCTGTTCTCGGGCATGATCAACTCCGACTACAAGGACGTGTTCAGCTTCTCGCTGCTGGTGATCATCCTCATCTTCCGTCCCCAGGGCCTGCTGGGTCGCCCGCTCGTGGCTAAGGTGTGAACATGTCTGCTGCCAATACTGCCTCCGTGACCCAGACCAAAGGGTTCGACCTCAAACGCAGCTTGCTGGAGACCGTGGTCGCCGGCCTGCTGGCCCTGATTGTCTTTGGCCCGATCGTCGGCGTGGTGCTCGACGGTTACAGCTTCAACGCCGAACCCACCCGCGTGGCCTGGCTGGTCGGCGGGGTGATGCTAGGGCGCTTCCTGCTCAGCCTGTACCTGCAGACCGCGGCGGGCCAGCGCATGCTCCAGGGCTTCGACAGCGGCGGTTCGGGCGTGCACGTGCTGGCGCCGGACTACAAGTCCCGCCTGCGCTACATCATCCCGGCGCTTGTGGTGATCGCCATCGTGTTCCCGATCTTCGCCAACAAGTACCTGCTGACGGTGGTTATCCTCGGCCTGATCTACGTGCTGCTGGGCCTGGGCCTGAACATCGTGGTCGGCCTGGCCGGCCTGCTCGACCTCGGCTACGTGGCGTTCTACGCCATCGGCGCCTATGGCCTGGCGCTGGGCTACCAGTACCTGGGCCTGGGCTTCTGGAGCGTGCTGCCGCTGGCGGCCATCGCCGCGGCGCTGGCCGGGTGCATACTCGGCTTCCCGGTGCTAAGGATGCATGGCGACTACCTGGCCATCGTCACCCTCGGCTTCGGTGAGATCATCCGCCTGGTGCTGAACAACTGGCTGTCGTTCACCGGTGGCCCCAACGGTATGCCGGCGCCGTCGCCGACCTTCCTGGGCCTGGAGTTCGGGCGCCGGGCCAAGGACGGCGGGGTGCCGATCCACGAGTTCTTTGGCTTCGAGTACAACGCCAACCTCAAGTTCGTGTTCATCTACGCGGTGCTGTTCCTGGTGGTGCTGGCGGTGCTGTACATCAAGCACCGACTGACTCGCATGCCGGTGGGGCGCGCCTGGGAAGCGCTGCGCGAGGACGAGATCGCCTGCCGTTCGATGGGCCTCAACCACGTGCTGGTCAAGCTGTCGGCGTTCACCCTGGGTGCTTCCACCGCCGGTCTGGCCGGGGTGTTCTTCGCCACCTACCAAGGCTTCGTCAATCCATCGTCGTTCACCTTCTTCGAGTCGGCGCTGATCCTGGCCATCGTCGTGCTCGGCGGCATGGGCTCGACCGTGGGCGTGGTGATCGCGGCCTTTGTGCTGACCGTGGCTCCGGAGTTGCTGCGTAGCTTCTCGGAATACCGGGTGCTGCTGTTCGGCGTGCTGATGGTGCTGATGATGATCTGGCGACCGCGGGGGCTGATCCGCATCAGCCGTACCGGCGTGGTCCCGCGTAAAGGAGTGGCGCCATGAGCGACGATATCATTCTGTCGGTCGACAACCTGATGATGCAGTTCGGTGGGATCAAGGCGCTCAGTGATGTCAGCCTGAAGGTCCGGCGCAACCAGATCTTCGCCCTGATCGGCCCCAACGGCGCTGGCAAGACCACAGTGTTCAACTGCCTGACCGGCTTCTACAAGGCCAGCGGCGGGCGCATCGAGCTGAACCTGCGTGGCAGCACCACCAATGTCATCCAGCTGCTTGGCGAGCGCTTCCAGGCGGCCGACTTCGTATCCCCGGCGCGCTTCGCCAACCGCATGTACTACAAGATGTTCGGCGGCACCCACCTGGTCAACCGCGCAGGTCTTGCCCGCACCTTCCAGAACATTCGCCTGTTCAAGGAAATGTCGGTGGTGGAGAACCTGCTGGTGGCCCAGCACATGTGGGTCAACCGCAACCTGCTGGCTGGCGTGCTCAACACCCCGGGTTACCGCAAGGCCGAGAGCGACGCGCTGGATCATGCCTTCTACTGGCTGGAGGTAGTCGATCTGGTGGATTGCGCCAACCGCCTGGCCGGCGAGCTTTCCTACGGCCAGCAGCGGCGCCTGGAAATCGCCCGGGCCATGTGCACGCGGCCGAAGATCATCTGCCTGGATGAGCCGGCCGCCGGCCTCAACCCTCAGGAAACCGAGGCCCTGAGCCGCATGATCCGCGTGCTGCGCGACGAGCACGACATCACCGTGGTGCTGATCGAGCACGACATGGGCATGGTCATGAGCATCTCCGACCATATCGTCGTGCTCGACCACGGCAACGTGATCGCCGAGGGCGCACCGCAGGACATCCGCAACAACCCGACGGTGATCGCCGCCTACCTGGGTGCCGACGAAGAGGAACTGGTATGAGTGCACCCATTCTCGAGCTGAAGGACCTGGACGTGTTCTACGGGCCGATCCAGGCGTTGAAGAAGGTCTCGATGCACATTGACGAGGGCGAGACGGTGAGCCTGATCGGCGCCAACGGCGCGGGCAAGTCGACGCTGCTGATGTCGATCTTCGGCCAGCCACGGGCGGCGTCCGGGCAGATCGTCTACCGTGGCACTGACATCACCCGCAAGTCGTCGCACTACATTGCCTCCAACGGTATTGCCCAGTCCCCGGAAGGGCGCCGGGTGTTCCCCGACATGACCGTCGAGGAGAACCTGATGATGGGTACCATCCCCATTGGCGACAAGCATGCCGATGCCGACATGCAGCGCATGTACGAACTGTTCCCGCGGCTCAAGGAACGGCGCAACCAGCGGGCGATGACCATGTCGGGCGGAGAGCAGCAGATGCTGGCGATTGCCCGGGCGCTGATGAGCCGGCCGAAACTGCTGCTGCTCGACGAGCCGTCGCTGGGGCTGGCGCCGATCGTGGTCAAGCAGATCTTCGCGACCCTGCGCGAACTGGCGCAGACCGGCATGACCATCTTCCTGGTCGAGCAGAACGCCAACCATGCATTGAAGCTGTCGGACCGCGCCTATGTGATGGTCAACGGGCAGATTCGCATGACCGGGACCGGGCAGGAACTGCTGGTCAACGAGGAGGTGCGCAACGCCTACCTGGGCGGGCACTGACTCACATTGTGCAGACATGGCGGGGCAAGCCCGCTCCCACAGGTCGTGGGAGCGGGCTTGCCCCGCCATGCGTTTGATGGATGTGGACAACTTGTCGCATATCTTTCTCGAAGCACTCCACAATCCGCTCGCAAGCGCTTGTTTCCACAGGTACAAAACTTTCCACGGATTATGTGGAACCGCCTGTGGAAAACATGGTGGCACCTCGCTAAAGCCCTCGAATATCAAAGCCTGTATGGCTTTGTTCGTTTTTTGATCAGATGCGTTTTATACAGGCTTCAGCCGTGTTTTTTCGAACAGCTACGCTGGTCGCACAGCATTCGGCGGTCTGTGGATAACTCTGTGTAAAAACTTTGGACAGACTGCCGCAGGCGGCATGATTGAAAGCGTTGCGCCATCATGCGCAGATGTCCACAGCCGCATCGGGTTCCCCTGGCCCGACAAGTTGCCCCCAATGCGTGGGGAAAGCCCTGTGGATAAGGTGCGCATAGCCTTGCCAAGGCTATCTATTCCGGGGGTTTGGACGGTTTGCTCGTTTTTTGACCAGTCGCTGAAATGGTTGTCGCCGCGCCCTGCGCCGGGCATGCTGCGTGGCCTGCCATTGGCAATCCACAGCTAAGGAGAAGAGCATGACGTCCACCGTATTCATCACTGGCGCGACTTCCGGTTTCGGTGAGGCCACCGCCCGCCGTTTCGCCGATGCCGGCTGGAAGCTGGTGCTCACCGGTCGACGCAAGGAGCGTCTGGACGCGCTGTGCCAGGAATTGTCGGCCAAGACCGAAGTGCACGGCCTGGTGGTCGATGTGCGTGACCGCCAGGCGATGGAAGCCGCCATCGCCAGCCTGCCGCCGAGCTTCGACAAGCTCCAGGGCCTGGTCAACAACGCTGGTCTCGCGCTGGGTGTCGATGCCGCGCAGAACTGCAGCCTGGACGACTGGGAAACCATGGTCGACACCAACATCAAGGGCTTGATGTACACCACCCGCTTGTTGCTGCCACGGCTGATCGCCCATGGGCGCGGCGCGTCGATCCTCAACGTCGGTTCCGTGGCGGGCAACTACCCGTACCCGGGCGCCAACGTATATGGCGGCACCAAGGCCTTCGTCGGCCAATTCTCCCTGAGCCTGCGCTGCGACCTGCGCGGTACCGGGGTACGGGTGAGCAATATCGAGCCAGGGTTGTGCGAGAGCGAGTTTTCGCTGGTGCGCTTCGGTGGTGACCAGGCCAAGTATGACGCCACCTATGCCGGCGCCGAGCCGATCCAGCCGCAGGACATCGCCGAGACCATTTTCTGGATCCTCAACCAGCCGGCGCACATCAACATCAACAGCCTCGAGCTGATGCCGGTCAGTCAGGATTGGGCAGGGTTCTCGATCGACCGCTCGGTCAAGGGCTGAATTCTGTGATGGGGCCCGCTTTGCGGGCCGTTCGCCGGTAACGCCGGCTCCTACAGGCAGGGCGCCGATCCTGAAGCTGGCGCCGCCCCTGTGGGAGCGGGTTTACCCGCGAATGCGTCAGGCCTGGCGTTGCAAGCCTTCGAGGCAGGTCGCCAGGTGATACGGCGTAGTCGAAGGCATGTCGTGCCGGCTAACAGCGCCTTCGCCATCCCGGCACTCATGCCAGCCACCGGCATGCAGGAAGCGCGACTCCAGCGCCTGTAGCTGGGCCTGCAGCTTCGCTTCGTTGGCAGGGCGCAAGGCCAAAGCCCGCAAGTATTCGGCCTGCGCCCAGATCCGTTGGGTCGCATCGAGCACCTTGCCATCCACATCCAGCATCGCCAGCACCGCCGAATCCTTCACGCCACTCTGCTCGGCATAGGCGAAAGCGCGGTCGATGGAGGCATGCAGCGGCGTGCCACGCAGCAGTGGCGAGGTATCCAGCAGGTAGAACCATTCGAACTGGTGACCCGGCTCGAACCAGTTATCCACAGCCCCGCGCGGTTTTTCCAGCATCAGGCCGTGTTGCGGCTCGATGAACTGCGCCTGCAAGCCGTCGCACAGCTGCAACAGCGAGTGACGCACCTCTTCATCCTCACGTACCGCCAGCACCTGCAGGAAGGCCTCGGCCAGGTGCATCTGCGGGTTCTGCAGCGGGCCGCTGCCCAGGTCCGACCAGTCCTCGTCGAGGCTGGCCTCGTACAGGCCATCATCGCGGGCGAACTGCTCGGCAACGACTTCGAGGGCGCCGTTGAGCGTGGCCTCGACCAGGCCTTCGCCAACCTTGCCCCAGTAGTGGGCACAGGCGAAGACGATGAAGGCATGGGTATAGAGGTCTTTGCGCCGGTCGAGGGGCTTGCCCTGGGCGTCGATGCTGTAGAACCAGCCGCCGTGCTCGGCGTCGTGGAAGTGCTTCTGCAGCGAGCGGAACAGCGCCGCGGCGCGCTCGGCGGCGCCCGGCTGTTCGATGCGGCTGCTGAACAGGTACAGCTGGCGGGCGCAGGCCATGGCTCGGTAGCGTTGCACCGGCAGCGGCCGGTGCTCGGCGTCGAGGGCCTCGTAGGGCAGTGCCATGTCGGCGTTCCAGCCTGGGCCTTGCCACAGCGGCACGATGCGCTCGGCGAAATGCTGGCGGAAACGGGTCAATGCAGGGCAGGGGTCGGACATGGTGACGCTCATGACGGTCGGGCAGGGCGCCATGGTAGCAGAAGTGTGGTTGTGGGTTGTTCGTGGCGGCCCTTTCGCGGGTAAACCCGCTCCCACAGGAGCACCTCCATAACCTGTGGGAGCGGGTTTACCCGCGAAGAGGCCGGTGTGGTTAGCCGGGGCTGCCCAGGCCCTGCCAATGCCGCGCGCCGACAAAGATGAAGCGCAGCTGCTGAGTGATCTTTTCCTGCGCGGTCAGGGCCAGGGGATGGCCTGGCTCGGGGCTGTCGATCAGCTCCGGCAGGGTGGCGAACACGGTCTTGACCACCAGGTCGGCCATCACCGCCAGCGCGGCGCCGTCCAGGTGCTGCCAGCGCGGCATGCGCGCCAGGTCCGTGGCCAGGTCGCTGCTGATGTCCTGGCGCAGGCGGGCGATGGCCTGGCGTACCGCTTGCGAGCCACCGTACTGTTCGCGGGCGAGGAACAGGAACTGCGCGCGGTGGGCGACGACCACATCGAGGAAGATGCGTACCGAGGCGTCGGTGATGCCACCCAGTTCGAATTCGTTGTGCCGTACCAGGCGGATCGTCTGGCGGAACGTGGTGTCGACCTCGGCCACCAGGGCCAGGCCCAGGGCGTCCATGTCGGGGAAGTGGCGATAGAAGCCGGTGGGGACGATGCCAGCCGCCTTGGCCACCTCACGCAGGCTGATGCTGCCAAAGCCCCGGCCGCTCTCCATGAGCTGGCAGGCGGCATCCAGCAAGGCCTGGCGGGTTTGTAGCTTCTGTTCGGCGCGCGGCAGCATGGGGCAGGCATTCTTTGATGGGACGGCCTGCGATTGTGGATAAAAAAACAAAGCCCGGTCAATGGACCGGGCTGGGAGGGGCGCAGGCGCGACACGGCGGGTTGTTGTGCTCGGCCATGGTGATCAGCTCACGCGGCTGAGTTCGACCAGGCGGTCCGAGCCTCCTTCGGCGACACGGTTGTTGCGTTCGATCAGGCGATCCGAACCGCCTTCGGCGACGCGGTTGGTGCGTTCCTGCAGGCGTTCGGAACCGCCTTCGGCGACACGGTTGTTGCGTTCGATCAGGCGATCCGAACCGCCTTCGGCGACGCGGTTGGTGCGCTCGATCAGGCGATCCGAGCCGCCCTCGGCGACGCGGTTGTTACGCTCGATCAGGCGGTCCGAGCCACCTTCGGCAACACGGCCGGCGCGTTCTTGCAGGCGTTCTGCGCCACCTTCGGCCAGGGTGTTCAGCGGTTGGCTGACGGTGGCAGCGCTGGAGCGCGATTCGGCGGTCAGGTGCTGGTCGGCGGCCGGCAGGGCGAAGGCGTTGGCGGCAAGGACAGACAGGGTCAGGCTCAGCAGCAGTTGGCGTTTCATGATTCGGTGCTCCTCTCGGGGGCTGGAAAAGTGGGTACGAAGCCAATGCTACGCTCGGTAACTTAAGAGAGAAGTTCATCAGGATAATGGTAACAATCGACGCAATTGATACTGTGTCGTAGCCGCTCTACCTCAGTGTTTACGGGGGCTTGTCCAGAAAAGTGGCACGCCAACACCCCGGTAACACTGGCGATGTTCACCGACCAAAAGCTGAGAAAACCGCCAGGAAAAACCTGGTTATCATGCCCAGCGGATTAAACCCGGCGCGGTTTCATCAGTCCGAGTTAGTAAGTGCCACCTCAGTAATGCCTATGTGCCATGTAGTCAGGAGAATCACGCAATGACGCGCCCTGCCAGAATCCTTATCTGGACCTTCGCCACCCTCGCCACCCTGCTGGCGATCCTGGTGGTGGTGATCGCCACCTTCGACTGGAACCGCGTCAAGCCGCTGCTCAACGAGAAAGTTTCTGAAGCCCTGCACCGGCCGTTCGCGATCAATGGCAACCTCACCGTGCATTGGCGCACCGAACCCGAGGAGGGCGGTTGGCGTGCCTTCGTGCCGTGGCCGCACTTCACCGCCGAAGACCTCACCCTGGGCAACCCCGATTGGCTCAAGGAGCCGCGCATGGTCGCCCTGGAGCGCGTGGACTTTCGCCTGGCACCGTTGCCGCTGATCGTCCAGCGCATCAGCATCCCGCGAATCGACCTGGTCAAGCCCAGCGCCAGCCTTACCCGACTGGCCGATGGCCGGGCCAACTGGGTGTTCGATCTCGGGCCCAAGGATGAGAGCGAAGAGCCGTCGAAGTGGCTGCTGGACATCGGCGCCATCGGCTTCGACCAGGGCAATGTCAGCTTCGACGACCAGACCCTGAAGACCAGCATGAAGGTGCAGGTCGATCCACTGGGCAAGCCGATTCCGTTCAGCGACATCGTCGGCAAGGCCCGCGCTGAAAAGGCTGGCAATGCCCAGGACTACGCTTTCGGCTTCAAGGCCCAGGGTCGCTACAAAGGCCTGGCGGTGGCCGGCACCGGCAAGATCGGCGGCCTGCTGGCGCTGCAGGACGCCAGCCAGCCGTTTCCGCTGCAGGCCGAGGTGCGTATCGGCGACACCCAGGTCGCGCTGGCCGGGACCCTGACCGACCCGCGCAACCTCGGCGCCCTCGACCTGCGCCTGAAACTCTCCGGCAGCAGCCTGGGCAACCTCTACCCATTGACCGGCGTGACCCTGCCCGATTCGCCCGCGTATTCCACCGACGGTCATCTGACGGCCAACCTGCACGCTGCCGGAGGCGCGCAGTTCCGTTACGAGGGGTTCAACGGCAAGATCGGCAACAGCGATATTCACGGTGACCTGGCCTTCGTCGCCAGCCAGCCGCGGCCGAAGCTGTCCGGTAACCTGGTATCCAACCAGTTGCTGTTCAAGGACCTGGCACCGCTGATTGGCGCCGACTCCAACAGTGAACAGCAGGCCCGTGGCGGCGCCAGCAAGCAGCCAGCCGGCAAGGTACTGCCGGTGGAAGAATTCCGCACCGAGCGCTGGCGAGCCATGGATGCCGACGTGACCTTCGCCGGCAAGCGCATCGTGCACAGCGAGCAGCTGCCGTTCAACGACCTGTCCGCCCATGTGATCCTCGAGGACGGCCTGCTGCGCCTGGAGCCGCTGCGCTTCGGCGTGGCCGGTGGCAACCTCGACTCCAACATCCGCCTGGACGGGCGCAGCGCGCCGTTGCAGGGTCGCGCCCGCTTGACCGCGCGAGGCTTCAAGCTCAAGCAACTGTTCCCTGGCTTTGCGCCGATGCAGACCAGCTTTGGCGAACTCAATGGCGATGCCGATATCAGTGGCCGGGGCAACTCGGTGGCGGCGCTGCTGGGGACTTCCAGCGGGGATCTGCGCCTGCTGATCAACGATGGCGCGATCAGCCGCAGCCTGATGGAAATCGCCGGGCTCAACGTGGGCAACTACGTGATCGGCAAGCTGTTCGGCGATGAGGACGTGAAGATCAATTGCGCCGCGGCCGATGTCGGGATCAAGGATGGCCTGGCCACTACCCGGTTGTTCGTCTTCGACACCGAGAACGCGATCATCTACATCAATGGCACGGCCAACTTCGCCAGCGAGCAGCTGGATTTGAAGATTACCCCCGAGTCCAAGGGCTTGCGTCTGTTCTCGCTGCGTTCGCCGCTGTATGTGCGTGGCCCGTTCGCCAAGCCGAGCGCCGGCGTGCAGGCGGTGCCGCTGGCGCTGCGTGGCGCGGGGATGGTGGCGCTGGGCGTGGTGGCCGGACCTGCGGCTGGGCTGCTGGCGCTGATCGCGCCGAGCAGTGGCGATGCGCCCAATCAGTGCACGCCGCTGCTGCAGCAGATGCGCGCCGGCAAGGCGCCAGCTGCGGTGAAGGGCAAGAAGTGAAGGGGGCCGCGTTGCGGCCCGTTCGCGGCACAAGGCCGCTCCTACAAAGGTTACGCAATCCCTTGTAGGAGCGGCCTTGTGCCGCGAACGGGCTGCAACGCAGCCCCTTGCACTTACAGCCCCTGCAACAGGTCCGACATATCGTCGGCGTGCTCTTCTTCCTGCGCCAGGATGTCCTCGAAGATGCGCCGGGTGGTCGGATCCTTGTCGCCGATGTACTGGATGATCTCGCGGTAGCTGTCGATGGCGATGCGCTCGGCCACCAGGTCCTCCAGCACCATTTCTTTCAACGAACTGCCCGCCACGTACTGGGCGTGGGAGTTCTTCGTCAGGTTGTCCGGATTGAAGTCCGGCTCGCCGCCCAGCTGCACGATGCGCTCGGCCAGCTTGTCGGCGTGTTCGGCTTCCTGGTTGGCGTGTTCGAGGAACTCCGCGGCAGCGACGCTGGCCTTGATGCCGCTGGCCATGAAGTAGTGACGCTTGTAGCGCAACACGCAGACCAGCTCGGTGGCCAGCGACTCGTTGAGCAGGCGCAGGATCTTCTCGCGATCGGCATGGTAACCCTCGGTCACCGCGCCTTGCTCGACATGCTGGCGGGCACGTTCGCGCAGGGTCTTCACATCGGTCAGTTCAACACTCATGTGCATCTCCGTAAGCATCGGGTGGGGTCAGGCGCCGGGCACGGCGTCGCTATCTTGCTGGCGTTGCTTGCAGGTCTTGAAACCCTTGGCATCGACGTGGCCGGTGGCGTCGAAGCGCACGTAGTAGGGCTGCTGGTGGCCATCGCGGTTGAGGATGTAGTCGTTGCAGGTGCCACCGTGGGGCAGGTCGATGACGTTCGACGGGCTGCCGCCGATGGCGATGACCTTCTGCATGGTCATGCCGTGCTCGACCTGCTTGACCAGCGGCTCGTCGCGGTAGGTGACGTAGTCCACCGGGTTTTCCGGGCGGCTGCCGCAGGCGGCGAGGGTGGCGCTTGCCAGAAGGATGGCCAGGGTTCGCGTGTACATGGTCCCGCTCCTTGCTCAGGGTCTGTTTTGCTTGGAACCGCGCGGCGCGTCGGGAGTTCGATTGCGCGTGTCTTCGAGCGCACGGTAGTGTGGGCCGGACTGTTCACGGATGAGGGCACGGATGATGAGTCGGGAACTGGCCACGCGTTATCCACTGGTACTGGTGCCGGGCATGCTCGGCTTTGTCCGGGCGCTGGTTTATCCATACTGGTTCGGCATCGTGCCGGCATTGCGCCGGGGCGGCGCGCAGGTGTTCCCGGTGCAGGTATCGCCACTGCATTCCAGTGAAGTGCGGGGCGAGCAGTTGCTGGGCATCATCGAGGACATCTGCCAGCGCACAGGGGCCGACAAGGTCAACCTGATCGGCCACAGCCAGGGCGCGCTCAGTGCCCGTTATGCGGCGGCGAAGCGGCCTGACCGGGTGGCGTCGGTGACGTCGGTGGCCGGTCCCAACCATGGTTCCGAGCTGGCCGATCATCTTGAGCGCACGGCGCCAGGCGACTCAGCCCGGGGGCGTATCCTCAAGGTGGCGCTGCATGGTTTCGCGGTATTGCTGGGTTGGCTGGAAACCGGCTGGCGCCGCGATCCGCTGCCGATCGACGTGCATGCTTCGCACCAGTCGCTGACCAGTGCCGGGGTGGCGCTGTTCAACCAGGCTTATCCACAGGGGCTGCCGCAGGTTTGGGGTGGCGAGGGGCCGCCCGAGGTGAACGGCGTGCGCTATTACTCGTGGTCCGGAACCCTGCAGCCTGGGCGTACCGACCAGGGCCTGAACCGCTTTGATGGCAGCAACCGTTTTTGCCGGCTGTTCGCCCGCAGCTTCGTCAGGGAGAAGGGGCAATGCGACGGCATGGTCGGGCGCTTCAGCTCGCACCTGGGGCAGGTGATTGGCGACGACTATCCGCTCGATCACCTGGATATCGTCAACCAATCGTTGGGCGCGGTGGGCAAGGGGGCCGAGCCGGTGCGGTTGTTCACTGAACATGCCGCCCGGCTCAAGGCTGCGGGGTTGTGACGAACCTGGGGCTACTTCGCAGCCCTTTCGCGACACAAGGCCGCTCCTACAGATGAACGCAATCCCCCTGAGCGGCCTTGCGTCGCGAAAGGAGCGCGCAGCGCTCCCTGCGTTCTAACGACGTACCGGAGTGGTCCAGCGCTCAGCCAGCAGCACGCCGACCAACGTCAGCACACCGCCAACCAGGTGATAACTGGCCAACTGCTCATCCAGCACCACCGCCGCGATCACCGCCGTGACCACTGGCAGCAAGTTGAAGAACAACGTCGTGCGGCTTGGCCCCAGGCGGTGCACGGCCTGCATCCACACCCGCGGCGCAACCATCGAGGCCAGCAGGCCGGCATACAGCACCAGGCCGATGTTGTGGCCGGTCAGCCCAGTCTTCGGCGACAGCAGGAACAGCGGCAGCAGTACCAGGATCGCCACCAGCACCTGCAGGTACAGCAACTGCAGCGGTGGCAGGCGCAGTTGCCATTTCTTCAGCAGGAAGCTGTACAGCGCGTAGGCCAAGGTAGCCACCAGCATCATCAGGTCGCCGGCGTTCAGCCCCTGGTGCAGCAGCACACCGGGTTGACCGGCCGAGACCACCTCTAGCACGCCGAAGAACGACACCAGCGCGCCCAGCAGCGCGCCATAGGTCAGGCGCTGGCCGAGCCAGGCGATGGACAGGGCCAGCGACATCAGTGGCATCAGCGAGAGGATGATGCCCATGTTGGTGGCGCTGGTGATGGCGGCGGCGAAGTACGCCAGGCTCTGGTAGATGGCCATGCCCAGCACGCCGAGCACGAAGATCTTGCCCAGGTGCGGGCGGATGGCTGCGCGGTTGCGCCAGACCTGGGGCAGCAGGAAAGGAGTGAACAGCAGGCCGGCCAGCAGCCAGCGATAAAAGCCGATCTCGGCGGGGAAGATGGCCCCGGCGGACATCTTGGTGACCACGGTGTTGCCGGCCCAGATGAGGATGGCGAGGAAGGGGAGGAGGTAGTTCATGCAACGGGTACTCACAGTGACAGAATGGGGCCGCTGTGCGGCCCTTCGCGGGTAAACCCGCTCCCATAGGGACAGTGCGAATCCTGTGGGAGCGGGTTTACCCGCGAAGGGCTGCGCAGCAGCCCTGATGGCTCGGTATTATCGGTTGTCCGTATGAAACTCTATACTTCTATCCAGACAACTAGCCCCGCGAAGCAGACAGCATGGCCCGCAAGTACCTCGACATCCCTCAATTCGACCAGCTCCCCGCGCCGGTGTACTTCCGCTACGACGAGTTCGGCGCCGACACCCACAGCCCGCCGCACCGCCATCCTTGGGGCCAGCTCAACTATGCCTCCCATGGCCTGATGCACCTGGACGTCGAGGGCCAGCGCTTCATCTCGCCGCCGCACTACGCCGTCTGGGTACCGCCGGACACCGAGCACGGCTGCTACAACCCCCAGGCCATCATCTACCGCTCGGTCTACCTGGAACGCAGCCTGTGCGCCGAAATGCCGACGCAGCCCTGCAGCCTGGTGATCAGCGACATCCTCAAGGCGATCCTCGGCGACTTTGCCCGCCGCGACCTGCACATCGCCCAGGACGAGCGTGACCGGCGCCTGGTCCAGGTACTGATCGACCAGTTGCACCTGGCCCCGACCCAGACCTGCTACCTGCCCTATGCTCGTAGCGACGGCCTGCGCCGAGTACTCGAGGCGCTGCATGCCGAGCCTGGCGACAACCGTGCTCTGGCCGAGTGGGCGGCCCAGGTGCATGTCAGCGAGCGCACCCTGGCCCGGTACTTTCTGCAAGAGCTGGGGATCAGTTTCGGCGAATGGCGCCTGCGCCTGCGCTTCCTGCGGGCCATCGAGGCACTGGAGGCGGGGCTGCCTATCCAGGCCATCGCCTTCGACCTCGGCTATAGCAGCGCCTCGGCTTTCATTGCCATGTTCCAACGCCAGGCCCATTGCACCCCGGAGCAGTACCGGCGCCGCGCCCGCACGGAGATGTAAGAATTCTTGTCTACACTCAGCTCGACGACCGCGCATCGGGCGCGGGAACAAGGAGACCACTCCATGAAGCTGCTGCACGTACCCCTGCTGGTGTTGGGCATGTTGATCGCCGGGCAAGGATTCGCCGCCACCGCGCAACAGGAAAAGATGAAGACCTGCAACGCCGACGCCACCACCAAGGCGCTCAAGGGTGACGAACGCAAGGCGTTCATGAGCACCTGCCTGAAAAAGGCCGAGCCGGCCAAGCCCGCCACCCAGCAGGAGAAGATGAAGACCTGCAACGCCGACGCCACCACCAAGGCGCTCAAGGGCGATGAACGCAAGACCTTCATGAGTGACTGCCTGAAGAAGAAATGACCTGCGCCTATGCCTCTGCCGTTAAGGCTGGCAGACTGCGGGACTTTCCGCTGTCTGCCGTTGAGGCTGTATGACTTTCACTCCCCGCCAGGTCACCCTGGCCAGCTGGATCATCGTCATGGCGGGCCTGTTGCTGGCGCTGCCGCTAAAGCTGCTGCCGAGCCTGCTGGCCGGCCTGCTGGTCTACGAGCTGGTCAACATGCTTACCCCGCGCCTGCAACCGCTGATCGCCGGGCAGCGCGCACGCTGGCTGGCGGTGGCGCTGCTCGGGACCCTGGTGGTGAGCACGCTGACGTTGCTGATCGCCGGTGCCTTCAGTTTCCTGCTGCACGAGGCCGAGAACCCCGGCGCCTCGCTGGACAAGTTCATGGGCCTGGTCGAGCGCGCGCGAGGCCAGTTGCCGCCGTTCATCGAAGCCTACCTGCCGGCCAGCGCCGCCGAGTTCAAGGTGGCCATCGGTGACTGGATCAAGAGCCACCTGAGCGACCTGCAGCTGGTGGGCAAGGGTATGGCGCACATGTTCGTGACCCTGCTGATCGGCATGATCCTTGGCGCCATCGTCGCCCTGCAGCGCATCCCCGACATCTCCCGACGCAAGCCCCTGGCGGCGGCGCTGTTCGAGCGCCTGAGCCTGCTGGTGCAGGCGTTTCGCAACATCGTCTTCGCGCAGATCAAGATCTCGCTGCTCAACACCGTGTTCACCGGGATCTTCCTGGCTGTGGTGCTGCCGCTGTTCGGCGTGCACCTGCCGCTGACCAAGACGCTGATCGTGCTGACCTTCCTGCTCGGGCTGCTGCCGGTGATCGGCAACCTGATGTCCAACACCCTGATCACCATCGTCGGGATGTCGCTGTCGATCTGGGTGGCGGCGGCGGCGCTGGGGTATTTGATCGTGATCCACAAGGTCGAGTACTTCCTCAACGCGAGGATCGTCGGCGGGCAGATCAGTGCCAAGGCCTGGGAGCTATTGCTGGCGATGCTGGTGTTCGAGGCGGCGTTCGGGCTGCCGGGGGTGGTGGCGGGACCGATTTATTACGCCTATCTGAAGAGTGAGCTGAAGCGGGCGGAGTTGGTTTGAGGCAGCGGCAAGCTGCAAGCTGCAAGCTGCAAGCTGCAAGCTACAAGCTACAAGCTACAAGCTACAAGCGTTCCTTAACCAGCTTGGAGCTTGGAGCTTGCAGCTTGTAGCTCACCCGTAACGCTTGCGCGCCTCGATCGCCAGGCCGCTGCCGATGCTGCCGAAGATATTGCCTTCCACATGCCGCGCATTGGGCAGCATCGCCGCCACGCTGTTGCGCAGCGCCGGAATCCCGCTGGAACCACCGGTGAAGAACACCGTGTCCACCTGCCCCTCGCTCACGCCGGCCTTGGCCAGCAACTCGGTCACGCTGCCGCGCACTCGCTCCAGCAAACCATCGATGGCGTCTTCGAACAGCGCCCGGGTCAGCTCCGCCGACAGTTCAGGCTCGATGCGGCCAAAGTCGATCCGGCGGCTGTCGCGCTCGGTCAGCTCGATCTTGCTCGCTTCCACTTCCATCGCCAGCCAGTGCCCGGCGCGCTGCTCGATCAGGTTGAACAGGCGGTCGATACCCAGCGTGTCCTCGATGTCGTAGCGCATGCTGCCCAGGGCCAACTGCGACTTCTGCGAGTAAAGGGCGTTGATGGTGTGCCAGGTGGCCAGGTTGAGGTGGTAGCTGGTGGGCATCAGCGCGCCGCTCTTCATCCGGCTGCCGTAGCCGAACAGCGGCATCACGCCCTGCAGGCTCAGTTGCTTGTCGAAGTCGGTACCGCCGATGTGCACGCCGCCGGTGGCGAGAATATCGCTTTGGCGCTCGGCCACCAGGTGGCGCTCGGGCGACAGACGGATCAGCGTAAAGTCCGAGGTACCACCGCCGATATCGACAATCAGAACCAGCTCTTCACGGCTGATGCCCGACTCGTAGTCGAACGCCGCGGCGATCGGTTCGTACTGGAACGACACGTCCTTGAAACCGATCTTGCGTGCTACATCGGCCAGGGTGTCCTCGGCCTCCTGGTCGGCGGCGGGGTCTTCGTCGACGAAGAACACCGGACGGCCCAGCACCACCTGGTCGAACTCACGGCCGGCAGCGGCTTCGGCGCGCTTTTTCAGCTCACCGATGAACATGCCCAGCAGGTCCTTGAACGGCAGGGCGCTGCCCAGCACGCTGGTGTCGTGCTTGATCAGCTTGGAGCCCAGCAGGCTCTTGAGCGAACGCATCAGGCGGCCTTCGTAGCCTTCCAGGTATTCGTGCAGGGCCAGGCGGCCATACACCGGGCGACGTTCCTCGATGTTGAAGAAGACCACCGAGGGCAGGGTGATCTTGCCGTCTTCCAGGGCGATCAGCGATTCGACGCCCGGGCGGTGCCAGCCGACCGTGGAGTTGGAGGTGCCGAAGTCGATGCCGAGGGCGCGGGCCGGGGATACGTCAGACATGGGGGAGAGCTTCCGGAGGCAAAACGGCCGCGCAGTTTATGCCAGTCTGCGGCTAAATCAAGACCGGTCGTCTGCGATGGCGCAACACCAAGTGCGCCTTGAAAGTCTATGCTTGACCCCAATCTTCAGTGGCAATACGTGTATTCGAACGGGTGACCCCTAGATGGACTTCAAAGACTACTACAAGATACTCGGCGTCGAACCGAGCGCGGACGAGAAGGCGATCAAGGCCGCGTACCGCAAGCTCGCGCGCAAGTATCACCCCGACGTCAGCAAGGAGCGTGACGCCGAGGACAAATTCAAGGAGGCCAACGAGGCCTACGAAGTGCTGGGCGACAAGGACAAGCGCGCCGAGTACGACGAGATCCGCAAGTATGGCGGCCAGCATGGCCGGCCGTTCCAGGCACCGCCCGGCTGGGAGTCGCGCGGCGGCGCTGGCGGCGGCTTCGAGGGTGGCGACTTCTCTGACTTCTTCAGCTCGATCTTCGGCGCCCGGGGTGGCAACCCCTTCGGTGGCGGCGGTGGCCGGCAACAACGCAGTGCCGGCAGGCGGGGGCAGGACGTGGAGCTTGAACTGGCGGTATTCCTCGAAGAGACCCTGAACAAGGAATCCAAGCAGATCAGCTTCCAGGTGCCGCAGACCAACGGTGCCGGGCAGCGCACCGGCTTCACCACCAAGACGCTGAACGTGAAGATCCCCGCTGGGGTGACCGACGGCGAGCGCATCCGCCTCAAGGGCCAGGGCGCACCCGGTGTGGGCGGTGGCGCCAATGGCGACCTGTTCCTGACCATCCGCATGGCACCGCACCCGCTGTTCGATGTCGAAGGTCATGACCTGATCATCACCGTGCCCCTGGCACCGTGGGAAGCGGCGCTCGGCGCCAAGGTGGCCGTGCCGACCCTGACCGGCAAGATCAACCTGACCATCCGCCCCGACAGCCAGAGCGGCCAGCGCCTGCGGGTCAAGGGCATGGGCTTGCTGAACAAGCAGGGCGAGCGCGGCGACCTGTACGCCCAGCTCAAGGTAGTGATGCCTGCCCAATCCGACGAAGCAGCTCGCGCATTGTGGACCCAGCTCTCCGAGAAAGCCGCGTTCAACCCGAGGACTCAATGGAGTAAGTGATCATGAGCAGCACCCTGATCGTTCAACTGGACATGCGTACCTTGTGCCAGGAAGCCGATGTATCGGCTGACTGGGTGATCGAGATAGTCGAGCACGGCATTGTTGAACCTTCGGGGCGAACGCCGGAGGAGTGGGTGTTCGATGATCGCGCGCCGGTGACCTTGAAGCGCGCGGTGAAGCTGCATCAGGAGCTGGAGCTGGAGTGGGAAGGGGTGGCGCTGGCGCTGGAATTGCTGGAAGAGGTGCAGCAGTTGCGTAGCGAGAACAGTATGTTGAAGCAGCGGTTGGGCAGGTTTACCCAGATGTGACGGGTATTACCTGTGAAATCCCGGGGCTGCTGCGCAGCCCTTTCGCGACACAAGGCCGCTCCTACAAGGGATCGCGGTCGCCTGTAGGAGCGGCCTTGTGTCGCGAAAGGGGCGCAAAGCGCCCCCAGGTTCACGAGACTTTCGCGATCACTTTGAAGTACAGCGCTGTCGCCCGATAAACCCCACCCGGTCCGCAGGCATAATCCGGAATCTCCCCCGCCTTGCTGTACCCCAGCGTCCGATAGAACGCCTCCGCCCCAGACCCAGCCTCGGTATCGAGAAACAACATCCCCCGCCCGATCCGCCGCGCTTCGGCCTCTAGTGCGTTCATCAACTGTTGCCCCAGCCCACGCCGCCTTGCATCACTGTGCACCAGCAACTTCTGCACCTCGCCCCGGTTCAGCCCGTTGGGCTTGAGGCACAACCCCAGTTGCACGCTGCCCAGCACCTCCTGCCCCTGGGCAATGACCCAGAGCAGCTGCTCGCCACCGGCCAGCTTGGCCTTCACCTCGTCGAAGTAGGCCTTGGCCTGCTGTTCGTCGATATCGGCCAGAAACCCCACCGACGCGCCTTGGTGCACAGCATCGAGCAGAAGGGCCACCAGGCCGTCGCGGTAGTACGCCAGGCCTTCGTGGGGCACGCGGTGCAGTTGGGCGGTGTTCATCGGCTTCAGGTCCTTGAAGGGGGAAGGGTGTTGTCATCCAGGTACAGCTGCATGAAGGTCAGGTCCAGCCAGCGCCCGAACTTCACTCCCACCTGCGGCATCTGCCCGGTGATGCTGAAGCCCAGGCGTTCGTGCAGGCGGATCGACGCGGCATTGCCACTCTCGATGGCCGCGACCATCACATGCTTGTCGCAGTGGCGCGCGCGCTCGATCAGCGCGGCCATCAATACAGGACCCAGGCCCTTGCCTCGTTGGTCGCCATGTACATACACCGAGTGCTCGACGGTATGCCGGAAGCCTTCGAACGGCCGCCAGTCGCCAAATGAGGCATAGCCCAGCACGCCGCTGTCGTCCACTGCCACCAAAATAGGGTAGCCCTGCTGCGCGCGGGCCTCGAACCAGGCCAGGCGGTTGCCCAGGTCCACGGGGGTTTCGTTCCAGATCGCCGTGGTGTTGGCCACGGCGTCGTTGTAGATGTCGAGGATGCCCGGCACGTCGTCGATCAGGGCGTCGCGGATCTGGTAACTCATGACAGCGTCTCGCAAGGGAAGTGGTTGCAGATTAAATGGTAACCAGGCCGCGCACACCTTCGGCCTGCATGTTTTCGCCCCGGCCACGCTGGACGATCTCGCCGCGGGCCATGACCAGGTACTGGTCGGCCAACTCCTCGGCGAAGTCGTAGAACTGCTCCACCAGCAGGATGGCCATGTCGCCCCGGTCGGCCAGTTTGCGGATCACCGCGCCAATCTCTTTGATCACTGACGGCTGTATGCCTTCGGTGGGCTCGTCGAGGATCAGCAGGCGCGGGCGGCTGGCCAGGGCGCGGCCGATGGCCAGCTGTTGCTGCTGGCCGCCCGAGAGGTCCCCGCCACGGCGTTGTTTCATCTGCTCCAGCACCGGGAACAGTTCGTAGATGAAGGCCGGCACTTCCCGTGCCTCGCGGGCAGGGAAGCGCGACAGGCCCATCAGCAGGTTTTCCTCGACGGTCAGGCGCGGGAAGATTTCGCGGCCCTGGGGCACGTAGGCGATGCCGGCCTGGACCCGCTGCTGGGGCTTGAACGTGGTGATGGGTTTGCCTTCCCACTCCACGCGACCCTCGCGGGCCGGCAGCAGGCCCATCAGGCAGCGCAGCAGGGTGGTCTTGCCCACGCCGTTGCGGCCCAGCAGGCAGGTGACCTCGCCGACCTTGGCCTCGAAGGACAGGCCGCGCAGGATGTGGCTGCCGCCGTAGTACTGGTGCAGGGTTTCGATTTTCAGCATATGGAGTTCCTGACAGATCTGCTTTGCCTGTGCTGGCCTTTTCGCGGGTAAACCCGCTCCCACAGTGGACCGTGCTGTACCTGTGGGAGCGGGTTTACCCGCGAAGAGGCCGGCACAGGTGTCCTTGTCTAACGGCCCAGGTACACCTCGACCACCCGCTCATCCTCCTGCACCTGCGCCAGCGACCCTTGCGCCAGCACACTCCCCTGGTGCAGCACCGTCACATGGTCGGCGATGCTGCCCACAAACCCCATGTCATGCTCCACCACCATCAGCGAATGCTTGCCTGCCAACGAGCGGAACAGCTCGGCGGTGAACTCGGTCTCGGCATCGGTCATCCCGGCCACCGGCTCGTCGAGCAGCAGCAACCTCGGCTCCTGCACCAGCAGCATGCCGATCTCCAGGAACTGCTTCTGCCCGTGGGACAACAGCCCCGCCTGGCGCTGGGCCAGGGGCAGCAGGCGCAGGGTGCTCAGCACCTCGTCGATGCGCTGGCGTTGCTCGCCACTCAAGCGCGCGGCCAGGCTGGCCCACACCGACTTGTCGGCCTTCAAGGCCAGCTCCAGGTTCTCGAACACCGTCAGCGCCTCGAATACCGTGGGCTTCTGGAACTTGCGGCCGATCCCGGCCTGGGCGATCTGGCATTCGTTCATGCGGGTCAGGTCGAGGGTGTCGCCAAAGAAGGCCGTGCCCGTGTCGGGGCGGGTCTTGCCGGTGATCACGTCCATCATCGTGGTCTTGCCGGCGCCGTTGGGGCCGATGATGCAGCGCAGCTCGCCGACGCCGATGTACAGGTTCAGGTCGTTGAGCGCCTTGAAGCCATCGAAGCTGACACTGATGCCCTCCAGGCTCAGCACCGTGCCGTGGCGGGTGTCGAGCCCGGCCTCGCGGCGCCGGCCCAGGCCGATCGCCTCACGCCCGCTGCCGATCTGGTCGAAGATCGGTTCCAGCATGAATTCCGGATGCACCGGGGGCACGCTTCTCATGGCTGGCTCCTTTTCTTCAACAGGCCGACCACGCCCTTGGGCAGGTACAGGGTGACGAGGATGAACAGCGCGCCGAGGAAGAACAGCCAGAACTCCGGGAACGCCACGGTGAACCAGCTCTTCATGCCATTGACCAGGCCGGCGCCGAGCAGTGGTCCGATCAGCGTGCCGCGCCCGCCCAGCGCCACCCACACGGCGGCCTCGATGGAGTTGGTCGGCGACATCTCGCTGGGGTTGATGATGCCCACCTGCGGCACGTACAGCGCCCCGGCCAAGCCGCACAGCACGGCGCTGAGCACCCACACCAGCAGCTTGAAGCCGCGCGGGTCGTAGCCGCAGAACATCAGGCGGTTCTCGGCATCGCGCACGGCGGTGAGCAGGCGCCCGAACTTGCTCTGGGTCAGGCGCCAGCACAGGAACAGGCTGCCCAGCAGCAGGCCCACCGTGAGCAGGAACAGCACGGCCCGGGTGCCCTGGGCGGTGATGTCGAAACCGAGGATGGTGCGGAAATTGGTGAAGCCGTTGTTGCCACCAAAGCCCGTTTCGTTGCGGAAGAACAGCAGCATGCCGGCGAAGGTCAGGGCCTGGGTCATGATCGAGAAGTACACGCCCTTGATCCGCGAGCGGAAGGCGAAGAAGCCGAACACCAGCGCCAGCAGCCCCGGCGCCAGCACCACCAGGCACAGCGCCCAGGCGAAGTGCTGGGTGCCGGCCCAGTACCAGGGCAGCTCGCTCCACGACAGGAAGGTCATGAACCCCGGCAGGCCGTCGCCGGCCGCCTGGCGCATCAGGTACATGCCCATGGCGTAGCCGCCCAGGGCGAAGAACAGGCCATGGCCCAGCGACAGCAGCCCGGCATAGCCCCAGACCAGGTCCAGGGCCAGGGCGACGATGGCGTAGCAGAGGATCTTGCCGACCAGGGTCAGGGTGTACGCCGAGACTTGCAGCGGGTGGTCCATCGGCAGCAGCGACAGCAGCGCCAGGGCCACCAGCAGCAGGACGACGACCGCGCCGATGGCCAGCGACAGCCGTGGCCCGGCCTTTTGCGCAGCAGTGACAAGCAGTGGCTGGTTCATCAGTCGATTACCCGTCCCTTGAGGGCGAACAGGCCTTGCGGGCGCTTCTGGATGAACAGAATGATCAACGCAAGGATGAGGATCTTGCCCAGCACCGCACCGATCTGCGGCTCCAGCAGTTTGTTGGCGATGCCCAGGCCGAAGGCCGCCCACAGGCTACCAGCCAGCTGGCCGACGCCGCCGAGCACCACCACCAGGAACGAATCGATGATGTAGCTCTGGCCCAGGTCCGGGCCGACGTTGCCGACCTGGCTCAGGGCCACCCCGCCCAGCCCGGCGATGCCGGAACCGAGGCCGAAGGCGAGCATGTCGACCCGCCCGGTGGACACCCCGCAGCAGGCCGCCATGTTGCGGTTCTGAGTCACCGCGCGCACGTTCAGGCCCAGCCGCGTGCGGTTGAGCAGCAGCCAGGTGAGCAGCACCACCGCCAGGGCGAAGCCGATGATCACCAGGCGGTTGTAGGGCAGCACCAGGTTGGGCAGTACCTGGATGCCGCCGGACAGCCAGGCCGGGTTGCTGACCTCGACGTTCTGCGCGCCGAACAGCAGGCGGATGGCCTGGATCAGGATCAGGCTGATGCCCCAGGTCGCCAGCAGGGTTTCCAGCGGGCGGCCGTAGAGGTGGCGGATCACTGTGCGCTCCAGGGCCATGCCGACCCCGGCGCTGACCGCGAACGCCACCGGCAGGGCGATCAACGGGTAGAACTCGATGGCGCCGGGGGCGTAGCGCTGCAGCAGCACCTGGACCATGTAGGTGCTGTAGGCGCCGAGCATCAGCATCTCGCCGTGGGCCATGTTGATCACCCCGAGCAGGCCGAAGGTGATCGCCAGGCCCAGCGCCGCCAGCAGCAGAATCGAACCCAGCGACAGGCCGCTGAAGGCCTGGCCGAGCAGTTCGCCGACCAGCAGCTTGCGCTTGACCTGGGCCAGGCTGGTCTTGGCGGCGGTGCGCACGCCTGGGTCGCTTTCTGCGTCGGGTTGCAGCAGCGCTTCGAGGCGGGTGCGGGCCAGCGGGTCGCCGGTTTCGCCGAGCAGGCGCACGGCGGCCAGGCGTACTGCAGGCTCGCTGGCGCCCAGTTGCAGGTTGGCCAGGGCCAGGCCTAGGGCTGCGTGCACGGCGGCGTCCGGTTCGCTGGCGAAGCGCCGGTCGAGGAAGGCCATCTGCGCGGGTTGCGCGGTTTTCTGCAATTGCTGGGCGGCGGCCAGGCGTACGTTGGCTTGGTCGCTGAGCAGCTGATGGCTGGCCAGGGCGTTGTCGATCAGGCCGCGCAGGCGGTTGTTCAGGCGTAGCTTGCGGGTGTCGTTTTCGGCGATGCGGCCTTGGCGCAGGTTGTCCAGCAGCGGCAGGCGGGCGGCGTCGGGTTGTGCGGCCCAGGTTTCGAGTAGGTTGGCCTGTTCGGCGGGCTTGGCGCTGAGGAAGAACTCGCCCTCGCTGGCTTTGGATGCCAGGGGCAGAAGTAGGAGGAGGGTGAGCAGGAGTCTGAGCATGCGAGTAATCCTGGAAATCGACGGTGGATTCTTCGCGGGTAAACCCGCTCCCACAGGTAGGGTGCAAGGTCTGAAACCTGTGCGGTCCCTGTGGGAGCGGGTTTACCCGCGAATGGGCCGCAGCGCGGCCCCATGCACTCAGTTACTTTTCACCGCATAGTCAGGCCGCTTGTCATTGCCCGGAATGAACGGGCTCCAAGGCTGCGCCCGCAACGGCTCTTCGGTCTGCCACACCACGCTGAACTGCCCGTCATCCTGGATCTCGCCGATCATCACCGGCTTGTGCAGGTGGTGGTTGCTCTTGTCCATGGTCAGGGTGAAGCCCGACGGCGCTTTGAAGCTCTGCCCGGCCAGCGCCTCGCGCACCTTGTCCACATCGGTGCTGCCGGCCTTCTGCACCGCCTGCGCCCACATGTGAATGCCCACGTAAGTGGCCTCCATCGGGTCGTTGGTCACCGCCTTGTCGGCACCTGGCAGGTTCTTGGCCTTGGCGTAGGCCTTCCAGTCGGCGACGAACTTCTGGTTCACTGGGTTATCCACCGACTCGAAGTAGTTCCACGCCGCCAGGTGCCCCACCAGCGGTTTGGTGTCGATGCCGCGCAGCTCTTCTTCGCCCACCGAGAACGCCACCACCGGCACTTCGGTGGCCTTCAGGCCCTGGTTGGCCAGCTCCTTGTAGAACGGCACGTTGGAGTCGCCATTGACCGTCGAGATGACCGCTGTCTTGCCCCCGGCGGAGAACTTCTTGATGTTAGCGACGATGGTCTGGTAATCGGCGTGGCCGAACGGCGTGTACACCTCTTCGATGTCCTTGTCGGCCACGCCCTTGCTGTGCAGGAAGGCGCGCAGGATCTTGTTGGTGGTGCGCGGATAGACGTAGTCTGTGCCCAGCAGGAAGAAGCGCTTGGCGCTGCCGCCGTCCTCGCTCATCAGGTATTCGACGGCCGGGATCGCCTGCTGGTTGGGCGCCGCACCCGTGTAGAAGACGTTCGGCGACATCTCTTCGCCTTCGTACTGCACCGGGTAGAACAGCAGGCCGTTAAGCTCCTCGAACACCGGCAGCACCGACTTGCGCGACACCGAAGTCCAGCAGCCGAACACCACCGCCACTTTGTCCTGGGTCAGCAACTGGCGGCTCTTCTCGGCGAACAGCGGCCAGTTGGATGCCGGGTCGACCACCACCGGTTCCAGCATCTTGCCGTTGACCCCGCCCTTGGCGTTGATCTCGTCGATGGTCATCAGCGCCATGTCCTTGAGCGACGTCTCGGAAATCGCCATGGTCCCCGACAGCGAATGCAGGATGCCGACCTTGATGGTTTCGGCGGCCTGGATGCTCCAGCTCAGGCCCATCGCGGCGATCGATGCGCTGAGGGTGAAGGCCTTGATCAGACTGCGTCGCTTCATGTGCTCACTCCGATGTGATGGTGGGTGTTGGCCAGATCGGAGATTGCAAAGGCTGTGCCGAGCGATGGAAGGTGCGTGGTAGAGCGGTTGTGCGACGAATCGGGGCGCGAGGTGGGGCCAGGGTGGTGCTTGCAGGTTGGGCTTGCACAGGATTGGGTCGGGGGCGATGAACACTTTTGACACATAAGCGGTACTTGAGTACCGTGCCGCACCGCAGTAGTTTCTGCGGTTCGGGATTGGCGTCCCGTTTTCAGAGAGATCGAGCACTGACGCACTTCGCGATTGTGTTCTGCATGGCTGCACCCGTTATGGGCGGAGCCGTGTGTGGGAGCCTTCGGGCTCACCGGTTCTCTCTGCCGGCACGCCAACCCGCACGGCTTCGTCCACCCATCCTGGCGTATGGGCGCGGAGCTTCTAAAAGAGAGAGCTGCAAGGAGATGCACCATGCTCAAGAAGATCGTTCCAGATCCACCGTTCGCATTTGTCGAGATCGCCACCTTTCATCGAGAGGTGCAGCCATGAACCAGGAATCGCTGGTCAACCACAGTCCCCGCAAATCACGTCCTGTCACCGCTTGTTCCCACTTTGGCACCTGCAATCACGCCCATGATCCGATTCTCTCGGTACGTGCTGGCGTTGATAGCGAGGATGCGCTGGTGTGCGCTGTGGCGGCGTTGAAGGCGGCGTATGAAACCAATGCCGCAGCGCTGGAGAAGGCGGGGGAGCCATTGCGCAGTTTGCTGACGGCGACGGAGAACTCGCTGGAGAAAGGCATGGCGCTGGCCGAGGCGGTGCTCGAGGGATTGGAGCAGGCTTAGTGCCTGGCTGAAAATCCTGGGGCTGCTGCGCAGCCCTTTCGCGACACAAGGCCGCTCCTACAGGGGAACGCGATCTCCTGTAGGAGCGGCCTTGTGTCGCGAAAGGGCCGCGCAGCGGCCCCATTGGCCGGATCAGTTGTTAGACGCTTCACGCACCGCCGCACGCGGCTGGCGCCTGCTACGCACAAACTGATAGGTCACCGCCAGGATCACAAACCAGATTGGCGTCACCACCAGCGCCGAGCGCGTATCGGCCTCCAGGCTCAACAGCACCAGGATGCCGGCGAAGAACACCAGGCACACGTAGCACATGAAGCGCCCGCCGGGCATCTTGTAGGTGGATTGCGCATGCAGCGCCGCGCGCTGTTTGCGGTAGCTCAGGTACGACAGCAGGATCAGCGTCCAGACGAACATGAACAATACCGCCGACACGGTGGTCACCAGGGTGAACGCCTCGATCACGTTCGGCACCAGGTAGATCAGCACCGCGCCCAGCAGCAGGCAGGCGCAGGAGAAGAACAGGCCGTTGGCCGGCACCGAGCGGCTCGACAGTTTCTCGAATGCCTTGGGCGCGTCGCCTTCCTGGGCCAGGCCGAACAGCATGCGGCTGGTGGAGAACACGCCGCTGTTGGCCGACGAGGCCGCCGAGGTCAGCACCACGAAGTTGATGATGCTCGCCGCCGCTGGCAGGCCGGCCAGCACGAACAGCTCGACGAACGGGCTCTTGCCCGGCACCACGTCGCGCCATGGGGTCACCGCCATGATTGCGATCAGCGCCAGCACGTAGAACACGATGATGCGCACCGGGATCGAGTTGATCGCCCGCGGCAGGGTGCGCTCGGGGTTCTTCGCCTCGGCGGCGGTGGTGCCCACCAGTTCGATACCGACGAAGGCGAACACGGCGATCTGGAAGCCGGCGAAGAAGCCCAGCATGCCGTTGGGGAACATGCCGCCGTCATTCCACAGGTTGGCCAGGGTGGCGGTATGGCCGCTCGGTGATTGGAAGCCGGTGATGACCATGTACAGGCCGGTGGCGACCAGGCCCATGATGGCAATGATCTTGATCAGGGCGAACCAGAATTCCATTTCGCCGAACATCTTCACCGTCACCAGGTTCAGCGACAGCAGCAGGGCCACGCAGCTCAGCGCCGGTATCCACTGCGGAAGGTCGGGGAACCAGAACTGCGTATAGGCGGCGATCGCCACCACGTCGGCGATGCCGGTGACCACCCAGCAGAACCAGTAGGTCCAGCCGGTGAAGTAGCCGGCCCAGGGGCCGAGCAGGTCGGCGGAGAAGTCGATGAACGACTTGTAGTTGAGGTTCGACAGCAGCAGCTCGCCCATGGCGCGCATGACGAAGAACAGCATGAAGCCGATGATCATGTAGACGAAGATGATCGACGGGCCGGCCAGGCTGATGGTCTTGCCCGAGCCCATGAACAGGCCGGTACCGATGGCGCCGCCGATGGCGATGAGCTGGATGTGGCGGTTGGTCAGGTTGCGTTGCAGGTGCTGCTCTTCAGAGGGTGTCTGGGAGGTCCGGGTCATAGGCTGCATTCCATTGAGGGTCAGTCTTTTTGTGAGCGAAAGCCGAGTAGGCTATCACGTCGCGTTCCGATCGCGGGTGTGGCAGATCGGCACGATCTTGGCGGTGCAGCGGGGGCGGCGACATGACGGGAATCAATGGTTGTTTGTGCCGGCCTCTTCGCGGGTAAACCCGCTCCCACAGGTTCCGAGAGCGCCGCAGAACCTGTGGGAGCGGGTTTACCCGCGAAGAAGCCGGCGCGGAATCAGGCTTGGGCCATGATCCTGCGGCGCCGCACCACCAGGCTGTCGACCACCCACATCACCACCATGGACAACCCCACCAGCGGGAAGGCAACGCCCAGTACCACCATTACCCCCACCGCCATCTTCCAGCGCGGCAGGTCATGACGCAGCGGCGGTACCCCTAGTCCACCAGTGGGCTTGCGCTTCCACCACATCACCAGCCCGCTCACCGAGCCCAGTAGGATCATCAGGCACACCAGCAGGATGACGATCTGGTTCAACGGCCCGAACATCTTCCCTTCGTGCAGCATCACCCCCAGCTCCGTGGCGCGAGCCACCGGGCTGTAGTCCTGCCAGCGTACATCGGCCAGCACCTGCCCGGTGTACTGGTCCACATGCAGGGTGGCGTCGTTGCGCGGATCGTCGGCGAACACCGCGACAGTGAATACGCCGTCGGCACTGGTTGGCAGGGTGATGCTGTAACCCGGCTCGACCTTGCGCAGGGTGGCGATATCCTCGACCTGTTGCAGGCTGACCTGTGGCGCGGCGGGAGCATGATCCATCATGTGATGCCCGGCATGCTCGGCATGGGCGCCGGACACCGGCATCGGGGTGTTCTCCATGGCCCAGGGCACGGTCTGGCGATGGGCGCTGTTGAGGTCGCGCGCTTCTTTATCGGACTTGGGCACGTCGTTCCACATCGCCGCCGGGAAACGGTTCCACAGATCGGCATATTGCTTGCCCCACAGCCCGGTCCAGGTCATGCCGCTGATCAGCATCAACAGCAGCAATGCCGAACCCCAGAACCCGGTAACAGCATGCAGGTCGCGCCACAGCACCCGGCCGCGCGCGCTCAAGCGTGGCCACAGCACCCCGGCGCTGCTGCGCCCACGTGGCCACCACAGATAGAGGCCGGACACGACAAGGACGATGCCCCAGCCCGCCGCCAGTTCCACCAGCCGGTCGCCGACCGTGCCGACCATCAGCTCGCCATGCAGGGCCCGGGCGATGGCCTGCAGGTTCTGCTTGCCGTCCTGCGCGCCCAGTACCTTGCCGCTGTACGGGTCGATGAAGACGTTCAGCTCACGACCGCTATCGTGCACGACGAACTGCGCGCTGCGCTCGGCGTTCAGCGGCGGCAGGTACTGGCCGACATGGCCCTGTGGATAAGCCTGGCGTACGTTGGCCAGCAGGGAATCGGCGCTTTGCCGGTGATGGCCGGCCTCGACCACCATCAGCTCGCGGTACATCAGTGGGTCGAGTTGTGGCTTGAACAGGTAGATGATCCCGGTGATCGCCAGCAGGATCATGAACGGCGCCACGAACAGCCCGGCATAGAAATGCCAGCGCCACGCAAGGTTGTAGAAGGAAACGTTTGGTTTGCTCATGGGAGCCTCCCGAAGACCTTAAGTGGGCGCGGTCAGGTCCCGCGCCCGTTTGTTGTTGTCAGAAGCTGAAGTCGACCTTGGTCCAGAAGGTCCTGCCTGGCTCGTTCACCGGTTCCGTGGCGCTGGCCGGGTAGCCGAACCCGGCATTCCCCGCCAGGTTCAGGTGCTCGGCGTAGGCCTTGTCGAACAGGTTGTCGACGCCGGCGCTGAGCTTGAAGTTTTTGTTGATCTTGTAGGCACCGTTGAGCGAGAACACGCCGAAGCCTGAGCTTGTGTCGTAGTCCTTGCCGACCACGTTGCCCTGGTTCTTGGCGATGCGGTTCTGCTCGGCGACCAGGCGCCACAGGGCACCGACGCTCCAGACATCACGGCTGTAGGTCAGGCCCAGGCGGCTTTCCAGCGGTGGCATCTGTGGCAGGGCCTTGCCGTCGCTGCTGTTCTTGCCCCAGGCGTAGGCCAGGGTGGCATCGGCCTTCCAGTTCTCGGTCAGCTTGTAGGCCGCGCCCAGTTCGCCACCCATGATGCGCGCGTCGATGTTCTGCGCCTGGGACACCAACTTGCTGCCCATGCCGCCTTTGCCCGGCACATAGTCGAACAGGATGTAGTCACGGATCTGCCCGACGTAACCCGAGGCCCAGGCTTCCAGGCGCTCGTCGCGGTACTGGATGCCGAAGTCGAGCTGGGTGGTCTTTTCTGGCTTGATGCCGTCGAAGGCATTCACCGAACCGGTCGGGGCCAGGGTCGGCGAGAACAGCTCCCAGTAGTCCGGGAAGCGCTGGGTGTGGCCCAGGCCGATGTAGGTGGTGGCGGGCACCGCCGCCAGGTCGTGCTCGTAGCGCACGAAGCCGCTGGGCAGGGTGTCGGCGCGAGTGTCGCCGCTGGTGGCGATGCCTGTGCGGAAATCGCGGGCCGAGGCGCGGTCCAGGCGCGCGCCGGTGATCAACCGGTCCTCGCCGGTGGCGTACCAGGTCAACTCGCCGAACACGCCGTAGTTATGGAAGTCGGCGTCCTTGTCCCGGGGCTTGCCCTTGTAGGCGTCGATGCCCATGCCGCCGCGCTTGCGGTGTTCGTTGGTCTGCGCGTCGATGCCGCTGATCAACTGCATATCGGCCCAGCGCCAGGTGGCCTTGATCCGCGCACCCAGGGTACGGCGGTCGACATTGCTGACCATGGCCATCATGCCGGGCGAACGCAGGGTGTAGTTGTCCATCACATGATCGGCGTAGTTGTAGTAGACCTGCGCCTCGACCTTGTCGAGCACCTCGCCGATGTTGGATTTCTCGAAACGCAGCCCCAGGCTCTCGCGCTTGAACTGCGAGCCGTCCATGCCGCGTCCGGCGGAGCGGGCTTCGCCGTCGCCCTTGCCGGCGGTCAGTTCGAGCAGGGTGTCGGCGTCCGGGGTCCAGCCAAGCGTGACATCGCCGTTCCACTTGTCCCAGCGCGACGGCACGGTGTTGCCGTTGCCGTCCTCTAAGTCGTCCGAGTGCGACTGGTTGCCGATGAAGCGCACATAACCGAGCTGGTTGCCGGCCGCGGCGTCGAGCACCTTGTCGAAACGGCCATTGGAACCGGCCAGCACGCTGCCGTTGACCCGGCTGCCGAGCTCGCCGAATTTCTCCGGGTCACGTTCGAAGAGGATGGTGCCGGCGGAGCCACCGGGGCCCCAGATCACGCTTTGCGGGCCCTTGATCACGGTGAGGCGGTCGTAGGTTTCTGGCGAGATGTACGAGGTTGGCGCGTCCATGCGGCTCGGGCAGGCGCCAAGCATCACTCCGCCATTGGTGAGGATGTTCAGGCGCGAACCGAACATGCCGCGCAGCACCGGATCACCGTTGGTGCCACCGGCACGGATCACCGAGAAGCCGGGGATGGTCTTGAGATAGTCGCCACCGTCGCTGGCCGGTACAGGCTGGCGCGGATCCTTGGGGTTGGTGACCACGGTCAGTGGCGAGCTCGGGGCAATGGCGGTGATCACCGTCGGGCTCAGCTCGGCCGGGTCGTGCGCATGGCCGTCATGGCCGGTTTCGGCGGCCAAGGCCAGTGGCGCGAGCAGCGAGCCGCAGAGCACGGCGACGGTGCCGCGCAGGGAAAGGGCAAAAACAGGGGTGCAGCCGGACATAATGATTCCAGTCGATCAGTCATGAGTCAGCGCGAAGCCTCCTGGCTTCGGGCGGTTATCGCGTTGTGTTCAGGCGATGATCGAATGGGGCGGTGCGCGGCTGCGGGCGCCGGGGAATACAGCCTGCCGGGCATGGCCCTGGCGCGTGGCGATAGTGAGGTGGCTGGGTGGGGATACGCTGCCCGCGCTGAGCGGGCTGAGGGTCTGGGGCAGGGCGGGGCAGTTGAACAGCAGGCTGCAGTAGCCGCACTTCTCCCACATCACATGCAACTGGCCATCGTTGCCGTGGCCGTGGTGCGCGTCGTGACTGTGCGCCATGGGCATGCTCATCGACATGTCCATGGGCATGGACATGCCGGCGTGATGCTCCATCGGCATCGACTGGGAAACCAGCGGGCCGATGAAGATCATCCACATGGCGAACAGGCTCAGCCAGCCGCCACCGACGCGCCTGCGATCAGGGCGGGTAGTGCGGGCGGAGCTGTAGCGCGGCAGGCTCATGGCGAGCGCCAGTCAGCTATCGAATCAGTGCGTGTGCTCGTGCTGCGCCTGGTCGGCGGGCGGCTGCTTCTGCACGGCGACCTCGACGGTGATGTCACCGGCCTTCTCGAAGTGCAGGGTCAGCGGGAAGCGCTTGCCGTCGGTCAGCAGGCTGCGGTCCTTGGGCTGCATGATCATCACGTGGTAGGCGCTGGGGGCGAAGGTCAGGTCCTTGCCGGCGGGCACCACCACACTCTGCACCTGCTGCATCTTCATGGCGCCGGTGGCGCTCATCGCGTGCTCGTGCAACTGGGCATCGCTACTGATCGGTGTGTCCGCCGAGAGCAGGCGGTCGTCGGTCTTGCCGTTGTTGTGCACAACGAAATAGGCCGCGACGTTGGGTGCGTTCGGTGGCAGCTCCAGCGACCAGGGATGGGCGATGTGCAGGTCGCCCTTGCTGTATTCGTGGGCGTTGGCATAGGCACCGGGCAGCAGCAGGGCGGCCAGGACGAGGGCTTGCTTGAGCATGGGTGAGTCTCCGGTCTGTTCAGGTTCTGATGGACAGCGTAGTGAACTCAGGCCAGCGGAGAGGCACGGGGATTGAGCGCGGGCCATAGCTGGCGCGGCGTGGGTTGGTAGTCGGCGAGTGGCGCTGGGTGGGCGGCAGGCTGCACGGGAGGGTTGTGCAGTTGCGGCGGATAGCTGGGCAGCGCCAGCAGCGGCGCGGCGCCCAGGCAGCACCAGCAGTTCATCATGCTAGCGCTGTCGTCGCTTTGCGGTCCCAGGTCGATCTTGGCCAGGGCCTGGACATCGACCTTGGCCTTGTTGGCCATGCTGGAACAGAAAGCCCCCCACAGCAGCTGTTCGGCCGGGCCTTTCGGCGCGGCAGAAGACAGCGGCATGGCCAGCAGGTTGAACAGCACTGCAAGGCAGGCTATCCAGGCGATGTGCCGACGTGGGGGCATGGAGAGATCCGGTCAGGAATCGTGATGGCTATTGTACGGCGGAGTATAGGTAAAAATGCCGGGGTGCGGTGAAGTGCCGCACCTGGGTCCTTTGAGGCCTGTGCTGGCGTCTTCGCGGGCAAGCCCGCACAGGTGACGCGAACCCTGTGGGAGCGGGCTTGCCCGCGAAGAAGGTGACGCAGATATCAAGCCTTGCCACGCCCCATCAGCCCGCGCACGGTCTCCTGCAGGTCGGCCGGCAGCACCACCACCTTGGCGTTGTCGCTGCCCGCCAGGTTCTCCATCGCGCCAATGTAGCGCTCACCCAGCAGGTACATGGCCGGCACGGTCTCGCTGCCCACCGCTTCCTTGACCAGGGTGATCGCCCGCGCCGACGCCTCGGCCAGGTTGACCTGGGCCTCGGCATCCAGCTTGGCCGCCTGCAGGCGCGCCTCGGCTTCGAGAATCGCCGCCTGCTTGTTGCCTTCGGCGCGGGTCACGTCGGCTTTACGCTCACGCTCGGCGGCCGCCTGGCGCTCCATGGCCGTCTGCATGCTTGGCGAGGGCTTGATGTCCTGGATCTCCACCGAGCGCACGGTCACGCCCCAGTCTTCGGTCTGCTCGGACATCGCCTCGCGCAGGCGTGCCTTGATCTGCTCGCGGCTGGACAATGCCTCGTCCAGGTCCATGGCACCGACGATGGCGCGCAGCGAGGTCATGGTCAGGCTGGTGACCGCGAACGAGAAGTTCTGCACGCCGTACGAGGCCTTCTGCGGGTCGACCACCTTGGCGAAGCACAGGGCGTTGGCGACGATCACCGCGTTGTCCTTGGTGATGATCTCCTGTTGCTGCACGTCAAGGATGATGTCCTTGGTCGGCAGGCGGTAGGCGACCACGTCCATGTACGGGATGACGATGTTAAGGCCCGGCTTGAGGGTGCTGTGGTAGCGGCCCAGGCGCTCGACGATCCATTCCTCGCCCTGGGGCACGATGCGCACGCCCTTGAACACGGTGATCAGGACAAATGCGGCGAGGGTGCCGACGACGATGAGGCTAGTCATGTTTGCGAACTTCCTTTTAGTGCGGATTCAGGCCCGGGTGACCCGGGCGGTGTTGCCTTCGATGGCGGCCAGGCGCACGCGCTCGCCGGCGGGGATGTCGCTGTCGGCGACGCAGGTCCATTCCTCGTTGCCGAGGATCGGTTTCTGGAAGCGCACCCGGCCTTTCTGGAACTGCGACACATTGGCGGTCAGCAGGCCGACCTCGCCGATCACGCTGTCGGCGGTCCAGCGCACGTCCGGCTTCTTGCGGCGGAACACCTTGAACCAGAGCAGCGTGGTGATCGATGAGAACACCACCCACAGCAGGCCCTGCATATCGAGTTGCAGGCTGGGGGCGAGCAGCGAGACGAGCGACACCAGCACGGCACCGATGCCGAACCAGAGGATGAAGAAGGTGGGGAGCACCAGTTCCAGCAGGATCAGGGCCACGCCGAAGACGAGCCAGATCCACCATTGCATTTCCATATGGGTGGAGCCTTCCAGAAGAGGGAGAGGTGATTCTACGGCAGGAGCAAGGCACAGGGCCATCTCGTGACCGTCAGCGTGGGGATGTCACCCAGTCTTCCACCCGCAACCCAGGAACACGCTGGAACTCGCGCAGATTGCTGGTCACCAGCGTGAGGCCGCGAGCGCGGGCGTGGCCGGCAATCATTCTGTCGTAGGGGCCGATGGGCGTGCCGGCCTTGGCCAGCTCTGCACGTAGCTGCGCGGTGTGAGCTGCGCCCTGAATGTCGTAGTCAAGCACATCGAGACGTGCGGCGAACCCCTCGACAATGGCCAGGTTACGTTCCGGTGCGGCGGATTTCTCCGCACCGTAGATCAACTCCATTAGGGTTACCGTGCTGATGGCCAGTTGGCCGTGGTAGCGATTGAATGCCTCGCGCACTACCTGTGGCTTGTTCTTGATGGTGAAAATGCAGATGTTGGTATCGAGCATGTACCTGAGCATCAGAATCCTTCGCGCTCTTGGTCGGCTGGCTGTTCCCTGCTTGCCATGAAGTCCGCACTCACATCCTCACCCTCGAACCAGCTGTCCCAGCTTTCGCCGGCAGGCGAGATGATACGGGAACGGCCCACCGCGACGATGTCCACGCGGGTGACGTCTTCTGGAAGAGCGAGGGCTTTGGGCATGCGGATAGCCTGGCTGCGGTTGCTTTTGAAGACTGCACCTTGCTCCATGAAGGGCCTCCTTGAAAGCGCAAATGTATGTCCGGAGTTTAATTCCAGGGATGGATATGTCAATGGGATATACAGTGTGCGACTCAGGCTTTGGACAGGCCGAGTGCTTCCAGTAGCGCCCCTGCATCCTGAAACGCCCGACCCACTTCCGGCAGTACCGGCCGCTTGAGCACCAGCACTGGAACCCCGCGCTCCCGCGCCACTTCCAACTTCGGCTCGGTGGCCGTGCTGCCGCTGTTCTTGCTAACCAGTACGTCGACCCGCCGACGTTCGAACAGGGCACGTTCATCGTCGATGAGGAAGGGCCCGCGCGCACCAATCACCTCGCAGCGTTCATTGCCGGGACACGCCTCGAGGGCGCGCAGGGTCCAGAACTGGTGTGGCGGAATTTCGTCCAGATGTTGCAGGGGTTCGCGACCAAGGGTGAACAAGGGACGCTCGAACGGGGCCAGCGCTTCGATCAGCCCGCCCCAGTCCTCGACTTCGCGCCAGTCATCGCCGGGTTGCGCCCTCCACGCCGGGCGGCGCAGGGCCCAGCAGGGAATGCCGGCGCTGCATGCGGCGAGGGCGGCGTTGCGGCTGATCTGCGCGGCATAGGGATGGGTGGCGTCGATCAGCAGGCTGACGCCGGCTTGGCGCAGGTATTCGGCCATGCCTTCGGCGCCGCCATAGCCACCGACCCGCACCTGGCAGGCGAGGTCCTGGGGTACACGACCGATGCCGGCGAGGCTGTAGACATGCTGAGGACCCAGCTGGCGAGCAATCGCCAGGGCTTCGGTAACGCCGCCGAGCAGCAGGATGCGACCCTTCATGCCACACCTGCCTTGCCGACGATGCCGCCCTGGCGGTCGATGGCGAACACTTCCACCTGCACCTGGGCCGGCACCACGCTACGGGCGAACACCAGTGCGTGGCGGCACACCTCGTCACCAAGGGCGATGCCGGCGGCATGAGCAAGTGCGAGGGCTTGCTGGCTGGTGTTGGCGGCGACGATCGCCTGTTGCAGTGCCGCGTCCGCGCCAATGGCCGCCGCCCAGCCCGCCAGTTGCGGCAGGTCGATGCTCGAATGACGGCTGTGCAGGTCCATGTGCCCCGCCGCCAGCTTGCTGATCTTGCCGAAGCCACCGCACAGCGTGAGGCGCGGCACGGGTACCTTGCGCAGGTGCTTGAGCACGGCGCCGACGAAGTCGCCCATCTCGATCAGGGCGATCTCCGGCAGGTTGTAGACCCGGCGCATGGTGTCTTCGCTGGCGTTGCCGGTGCAGGCGGCGATATGGCTGTAGCCGTTGGTATGGGCGACGTCGATGCCCTGGTGGATCGAGGCGATGTAGGCCGAGCAGGAGAATGGCCGGACGATGCCGCTGGTGCCCAGGATCGACAATCCCCCGAGGATGCCCAGGCGTGGGTTCATGGTCTTCAGGGCCAGCTGCTCGCCGCCCTGCACGTTGACCGTCACTTCGAAACCACCGTGGTAGGCGCAATCGCCGGCCAGTTGCAGCAGATGGTCGCTGATCATCTTGCGCGGTACCGGGTTGATGGCCGGTTCACCGACTGCCAGCACCAGCCCCGGGCGGGTCACGGTACCCACGCCCGCGCCCGCGACGAAGCGAACGCCGGGCTCGGCGCGCAGGCGCACCTGGCTGAAGAGCAGGGCACCGTGGGTGACATCGGGATCATCGCCGGCATCCTTCAAGGTGCCGGCCTCGGCCATGTCACCCTTGAGGTGGCAGAACTCCAGGCGCATCTGCACCACCTTGCCCTTGGGCAAGGTGATTTCCACGGCGTCGTGTCGTTGGCCGGTCAGTAGCAGGCGCGCCGCCGCCAGGCTGGTGGCGGTGGCGCAGCTGCCGGTGGTCAGGCCGCTGCGCAGCGGCGCAGGTTGTTCGCGGGTTTCTTCACGCATCGAGGGGCTTCACCACATCGAGCAGGGTGATCGGCAGGGCCTGGCGCCAGGTGTCGAAGCTGCCCAGTGGCTGGGCATGGGCGATGTGGATGCGGGTCAGTTCGCCGCCGTGCCGTTCGCGAAACTGGGCGAGGGCGACCTCGCTTTGCAGCGTGACGGCGTTGGCCACCAGTCGCCCGCCCGGCAGCAGACGCTCCCAGCACAGGTCTAGTACGCCTTCGCGAGTGACGCCGCCGCCGATGAAAATTGCATCCGGGCGCTCCAGTCCAGCCAGCGCGTCGGGTGCCTTGCCACGGACCAGTTGCAGGCCGGGTACGCCGAGGTTGTCGCGGTTGTATTCGATGTAGCCCTGCCGACCTTCGTCAGCCTCGATCGCCAGGGTGCGGCAGCTGGGGTGGGCGCGCATCCATTCGATGCCGATGGAGCCGCAGCCGGCGCCCACGTCCCACAGCAATTCGCCGGGTTGCGGAGCGAGGCGGGCCAGGGTGATGGCGCGCACGTCGCGCTTGGTCAGTTGGCCGTCGTGACGGAAGGCGTTGTCGGGTAGCCCGGCTACTCTAGGCAAACGTGGGGTGTCGGGTGAGGCCTGGCATTCGATGGCGACCAGGTTGAGCGTGGCGATGTCGCGGTGTGGCCAGTCGTCGGCGCTGCCGCTCAGCCTGCGCTCCTGCGGGCCGCCGAGGTGCTCCAGCACATGGAGACGGCTGGGGCCGAAGCCTCGCTCGCGCAGTAGCGCGGCGATGGCTGCGGGGCTGGTTTCGTCGTTGCTCAGCACCAGCAGGCGCATGCCGCTGTGCAGATGGGCATTGAGCGCGGCCAGCGGGCGGGCCACCACCGAGACCACCTGCACATCCTGCAACGGCCAACCCAGGCGAGCGGCGGCCAGGGCGCAGGAGGTGGGCATCGACAGCACTTGCAGCTCTTCGGCGGGCAGTTGGCGCGCCAGGCTGGCGCCGACGCCGTAGAACATTGGATCGCCGCTGGCCAGTACGCATACGGGCTCGCCGCGCAGGGCCAGGACCGGGGCCAGGGAGAACGGGCTGGGCCAGTGCAGTTGTTCGGCGGTCACGCAGCGGGGCAGCAGGGCCAGTTGGCGTGGCGCGCCGATGATTCGCTTGGCTGACAGCAGGGCACGCCGGGCCTGCTTGCCCAGGCCGCTGAAGCCGTCTTCGCCGATGCCTATTACTGTCAGCCAGGGGGCCATTGGGTCCTCTTCGATACCGCATGGGGGCACTGCGTGCCCCTTTCGCGGCGCAAGGCCGTTCCTACAGGTGTTGCGCAACCTCTGTAGGAGCGGCCTTGTGCCGCGAAAGGGCTGCACAGCAGCCCCGAAATTGAACGTTCGACCACCGGTTTTTCATGCCGTCGGACAAAGCAGGCATAATACCGCGCCTTCTACACTGAAGCGCACTTTCACGATTGCCGGATGCCCCCTTGACGCAGCCCCTGCCCCCCGAAGTTTCGCCCCGTCCCTCGGCCTGTCCGGGGTTGTGGCGCATCGTCGCCGCGCGTGATGGCGGCATCTGCCGGATCAAACTGCCCGGTGGGCTGCTGCTGGCCGACCAGGCCGATGCCGTGGCCGACGCTGCCGAGCGTTTCGCCGGTGGGGTGATCGAGGCGACCAACCGGGCCAATTTGCAAATTCGCGGCATTGGCCAGGACCACACTGGGCTGGTCGAGCACCTGCTGGCCGCAGGGCTCGGCCCGCGTGACGCGGCGGGTGATGATGTACGCAATCTGATGCTCAGCCCACTGGCCGGGCTCGATCCGGCCATGCTGTTCGACACCCGAGTATTGGCAGGGCAGATCCTCGACCTGCTGGAACGCACACCCAGGTTCCACAAGCTCTCGGCCAAGTTCGCCGTACAGCTCGATGGCGGCGAAGCGCTGGCGATGCGCGAACACGCCCATGATCTGTGGCTGTCAGCCATGCAGCGCGACGGGTCCATCTGGTTGCGATTCGGCCTCGCGAGCAGCCTGTCGAATGGCCAGGCGCTGGGTGCGGTGCCGGTGGAGCAAGGGCTGGCTTTGGTGCGGGCGGTGCTGGAGCGCTTCCTTGACCTGGCGACGCCCGAGCAGTCGCGCATGCGTCAATTGCTGCAGATATGCCCGGTTGAGCACTTTCTTGAAGGGCTGGTGATCCCGATCGATACCACGTCGATGCCCTGGCAGCGCCCGGCGACGACAAGCCCGTGGCTGGGCGTGCTACCTCAGCGCCAGGGTGTGGCCCTGGGCGTCGCGCCACCTCTCGGGCGCCTGACGTGCGCAATGCTCCGCAGTGCCGCACGTATCGCCCGGCAATGGGGCGATGGCAGCTTGCGCCTGACGCCTTGGCAGAGCCTGGTGCTGACCTCCCTCGAGCCGACCGAGCTGGAAAACGCACGCGCGCAGCTGGCGGCATCCGGCATGCTCTGCCACAACGAACATCCCCTGGCGAGGATCGTCGCCTGCACCGGCTCCAGCGGCTGCGCCAAGGCCCTGGCCGACACCAAGGCCGATGCCGTTACCCTGGCCAACCTGTTGCACCAAGGCGCACCAGGCAGTGTGCACCTGTCCGCCTGCCCTCGTTCCTGCGCCATGGCCCACGCCGCCCCGGCGACCCTGCTGGCCCGTGCCCCGGGCCGTTATGACCTTTACTTGCGCGACGCGCGCCTGCCGGGCTTCGGCAGGCTGCGCGCCGCCGACCTCACCCCAGAAGAAGCAGGCGCCATGCTCGACCTGCCGACGGAGCACCTTGATGATTGACTACATCCGCGATGGTCAGGAGATCTATCGCAATTCCTTCCGGATCATCCGCGAGGAAGCCCGGCTCGAGCGGATCCCCGCCGATCTTGAAAAGCTCGCCGTGCGCGTGATCCATGCCTGCGGCATGGTCGAGGCCATCGATGGCCTGCAGTTCTCCGAAGGTGCCGGCACCGCCGGCCGTGAGGCCCTGGCCAAGGGCGCGCCGATCCTCTGCGACGCGCACATGGTCGCCGAAGGCATCACCCGCGCCCGCCTGCCGGCCAACAACCCGGTGATCTGCACCCTGCGCGACCCGAGCGTGCCGGACCTGGCCAAGGCCGAGGGCAACACCCGTTCGGCAGTAGCCCTGGAACTGTGGCGTCCGCACCTGGAAGGCAGCGTGGTGGTGATCGGCAACGCGCCGACCGCGCTGTTCTACCTGCTGGAAATGCTCGATGCCGGGGCGCCAAAGCCGGCGCTGATCCTTGGCTTCCCGGTGGGCTTCGTCGGCGCCGCCGAATCCAAGGCGATGCTCGCCGCCGACAGCCGTGGCGTGCCATTCGTGATCATGCAGGGCCGCCTGGGCGGCAGCGCGATGGCCGCCGCCGCGGTCAACGCCCTGGCCACGGAGGTGGAATGATGCACGCACGTGGACGACTGCTGGGCCTGGGCGTGGGCCCGGGCGACCCCGAGCTGATCACGGTCAAGGCCCTGCGCCTGCTGCGGGAAGCGCCGGTGGTGGCGTACTTCGTGGCCAAGGGCAAGCGTGGCAATGCCTTCGGTATCATCGAGGCGCACTTGCAGACCGAACAGACCCTGCTGCCGCTGGTGTACCCGGTGACCACCGAGGCGCTGCCGGCGCCGCTGTCCTATGAGCAGGTGATCAGCGACTTCTACGACGAAGCCAGCGTGCAGGTGGCCGAGCATCTGGACGCCGGCCGCGATGTGGCGGTGATCTGCGAGGGTGATCCGTTCTTCTATGGGTCGTACATGTATCTGCACGACCGCCTGGCTGCGCGCTACGAGGCGCAGGTGATCCCGGGCGTGTGCTCGATGCTGGGCGGCGCCTCGGTGCTCGGCGCGCCGCTGGTCTATCGCAACCAGACCCTTACCGTGCTCTCGGGCGTGCTGCCCCATGACGAACTCAAGCGCCGCCTGGCCGACGCCGATGCCGCCGTGATCATGAAGCTGGGCCGCAACTTCCCCAAGGTGCGCCAGGTGCTCGCCGAACTGGGGCTGAACGACCGTGCGCTGTACGTCGAGCGGGCGACCATGGCCAACCAGCAGATCGTCGCGCTGGACGCGGTTGATCCGCAGTCCTCGCCGTACTTCTCGCTGATCATCGTGCCAGGTGAGAAATGGCAGGGATGAATAAGGCGCCGGCAATCATCATGCTTGGCCAGGGCAGCCTGGCCACCGCGCAGCGCATCCAGCAATGTTATCCACAGGCCGTGATCCACGGCCTGCAAGGGCGGGTGGACAGCGCTGATCGTTACTACGCTGTCTTCGGCGACACCCTGCGCGCGCTGTACCAGCAGGACACCCCGATCATCGCCCTGTGCGCGGCGGGTATCGTCATTCGTACCCTGGCGCCGCTGCTGAGCGAAAAAGGCGTCGAGCCTCCCGTGCTGGCCGTGGCCGAGGACGGCAGCGCCGTGGTGCCTCTGCTGGGTGGGCTGGGCGGGGTCAACGTGATGGCGCGCGAGCTGGGCGAGGCGCTGGGCGTGAACGCGGCGATCACCACCAGTGGCGAATTGCGTTTCGGCACCTGCCTGCTCAATCCGCCCGAGGGCTACGCACTGGCCGACCTGGAGCAGGGCAAGCGCTTTGTCTCCGACTTGCTGGCGGGCGAGACGGTGCGTGTCGAAGGCGATGCCCCCTGGCTCGACCTGGCACAACTGCCGGCCAGCGACAATGCGCAACGCACCATCCATGTCGGCTGCGCCAGGCGTCCAGCCAAGCGCGACGAGTTGTTGATCCATGCACGCTGCGTGGTGGTTGCGATTGCCGTCGGTGAAGCCGATCTGCTGCAACAGGTACGCGACAGCCTGCAGGCCGCAGGTATCGCCGAACCGGCGTTGGCTTGCCTGCTGGCGAGCGAGGTGGAGATGGCCGAGCCTTCCTTGCACGAGGCGGCACAGGCACTGAACGTTGCCCTGCGCTTCGCCCCGGCCGCCGAGAGCTTGCAACAGATGCTCGGCGCTGTGTTGCCACAGGCCCGCATCGAAAGCGTCGGCGGGTTGGCCGTGGCCATCGCTGCGGCGCCGGTCGAGGTCGAACAACTGGGCCATCGCCGTGGTCGCCTGGCCGTGATTGGCCTGGGCCCTGGCGCCGCCGAGCTGATGGTGCCGGCGGTCAAGACCGAGCTGGCCCGTGCCCAGGACGTGCTCGGCTACGAGACCTATGTACGCATGGCCGGCCCGTTCCGCGCCGACCAGGTGCTGCACTGCACCGACAACCGCGAAGAGATGCAGCGCGCTCGCCATGCTTTCGAGCTGGCGGCCCAGGGGCGATCGGTGGTGGTGGTGTCGTCGGGTGATCCGGGCGTGTTCGCCATGGCCGCCGCGGTACTCGAAGCGCTGCACGAGTCCAGTGATCCGGCCTGGCAGCGGGTCGAGCTGCAGATCCTGCCCGGCGTCTCGGCCTCGCTGGCCACCGCCGCCCAGGCAGGGGCGCCGCTGGGTCATGACTTCTGCGTGATGTCGCTGTCGGATAACCTCAAGCCCTGGTCGATCATCGAGCAGCGCCTCGACCTCGCGGCCCAGGCGGACCTGGTGCTGGCGTTCTACAACCCGATCTCCAAGGCTCGACCGCATCAGCTGGGCCAGGCGCTGGAGGTGGTGCGCCGGCATCGCAAGGCGCATACGCCGGTGGTGCTGGGCCGGGATATCGGGCGGCCGGGGCAGACGTTGCGGGTGGTGACCTTGGGCGAACTGCTGCCGGCCATGGTCGACATGCGCACCATGGTGCTGGTCGGCTCCTCGACCACGTGCACCTTCCCCCGTGTCGAAGGGGGGGAGTGGGTATACACCCCGCGCTGGTACCCGGTGAAACCCTGACCCAAGAGGAATGCCGACCCGCTGAATGACGCTTCCCTACATGCATAACCTCTGAGTCCTACCCGGCACCCGCCGGGTTCTTACTCAAGGATTCGCATGATGAATGACAAAGTGATTACCGATACCCACTCCGCCGCTGTCGTCGAGCAGTCGCTGATGACCTTTGCCGCTGGGATGAGCTTGCAGAGCCGCATCGATGTCATGAACTCCTACCAGTTCGCCTCGCTGGTAGCGTCCAAGCTGTATGACAGCGAGGACCAGAGCGAGCAGTGGTACAAACAGAACCTCAAGGTGATGGAGGACCTGGGCTGGTTGACCGTGCGTCGCACCTATGAGCGTGAGCATTCGGGCGAGCAATCGCTGGTCCTGGGGGCTATCGCGTTCAAGGCGCTGAAGGTGGTGGGTGAAGCGGCGTTCGGTGGGCCCGTTGCCGAGGCGCTGGGCGCCGTCGCCGAGTCGGCTCTCGAAGGGCTGGGCACCTTCACCGAGGCCCAGGAGCTGTTCAAGCGCAATTTCAAGGATAAGGAGCGTGGCACCGTCGGCCTGACGGCTTGCCTTGAGAGGGACGATGGCCAGGTGATGCTGGTGCAGACCGCGGTCAGCACCAAAGGCATGGTCCGGGACCTGGACACAGTAGCTTTCGAGTGGAAAAACCAGGCGCAATATCACTACTCGGGTACCGCGTTGCTGGCGTTCAACACCCAGCATTACGCGCGCGTGCGCGAGTATGTGGAGAAGCGCCTGGGTGATCGTCGGTTCGACAACGTCCTGGAATACGATTTCTGATTCAGCCAGCCTGCTGTCCATGCAGGCGTGGCACTGCTAAGCAGGGTCAGGGCACCAGGTAGCCCTTGATTCCGGTAAAGATGATCTGTGCCGCCAGGGCGCAGACGAACAGCCCCATCAACCGGCTGACGATCTGCAGGCCCTGGTCGCCGAGCAGCCGTTCGATACGGTGCGAGAGGTACAGCACCAGGCCGACGCTGAAGCTGGCCAGGGCGATGCTGACGATGGCCAGCAGTTTGTCGTCCCAGTGCGGCTGGCCAACGCCCATGACCAGCAATGCGCCAATGGTGCCGGGGCCGACCGTCAGCGGGATGGTCAGCGGCACGATGGTCACGTCCTGCTGTACGTTGTCGGTCTGGATCGCCGATTTGCCCTGGGCCATGCCCAGCGCCGAGATGAACAGCACCGAGCCCGCGCCGATGCGAAACGCATCGGCGGTGATGCCGAACACGCCGAAGATGACCCGTCCGAACAGGTACAGCAGCACGCTGGCGATCAGCGTGGCGATGGCCACGCGCCAGGCCAGTTGCTTGCGTTCCTTGCTGGAGTGGCCGCGGGTCAGGCTGATGAAGCACGACAGCACGAAGAACGGGCTGTAGAGCACGAGCATTTTCAGGTAGACGCTGAACAACTCATGGAGCATGGCGCTGGGTCCGTGGCGGATGGGGTGCCACCTGTATAGCACGGAACCTGGTGGGCAACTGCCTTGCCTGAACGCTTCGATCTGGCGCGATCCCTGTGGGAGCAACTGTCTTGCTCAACTGCTAAAGCCAGCGCGGTCGCGGTGGAACCTCACTCAAGCGGCGCGGTAACCACCTGTCGCTGCCCCGCCCAGAACTGCACCAGTTCGCGCAACTGCGACAGTTCCACCGGCTTGGCCATGTGCCCATCCATGCCGGCCAGGCGCGCGCGTTCCTTGTGTTCGTTGAGGATATGCGCGGTGAGTGCCACCACCGGCGTGCGTGGGCGCTGGTTGGCGGTTTCCCAGGCACGGATCTGCTGGGTGGCGGAAAAACCGTCGAGGATCGGCATTTCGCAGTCCATCAGCACCAGGTCGTAGCGCCGCGCTTTCATCGCCTGCAACGCTTCCTCGCCATTGGCGGCGGTGTCTGGCTCGAGATTGAGCTTGCCGAGCATGCCGCGGATGACCTTGGTCGAAATGCTGTTGTCCTCGGCCACCAGGATGCGGAAGTCGCGTGGCAGATCCAGCGGTGGCGGGGTGCCGATCGGCAGGGGCGGCACGGCCTGTTCGCGACCGCGCAGCGCCAGTTCCTCGGCCAGGGTGGTCTTGAGCGTGTAGCCGGCCACCGGTTTGGCGAGGATGCGCTTGACCCCGGCATTGCGCGCGATGATCTTGCTCGGCGCATTGCTGATGCCGGTGAGCATCACCACCAGGATGTCGTGGTTCAGGCTCGGGTCTTCCTTGATTTTCGCCGCCAGTTGCATGCCGGTCATGCCGGGCATGTTCTGGTCCAGCAGCACGGCGTCGAAGTAGTCGCGCAGGTGCGCCTTGGTGCGCAGCAGGGCCAGGGCCTCCTTGCCGGATGGCACCGCGCTGACGTTCATGCCCCAGGCGCTGCACTGCTGCACCAGGACCTTGCGGCAGGTGTCGTTGTCGTCGACCACCAGCACCCGCGCATCGCGCAGGGGGCCGTCGAGGTCGGTGGGCGGCTGCTCCAGGCGCAAGGGATCGAGCGGCAAGGTCAGCCACAGGGTGTTGCCCATGTTGGCGCTGGTCTTGATGCCGAACTCGCCCTGCATCAGGCCGATCAGTTGCTTGGCGATCACCAGGCCGAGGTGGCCGCCAAGCTTGTTGCTGGACAGGAAGTGACGGCTGTGCAGTTCGGCCTGCAGCAGGGCATCGCGTTCGGCGGGCGGCATTGGCTCGCCGCTGTCCTGCACGGCGATGCGCAGGCGTGGGGCCTCGCCGCGCTGGTCCAGGGCCACCACCAGCAGGATCTCACCCTGGGTGGTGTTCTTCAGGGCGTTGTCCAGCAGGCTCGACAGGGCCTGGCGCAGGCGCGTCGGGTCGCCGCTGACCACCCGTGGCACCTGGGGCTGGGTGAAGCTGATCAGCTCGATGTTCTGCTGCTCGGCCTTGGCCCGGAAGATGTTCAGGCAGTCCTCGATCAGCGCATTGAGGTCGAACTGCACGTCGTCCAGCTCGATTTGCCGCGACTCGAGCTTGGAGATGTCGAGGATCTCGTTGATCAGTGTCAGCAGCTCGTTGCCGGCGCTGTGGATGGTCTGCACATAGTCGCGTTGCTTGACCGACAGCGGCGTGCCCAGCAGCAGTTCGGTCATGCCCAGCACGCCGTTCATGGGGGTGCGGATCTCGTGGCTGATCTTGGCCAGGAACTCGGCCTTGGCGTTGATTTCGGCGTCACTGGCGGCCAGGGCGCGGCTGGCGCTGAAGCGCTCCTCGCTGATTCGTCGCAGGCGTTCGCTGACCGCCAGGTTCAGCAGCAGGCCGCTGACCACGGTCAGCGCCAGCAGCACGCACAGCAGCCAAGGCGTGCTGGTGCGGGTGAGGCCCAGCAGGGCGGGCAGCAACACCAGGCCGCCGAGGTTGAACACCAGCATGGCCAGGGTGAACAGCCGTGCCGGGGTATAGCCCTTGTACCAGTGGTAGCCGCTGATCAGCAGCATGCTCAAGCTGCCGAGGGCGAGCAGGGCGTAGGTCATCAGGTTCAGCGGCAGGGTGTCGACGAACAGCAGCACCAGGCCGCTGGCCCCGGCCACCAGCATTTCCAGGTGCAGCAGGCGGTTGAGCCGGGCGGAGCTGCGCGGGGTGAAGAAGTGCAGGGTGAAAAACAGGCCGGCCAGCCCTGCCAGGACCAGGGTCAGGTAGGCGGCCGGGGTCTGGGCGCTGTACCACAGCTGCCACCAGGGGCCGCTGAGGTTGAGCAGGATCAGGGCGCTGAGCAGCATCAGGGCGTGATACAGCGCCAGGCTCAAGGTGGTAGTGGAGCGGGTATAGGCGAAGCGGATCAGGTTGTGCAGGATCAGCATCACCAGGCCGCCGAACAGCAGGCCGAACAGCAGCGGCTGGCGCTGGTCGGCGGCGGCGCTGGCTGCCGGTTCCAGGCTGATGGCCGGGCGCAGCTGGTGTTCCGACACCAGGCGCAGGTAGACGTCCAGCGCCTGGCTGCTGCGTGGCAGCGGCAGCACATGGTCGCTGCCATGCAAGGTGGGGCTGGCGTTCTCGCCCTGTCGGCCATGGTGCAACTGGCGCACCAGTTTGTCGCCTTCAAGGGTATAGAGGTCCAGGCGGGACAGGTCGGGAGCGAAGATCCGCACCAGTTGTTCCTGTTCGCCGGGGGGTAGACGATAGTGCAGCCACAAGGCCTGGTCGGGGAGGGCGGCATCCAGCTCGTTCAGCGCCAGGGGGCTGAACTGGCTGCGGTAACGCTCGGAGCGCACGTCGGAGAGTTGCAGGTTGGCCTGTTCGTCGAGCAGCACCGACCAGCCAGTGCCCGGTTCGGCTTGCGCCGGAAGCAGGCAGAGCAGGGTCAGCAGGCTGACGATGAAAACAGTGGCAATCCGAAGCCGACGCACGACGAAATCCCTTCTTTAGCTGATGTGCCGGAGCACAACTATGCGCGGCGCGCCAAGGCGAAGGCAAGGCCCCGAAGGGCCTTGTCGACGAGCCGAAGTCCGCGCGCGGCAGGCGCCGCGGCCATCCGCTGCAGCATTACTGCTGGTGTTCACCGCGCTCGCGGGCAATGGCCCGGTAGCCGATGTCGGTACGGTAGAAGCTGCCGTTCCAGCTCACTTCCTTGGCCAGGCGGTAGGCCTGCTGCTGGGCGTCGGCGACGCTGGCACCCATGGCCGTGGCGCACAGCACGCGGCCGCCGTTGCTGACGACGTTACCGTCCTTGAGCGAAGTGCCGGCATGGAACACCTTGCCTTCGTGCTTGGCCGCGGCGTCCAGGCCATTGATCACATCGCCCTTGGCGTAGTCGCCCGGGTAGCCACCGGCAGCCAGCACCACGCCCAGGCTCGGGCGTGGGTCCCACTGCGCTTCGACCTTGTCCAGGGCCTTGGCGAAGGCGGCTTCGATCAGCAGCACCAGGCTCGACTCCAGGCGCAGCATGACCGGCTGGGTCTCTGGGTCGCCGAAGCGGCAGTTGAACTCGATCACCTTGGGGTTGCCCGCCTTGTCGATCATCAGGCCTGCGTAGAGGAAGCCGGTGTAGACGTTGCCTTCCTCGGCCATGCCGCGCACGGTCGGCCAGATCACCTGGTCCATCACGCGCTGGTGCACGTCCGGGGTGACCACCGGGGCAGGCGAGTAGGCGCCCATGCCGCCGGTGTTCGGGCCGGTGTCCTGGTCGCCGACGCGCTTGTGGTCCTGGCTGGTGGCCATGGGCAGCACGTTGTGGCCGTCGACCATGACGATGAAGCTGGCTTCCTCGCCGTCGAGGAATTCTTCGATCACCACGCGCGAACCGGCTTCACCGAAGGCGTTGCCGGCGAGCATGTCGCGCACGGCGTCTTCGGCTTCTTGCAGGGTCATGGCGACGATCACGCCCTTGCCAGCGGCCAGGCCGTCGGCCTTGATCACGATCGGCGCGCCTTTTTCACGCAAGTAGGCCAGGGCTGGCTCTATCTCGGTGAAGTTCTGGTAGTCGGCGGTAGGGATCTTGTGACGCGCCAGGAAGTCCTTGGTGAAGGCCTTGGAACCTTCCAACTGGGCCGCGCCCTTGGTCGGGCCGAAGCAGTCCAGGCCGCGGCTGCGGAACAGGTCGACCACACCGATGACCAGCGGGGCTTCCGGGCCGACGATGGTCAGGTCGACGTTGTTTTCGGCGAAATCGGCCAACTGCTCCAGGGCGGTGACGTCGATGGCGACGTTCTCGCACTTGGCTTCAGTGGCGGTGCCGGCGTTGCCTGGGGCGACGAAGACTTTCTCGACGCGTGGGTCCTGGGCGACTTTCCAGGCCAGGGCGTGTTCACGGCCGCCGCTGCCGATGATCAAAACTTTCATGTCAAAACCTCGAATTCTGTATTACGGCGATCCGCGTTCCCTGTAGGAGCGGCCTTGTGTCGCGATAGGGCTGCGCAGCAGCCCCAGCAATTTCTGCTGCGAAGCTGAAACCTGGGGCCGCTACGCGCCCCTTTCGCGACACAAGGCCGCTCCTACAAGGACCGGGATCGGCCCGGCATCTGTTTAGTGGCGGAAGTGGCGCATACCGGTGAACACCATGGCGATGCCGGCTTCATCAGCGGCAGCGATCACCTCGGCATCACGCATCGAGCCACCCGGCTGGATCACCGCGCTGATACCCACTTTAGCCGCGTTGTCGATGCCATCACGGAACGGGAAGAACGCGTCCGAGGCCATCACCGCGCCTTGCACCTGCAGGCCGGCGTGCTCGGCCTTGATCGCGGCGATGCGCGCGGAGTTGACGCGGCTCATCTGGCCGGCGCCGACGCCGATGGTCTGGCGGTTCTTGGCGTAGACGATGGCGTTGGACTTAACGAACTTGGCCACTTTCCAGGCGAACACCAGGTCGTGGATTTCCTGCTCGGTCGGCGCGCGCTTGGTGACGATCTTCAGGTCGTCGGCGCTGATCATGCCGTTATCGCGGCTCTGCACCAGCAGGCCACCGTTGACGCGCTTGAAGTCCCAGGCGGCGGCGCGCTCGGCAGGCCATTCGCCACACTCGAGCAGACGCACGTTCTGTTTGGCGGCCACGACTTCGCGGGCGGCCTGGGAGATTTTCGGGGCGATGATCACTTCGACGAACTGGCGGTCGACGATGGCCTTGGCGGTTTCGCCGTCCAGCTCGCGGTTGAAGGCGATGATGCCGCCGAAGGCCGATTCGGTGTCGGTGGCGTAGGCCAGGTCGTAGGCCTTGCGAATGCCGCCTTCGTCTTCAGGGACGACCGCGACGCCGCATGGGTTGGCGTGCTTGACGATGACGCAGGCCGGCTTGACGAAGCTCTTCACGCACTCCAGCGCGGCGTCGGTGTCGGCCACGTTGTTGAACGACAGCTCCTTGCCTTGCAGCTGGATGGCGGTGGAGATGCTGGCCTCGCCCTTCTTCGCCTCGACGTAGAACGCCGCGCTCTGGTGCGGGTTCTCGCCGTAGCGCATTTCCTGGGCCTTGACGAACTGGCTGTTGAAGGTGCGCGGGAATTCGCTGCGGTCTTCGGTCGACAGGGTCTGCTTGGCCTGGTCGATGGTGCCCATGTAGTTGGCGATCATGCCGTCGTAGGCGGCGGTGTGCTCGAACGCCTTGAGCATCAGGTCGAAGCGCTGGGCGTAGGTCAGGCCACCGGCCTTGAGGCCTTCGACGATGCCGGCGTAATCGCTGGCGTTGACCACGATGGCCACGTCTTTATGGTTTTTGGCAGCCGAACGGACCATGGTCGGGCCACCGATGTCGATGTTCTCGATGGCGGTGGGCAGGTCGCAGCCCGGCTTGCTGATGGTGGCTTCGAACGGGTACAGGTTGACCGCGACCAGGTCGATCGGCTTGATGCCGTGCTCGTTCATGATGGCGTCGTCGGTACCGCGACGGCCGAGGATGCCGCCATGGATTTTCGGGTGCAGGGTCTTGACCCGGCCATCCATCATTTCGGCGAAGCCGGTGTAGTCGGCCACTTCCACCGCGTTGACGCCGTTGTCCTTGAGCAGCTTGTAGGTGCCGCCGGTGGACAGGATCTCGACACCGAGCTGTTGCAGCTCACGGGCGAATTCGAGGATACCGGTCTTGTCGGAGACGCTGATCAGGGCGCGGCGGATCGGCAGGCGGGTAGTCTGGTCGGTCATTTCAGATTCCATAACGCGGTGGAGTCAGCAAAAAAGGCGCCTCTTTGCATGAGCGCCTTTTCTGGTTGGGGTTCTGGCCTTACAACAGATCGTACTGCTTGAGCTTCTTGCGCAGCGTGCCTCGGTTGAGCCCGAGCATCTCGCTGGCCTTGGTCTGGTTGCCCTTGACGTAGTTCATCACGCTTTCGAGCAGCGGTGCCTCGACCTCCGAGAGCACCAGGTTGTACACGTCCGTGACGGTGGCGCCTTCCAGGTGGGCGAAGTAGTTGTGCAGCGCCTTCTCGACACTGCCGCGAAGGGTCTGACCCTCTTCGCTCGGCGTGTTCAGGTGCTGCTTGAGGTTGACGTTGTCGCTCACGGGCGTTGTTCCACTCACTAATGTCTCGGTCATCATCGTCATGCGGCCACCCCTTGTTCGTCCTCTGTCCCAAGGCTCTGTCGACGCTCGGCGAAAAATGCCTGAACGTTGGCGCACTGCGCTTGTGTCTCTTGCAACGCGTTGAACTGGCTGCGGAACTCCTTGCCGCCGGGTCGGGTCGCCAGGTACCAGCCCACGTGCTTGCGGGCGATACGCACGCCCATCACATCGCCATAGAAGGCATGCAACGCGGCCAGGTGTTCCAGCAGAATGCGTTCCACTTCGTCCAGCGCCGGTGCGGGCAGCTGCTCGCCCGTGCGCAGGTAATGCTCGATCTCGCGGAAAATCCACGGCCGCCCCTGGGCGGCACGGCCGATCAACAGGCCGTCGGCACCGGTGGCATGCAGCACCGCCCGGGCCTTTTCCGGCGAGGTGATGTCGCCGTTGGCGAACACCGGGATCGACACCGCCTGCTTGATCGCGGCGATGGTGTCGTACTCGGCGTCACCGGTGTACAGGTCGGCGCGTGTGCGGCCATGCACCGCCAGCGCCTGGATGCCGGCCTGCTCGGCGATTTTCGCCACATTCAGGCCGTTCTTGTTCGCCCGGTCCCAGCCGGTGCGGATCTTCAGCGTCACCGGGACGTCCACCGCGCCGACCACGGCGTGGAGAATCTCGCTGACCAAGGCTTCATCTCTCAATAAAGCAGAGCCGGCCGCCTTGTTACAGACTTTTTTTGCCGGGCAGCCCATGTTGATGTCGATGATCTGCGCGCCAGCCGCGACATTCGCGCGTGCGGCCTCGGCCATCATCTGCGCGTCGCCGCCGGCGATCTGCACCGAGCGTGGCTCGGGATCGTCTTCGTGGATGCGGCGCAGGCTCGACTTGCGGCTGTTCCACAGGCGCATGTCGCTGGAGACCATCTCCGACACCACCATGCCCGCCCCGAGGCGTTTGCACAGGGTGCGGAAAGGCTGGTCCGTGACCCCGGCCATGGGCGCCAGGATCAGGTTGTTCTGCAGTGTGTAAGGGCCGATGCGTACCGCCGACATAGGTGTTCCCTGTTGTGGGGCCGAATCATTGGAGTTCGAAAAAGGGTTGGCATGATACCCGCTCTCGATGACCGGATAAAGATGAATCTGGATAAAATCTGAACAGTTGCGGCGTTATGACACCCGGCTCCAGGCGGCAAGCTTCAAGCTGCAAGAGGCCTGCGGACAGGCTTTTACTTGCGGCTTGAGGCTTACCGTTTGTCGCTTACTCCGGCGAACGGAAGCTCAGGCTGTAGTTCACCGCCTTCGGCCCCGGATCGAGGATATCCAGGGCAATGTGGATCGGCGTCTGGCTGGGCATCTCGCCGCGGCCGGCCAGTTCACCCGAGAGGTACTCGCTGGGTTTGAAGCGGCGGCTGGCGATCAGCTGGCCGTTGAGGTCGGCGAAGCGCAGTTCCAGCAGCGGGAAGGGTTGGGCGAAGGGCGCGCGGTTGTAGATGATCGCGTCGACGATCAGCGCGCCTTTGAAGTCTGGGTGGCTGCGCACCACCAGGTTGCTGCTCTTGATTCGCGAGATATCGACGCGGGTCGGCACCTGGCAGCCGAACATCGGGCACAGCTGCTGGAACCAAGGGCGGTACTGGTCCTGTCGGGCCATTTCGTCGAAGTGGTACCAGACATACTGGAACGCCAGCAGGCCAGCCGCCACGAGGGTCAGAAGGCCCCACAACAGGCGTTTGCCCCAATTGGGGGCCGGCTTTTCCCAGCCCAGTTGCAGGGGATCGTCGACCACGTCGATCAACGGCTCCTTGCGTGGGCGTTCGCCCTTGGGGGGCAGGCTTGGCGCCAGGTGCACCTCGGCTTCGTCCTCGTCGCGGGCCGAGAGGCGCTCGCCGCGCACGTCGTCCAGGGCCGACAAGCCTTGTTCCGGAAGCGGGTCGTCGTGGCTGGACAGGCTTTCGGGCCGGCTGTCGAGGTCGCGGTCGTCCGACGGGTGGCGCACTGTCGGTTCGTCGTCCAGGTCCAAGTCGGTGGAGCCAAGGGTCGGCTCCGTGCGCGTGGCGATGGCCGGCGCCAGGTCCAGCAGCTCCTGTTCGACCAGTACCGGTGCCTCTTCGGGTTCCGGCGTGGCCATTGGGCGGTCATCGGTGGCGTTGCCGAACGGTTCTGCGTCGGCTTCGTCAGTACCCTGGTCGTCACGGCGGGCTTGCAGCACACCCTGTGCAGGAGCCTGGCGGCGGTCGCCCGGGCTGCGGCGTTCGAGGAGCGCCAGCTCCTGGTCGAGGTCCAGCGCGTCCAGTTGTTCGGCGGTAACAGCCCAGTCGTCCTCGCTCATGGGCGCTCGCTCAGCGGCGGCCGGCAGGGCTGCTGGCGGTTCGCTGGCTGGTTGCGCGACGGTTGGCGTCGGCGCCGTGGGTTGCGCGGCGGCGCGGTTCTGCTCCAGCAACTGTTTTGCCGCATTGAACACCTGCAGGCAGTTGCCGCAGCGCACCACGCCGCGCGCCACGCTCAACTGATGGTGGGTGACGCGAAAGCTGGTCTGGCAATGCGGGCACTGGGTGACGAAACTGTCGGTCATGCGGCGATCCGGAAGCTGGGCAGGTGTTGAGTCTAGGCGCGCCTAGCGGCGGTGACCACTGATGCGGACCCAGCCGTCGCGCACGACGATCGGGTCAAGGTCGAAGTCGGCGGCATAGGCGGCGGCCACTTCCTCGCCCTGTTCGGCAAGGATGCCCGACAACGCCAGCAGCCCGCCTGGGCGCACCAGGCCGGACAGTTGTGGCGCCAGCGACACCAGCGGGCCGGCGAGGATGTTGGCGACCAGCACGTCGGCCTGCATGGCCGGCATCTGCTCGGGCAGGTACAGGTCGAAGCGGTCGTCGGCGATGCCGTTGCGCTGGGCGTTGTCACGGGAGGCTTCGATAGCCTGCACGTCGATGTCGGTACCGACTGCGTGGCGGGCGCCAAGCAGCAGCGCGGCGATGGCCAGGATGCCCGAGCCGCAACCGAAGTCCAGCACCTGGGTGCCTTGCAGCTGCTGGCCGTCGAGCCATTCCAGGCATAGCGCGGTGGTCGGGTGGGTGCCGGTGCCGAAGGCCAGGCCGGGGTCGAGCAGCAGATTGACCGCGTCCTTCTCCGGCGCTTCATGCCAGCTTGGCACGATCCACAGGCGCTGGCCGAAACGCATGGGCTGGAAGTTGTCCATCCAACTGCGTTCCCAGTCCTGGTCCTCGATCACCTCGGCCTGGTGCTCGGGCAGCTCGGCGCCGGTCAGCAGGCGCAGGTGGGCGAACACCTGCTCGGGCTCGGCATCGGCCTCGAACAGGGCCAGCAGGTGGGTGTGCGACCACAACGGGGTGGTGTTGAGGTCCGGCTCGAAGATCGGCTGGTCCTCGGCGTCCATGAAAGTCACCGAGACGGCACCTACTTCCAGCAGGGCGTCTTCGTAGGTTTCGGCTTGTTCCGGGCTGATGGCCAGGCGTACTTGCAGCCAGGGCATGGCGGGCACCTTTGGTAAATCTGACAGGGGCAGCCCGAGGCTGCGCGAAAGGCTGGCAGTTTACGCGAGTGTTGGGGGTTTGTAGAGAAGCCAGAGGGTGGCACGGTCCCTGTAGGAGCGGCCTTGTGTCGCGAAAGGGGCGCGCAGCGGCCCCAAGGCATCGGCATCATGCAAAACCGCCGGGGCTGCCATGCAGCCCTTTCGCGACACAAGGCCGCTCCTTGTATCTCGACTTTCGCCTCCCTAGAGGCGAAAGTTCTCGACTGATCATCGAGGGAAGGCCTTGAAGCAGAGCCGCTCCAAGGGCATCAAGCCCGCACTGTAGATAACGCTCTGGTCTTCCAACCCCACTCGACGAGTTCGAACGGTATCTAGTGCCCGCCCCCGGCGTGAGCACGCATTAACAAGGTTGAACTGAGTGTAGGGTGATCGACTTTCGTAGTTTGAAGGAGGAGATCATGTCCGTCTTTGTTGGCGTTGATGTCGCCAAAAAATCTTTCGACATTGCCATCCCGCTCCCCAATGGCAAGATGCGCACCAAAGCCAAGCTGTCCAATGATCCTGGAGGGTTCAGGCAGTTTAGCGACTGGCTTGAGCGCCATGCTGAACCAGGCGCCTGGATTGTTATGGAGGCTACAGGCATCTATCACGAAGCGCTGGCCGAGCACTGTCACAACCAAGGTTATCGGGTGTGCATTCTGAACCCGGCGGTGATTGCGAAATTCGCTGACGTGGAGCTTCGGCGCGTCAAAACAGATAAGGCTGACGCCAAAGTCATTGCTGCCTATGGCCAACAAAAGGCTGTCTCGCTTCGCCAGTGGGAGCCTGAGCCCCCTGCGCAGCGCCGCTTGCGTGCTCTGGTGCGGCGACTGGACGACCTCAAGGAAATGCGCCAGATGGAGCAGAATCGTTTGGATGTCGCACTAGATGCGGTACAGCAGTCGATTCAAGACGTAATCGGGCACATCAACGAAGAGCTGGAAAAGACCAGGAAGGCCATCGAGCAGACGATCGATGATGATCCAGACCTGCGCAAGCGACGTGAGCTGATTACCTCGATTGATGGTTTGGGTGACACCACTGCTACGTTGCTGCTCGCCGAACTGGGCGATCCACTGAAATACCAAAGCCCTTCTGCGATTGTCGCGTTTTCAGGCTTAAACCCAGTGGTGCAGCAATCGGGAGAGTTCATAGGTAAGAGCACTATTTCGCGTACAGGCGCCTCAAGGCTGCGTGCAGGCTTGTGGATGTCAGGCACTGTCTCAATCAGACATAACCCTGTTGTGAAGGAACTGGCAGAGCGGTTGAGCAGCCGGCACAAAGCTTACAAACAGATCGTCTGCGCGGCGATGCGCAAGCTGCTGCACCTGGTTTACGGGGTGGTGAAGTCGGGGATACCGTTTGACCCCAAAATCCCTCTTGCGGGGTGAGGGTCAAGACGGTATCTACAGGGGGGCGTGCCTGCCTTGCGGGCAACAAAAACCCCGGCCTGGGCCGGGGTTTTCATGCATCACGCTAACGCGATCACTCCTGGTTGGCCAGTTTGTGCTCGAGGTAGTGGATGTTGACGCCGCCTTTGCAGAAGCCTTCATCACGCACCAGGTCGCGGTGCAGCGGGATGTTGGTCTTGATGCCGTCGACGACGATCTCGTCCAGGGCATTGCGCATGCGCGCCATGGCTTCGTCGCGGTCCTTGCCGTAGGTGATCAGCTTGCCGATCAGCGAGTCGTAGTTCGGCGGAACCGAGTAACCGCTGTACAGGTGCGAATCAACACGCACGCCGTTGCCGCCCGGGGCGTGGAAGTGCTTGACCTTGCCTGGGCTCGGAATGAACTTCTTCGGGTCTTCGGCGTTGATCCGGCACTCCAGCGAGTGACCGCGGATGACCACGTCTTCCTGGCGGAACGACAGCTTGTTGCCAGCGGCGATGCTGAGCATCTCCTTGACGATGTCGATGCCGGTGACCATTTCCGAGACCGGGTGCTCGACCTGGACGCGGGTGTTCATCTCGATGAAGTAGAAGCGACCGTTCTCGTACAGGAATTCGAAGGTACCGGCACCGCGGTAGCCGATCTCGATGCACGCGTCGACGCAACGCTTGAAGACTTCCTGGCGGGCCTTCTCGTCGATGCCTGGAGCCGGGGCTTCTTCCAGGACCTTCTGGTGACGGCGCTGCAGCGAGCAGTCACGGTCGCCCAGGTGCACGGCGTTGCCCTGGCCGTCGGACAGGACCTGCACTTCCACGTGACGTGGGTTGGTCAGGAACTTTTCCAGGTAGACCATCGGGTTGCCGAACGCGGCACCGGCTTCGGTGCGGGTCAGCTTGGCCGATTCGATCAGGTCCTCTTCCTTGTGCACCACGCGCATGCCGCGACCACCACCGCCACCGGCGGCCTTGATGATCACCGGATAGCCAACCTCGCGGGCGATGGCCAGCGCGGTCTCTTCGTCTTCCGGCAGCGGGCCGTCGGAACCCGGCACGGTCGGCACGCCCGACTTGATCATCGCGTCCTTGGCCGAAACCTTGTCGCCCATCAGGCGAATGGTGTCGGCTTTCGGGCCGATGAAGGCAAAGCCGGACTTTTCCACCTGCTCGGCAAAATCGGCGTTTTCCGCGAGGAAGCCGTAGCCCGGGTGGATGGCGGTAGCGCCTGTCACTTCGGCGGCGGCGATGATCGCCGGGATGTGCAGGTACGATTCCTTGGACGATGCAGGACCGATGCAGACCGACTCGTCTGCCAGGCCCAGGTGCATCAGTTCACGGTCGGCCGTGGAGTGCACGGCGACGGTCTTGATGCCCAGCTCTTTGCAGGCACGCAGGATCCGCAGGGCAATTTCCCCACGGTTGGCGATCAGGACTTTTTCAAGCTTCCCAGACATCGTTGGTTCTCCGCGAATCAAACGATGGTGAACAGCGGCTGGTCGAACTCAACCGGCTGGCCGTCTTCCACCAGAATGGCGTCGATCACACCGCCGATCTCGGCTTCGATGTGGTTCATCATCTTCATGGCTTCGACGATGCACAGGGTGTCGCCTTTCTTGATGGCTTGACCGACTTCGGCATAGTTCGGCGAAGTTGGCGAAGGTTTGCGGTAGAAGGTACCGACCATCGGCGAACGGACCACGGTGCCTTTCAGGGCTGGAGCAGCGGCAGCGGCAGCGGCTTCAGCGGCTGGAGCAGCAGCGGCAACAGGTGCGGCAGCGGCAACCGGAGCGGCCATCGGAGCCGGGGCGGCGAAGTACTGGGCGCCGGCTGGGGTCTTGCTGTGACGGCTGATGCGTACGGACTCTTCGCCTTCCTTGATCTCCAGTTCGTCGATACCGGACTCTTCCAGCAGTTCGATCAGCTTTTTGACTTTACGGATATCCATTAATCAGCAACTCCCAAGGTTCGGTCGGGGACGTAGTTTGAAAACGTGTCGAAAACGTTTCTTCCGGGCCTCGGCCCATCGGGGCCAAGGCCTTGTGTCATCAGGGCTGTGCGTTGGCAGCCAGGTGTTCCAGCGCGGACTCCAGGGCCAACCGGTAGCCGGTGGCGCCCAGGCCGCAGATCACCCCTACGGCGACATCGGAAAAGTAGGAGTGGTGGCGGAACGGTTCACGCTTGTGCACGTTGGACAGGTGCACTTCGATGAATGGGATGCTCACCGCGAGCAACGCGTCACGTAATGCGACGCTGGTATGCGTGAAAGCGGCCGGATTGATCAGGATGAAGTCCACGCCTTCGTTGCGCGCGGCGTGGATCCGGTCGATCAATTCGTACTCGGCATTGCTCTGCAGGTACTGCAGGTGGTGACCGGCGGCGCGGGCGCGCTGCTCCAGGTCCTGATTGATCTGGGCGAGGGTGGCCGCGCCGTAGTGGCCCGGTTCACGGGTGCCGAGCAGGTTCAGGTTGGGGCCGTGCAGCACCAGTAGGGTTGCCATCTGCAGTTCCTTCGGTTTTGTAGGGCAATTCGACATAGCGCGGCGACTATGCCGGAACCGGCGATGGGTGTCCAGTTCCCGGCAATAGCCAGCACGATGTCCGAGGTTCGCGCAAAGTATGTGACCGGATAATTAACTCTGGTCACTGGATCGCCGATTTTTCCCAGGCTGCGGGAAGTTATAGCCCGAGTTGACCGCGCACGCGGGCCAGGATCTGCGCGAAATCGCCGGCGTTTATCTCGCCGATCACGCGATCGCTGGTCATTTCGCTGCCGTTCGCCGCAAAGAACATCAGTGCCGGTGGGCCGAACAGCTGGTAGCGGTCGAGCAGGGCGCGCTGCGCGGCGTTGCTCTCGGTGATGTCAAAGCGCAGCAGGCGGAACGCGCCCAGTTGCGCTTGCACCGCTGGCGCGGTGAGCACGTCGTGCTCGATCACCTTGCAGCTGATGCACCAGTCGGCGTACCAGTCCAGCAGCACCGGCTGTCCGGCGGCCTTGGCCGAGGCCAAGGCCGCGTCGAGGGCGGCCGGGGTGGTTATGCTGTGCCAGGCATCGGCCTTGGCCACGGCTGTGCTGCTCGCCGAGGCCGGCGCTGGCAGTGGTCGCAGGGGATCACCTTGGCCACTCAGCGCGCCGTACCAGCAGGCCAGGGCATAGACCAGCAACGCCAGGCCAAGCAGTTGCGCGAGGCGCTCGCGCGGGGTCTTGACCACGAATTCGAGGGCGCCGAGGAACAGCGCCACGCCAGCGGCCAGCAGGCCGATCAGCAACAGCGTGACAGGGCCCGGCAACACCCGGCTGAGCAGGCCGATGGCCAGGCCCAGCAGCAATACGCCGATGGCGTTCTTCACGGTGTTCATCCACGGGCCGCTCCTGGGCAGCCAGGCCGCGCCGCCAGTCGCCACCAGCAACAGCGGAGCGCCCATGCCCAGGCCCAGGGCGAACAGCTTGAGCGCGCCGCCAAGGGCATCGCCGCTGGCGCTGATGTACAGCAGAGCACCGGCCAGCGGTGCTGAGACGCAGGGCGACACCAGCAGGCTGGACAGCACACCGAGAATCGCTGCGCCCAGCAGCGAGCCGCCCTTGGTGCGGTTGGCGACGCTGTCCAGGCGGCTGCTCAGGGCCTGGGGCAGCTTGATCTCGAACAGGCCGAACATGGCCAGGGCGAACAGCACGAAGAATGCCGCGAACGGCACCAGCACCCAGGCCGACTGCAACCGTGCCTGCAGGTTCAGGCCGGCACCGAACAGGCCCATCAGCGCGCCGAGCACGGCGAAACTGGCGGCCATCGGCAAGACGTAGGCCAGCGACAGCGACAAGCCGCGCAGGCCGCCGACCTGGCCACGCAGGACCACGCCGGAGAGGATCGGCAGCATCGGTAGCACGCAGGGGGTGAAGGTCAGGCCAAGCCCGGCGAGGAAGAACAGCGCCAGGGATTTCCAGCTCCAGCCCGGTTCGCTGGCGGCCGGCTGTGCCGGGCCTTCGCCGTCAATGCTCAGCCGTGCGGTTTCCGGCGGATAGCACAGGCCCTTGTCGGCGCAGCCCTGGTAGCCCACCAGCAGGGTGAAGGCTCGTGCATCGCTGCGGGGCAGTTCGATATCGAGTACCCCGTGATACACCTCGACATCGCCGAAGAACTCATCATGCTTGGCCTCGCCCTTGGGGATGTTCGGCGTGCCCAGCTTGATGTCCGCAGGTTCGCTGCGGAACTGGAAACGATGGCGATAGAGGTAGTAGCCGTCGGTGGCGACGAAGCGCAGCTTGACGCTCTGGGCATCGGCCTGGACCAGGCTGAGCTTGAAGGCCTCGTGCACCGGCAGGAAATCGGCGCTGTTGGAGACGGCGCCGAGGGTGGCGCTGGGGCGGTTGTCGAGCAGGCCCGTGGCGAAGGCGGGGCTGGCCAGCAGCAGGAACAGCAGGAAAAACAGGCGGCGCATGGCGGACTCGCGAGGTGGAACGTGGCGGGCATGATAGCGGAGTTGGCCAGTATTGGGGGCAGGTGGGCTGCAGGGGCGACACATGGCTGCCTGTGCCGGCCCTTTCGCGGGTAAACCCGCTCCCACAGGGACCGCGCCGACCTCAGGGCATGCACCACACCTGTGGGAGCGGGCTTGTCGGACCGCCGCACCGCCGCGAAGAGGCCGTCACAGGCGGAACGCCCGCACCGCCGTATTCAACTCACCGCCCAGCTTGAGCAACTGCTCACCCTGCTCACGCCCTTCGCCAATGCGTTGCAGGTTGTCCTCGCCCAGGGCGTGAATCCGCTCACTATGGTCACGAATCTCGCTTACCGCCCCGGTCTGCTGCGCGGTTACATCGGCGATCCGCACCGCCGTGTCGGCAATGGTGCGTATGGCGCTGACGATCGCATCCAGCGCGCCATCGGCCGACTGCGCCTGGCTGGCGGTGGCCTCGGCGTGCTCCAGCTGCGCGCGCATGCCGACCACCGACTCGCGGGCCGCTTGCTGCAGGCGGTCGATCAGGGCCTGGATTTCCCCTGTGGCGCCGGTGGTGCGCTGGGCCAGCGAACGCACCTCGTCGGCCACCACGGCGAAACCGCGACCCATTTCGCCGGCCCGGGCCGCTTCGATGGCGGCGTTGAGCGCCAGCAGGTTGGTCTGCTCGGCGATTGCGCGGATCACCGTGAGCACGCCGCCGATGGTGGCCGACTCCTCGGCCAGCTGTTCGATCATGCGTGCGTTGCCCTGCACCTCGTCGACCAAGGCGCGCAGGCCGGACAGGCTCTGGCCGATCACCGCCTGGCCCTGTTCGACGGCCTGGCCGGCATCGCGGCTGGCGTCGGCGGCGGCGCTGGCGTCACCGGCCACTTGCTGGATGGTCGCTTCCAGCTCACCCAGGGCATCACGGATCTGCGCGGTATCGCCGGCCTGGCGCTCGGCGCCGTCGTGCAGGGCGCTGCTCATGCCGGCCAGGGCGTGGCTGCTGCCGGCAACTTGTTCGGCGTTGTGGCGCAGCGTGTCGACCAGCCCCACCAGGTACTGGCGCAGGCGGTTGAGCGATGCCTCGATGTCATGCAGCTCGCGGTTGGTCCTGCCCAGCTCGATGGCCTGCGCGAAGTCGCCCTCGGCCCAGCGCGATAGCGCCGGGGCCAGGCTGGTCAGGGTGCGGGCCAGGCGCCGTTGCAGGGTGTCGATCAGCAGGGCGATGAGCAGGATCAGGCCGATCATCAGGCCCTGCATGATGCGCACCTCTGCGGCGATCTTGCCGTGCTGGGCGCGTACCTGCGGCTCGAGGCCGGCGATGGCGAGTTGCACGGCCTCCAGGCGCTCGCCGGTGCTGGCGGCCAGGGCGGCGCGGCGCTCGATCTGTTCGCGGGTGCGCTGCAGTTCGGCGGGGTAGCGGCCCAGCAGGCTCTGCAGTTCGCGCTTGAGGCCGACGGCGACGTCCTCCTGCTGCTCGCTGGCCTGGGATTGCAGGCCCATCATGGCGGCGAAGTCGTCGGCATTGGACTCGGCGGCGCGGGTCACGCCCAGCAAGGGCAGGGCGTCGATCACCTGGGCCTGGGCGCGGATCAGTTGCAGCTCGCGCTCGACTTCGTCGGCCAGTTCTGCGCGGCCGCTGCTGACCAGCTTGTCACGGGCCAGCGATAGCCGGCCCAGGTGCACGGAGGCATCGAGCAGCGGCGCCAGGTAACGGCTGGCATCGCTGCTGCCGCTGTCGCGGGCGTAAGCCGACAGCTGTTCGAAGTTCGCCCCCAGTTCACGTTCGGCCTGCAGCAACAGGGCTTGCGGGTCGCCTGCCAGCTTGCCGGCGGCGAGCAGTTCGTTGCCAGTGAAGGCCTGCAGGCTGTCCAGGCTCGGACGCAGCTTGGCCGAGAGGTCCTCGGGCCAGTCCGCCAATGCGCCCTGGAGCTGCTGGGTGGCTTGCACTGCCGCGGAATGGCGCAGGGCATCGCCGCTGGCCAGGTAGGCCTGGACATTGCGCGCGGCGTCGTTCTGGAACTGTTGCGACAGGCCCAGGTAGCGCTCCATCAATTGATAGGGGCGCTCCAGGGCGCGTTGCGACCACCAGAGGGTCGCGCCCAGGGCGATGCACACGGTCACCAGCAACAGGGTATTGAAATTGGTCAGCCACTTCAGGCGCATAGCCGCGAACTTCCTGCGGGGGGAGGCGCCTGAAGTTATTGCTGTTTTGTGACGGGGTGATGACGACGGCGGGTTGGCGCCATAAAAAAGTGGCACAGTGCCGCTATTGTTTGAAGGTTGCTCTCTGTAGGAGCGGCCTTGCGTCGCGAAAGGGCGCTCCTACAGGGTCGAGTTAAATTAGTGGATTACGAGTTTTCCATTAGAGTGGACGATGTCGGCGATCATGGCTCGACCCTGACCACGCAATTGCGCCCGGCATGCTTGGCCCGGTACAGCGCCTCGTCGGCGGCACTGGCCATGGTCAGCGCATCGAGGCTGTCGTCCAGCTGCACCACCCCGGCGCTGAAGGTGCATTGCAGGTCGTGGGGTTGCGCCGGGTAGTGGATCTCGGCAAAGCGCCGGCGGATTTCATCGAGCACCTTGTGCGCGGCCTCGAGCCCGGTGTTGGGCATGACGATGGCGAACTCCTCGCCGCCGTAGCGGCCGATGAAGTCGGTCTTGCGCAGGCGTTGCTTGAGGAACAGCGCCAGGCTCTTGATCACCCGGTCGCCCATGGGGTGGCCGTGGCGGTCGTTGATCTTCTTGAAGTGGTCGATATCGAGCATGGCGAAGCTCAGCGGCTGCGCTTCGCGGCGGGCGCGGAAGCTGCAATCCTCGAGCAGTTGCAGGATATGGGTGTGGTTGTACAGCCCGGTGAGGCTGTCGCGGACCATCCGCGCCTTGAGGTGGCGAGCCCGTGCTGCGCGGTTGCGCACGGTGGTGATCAGGTGGCGGGCGCGGATCGGCTTGGTGAGGAAGTCGTCGCCGCCTTCGCTCATGGCGTCGAGCTGCTTGTCCAGGTCGTCCTCGGCCGACAGGTAGATGATCGGCACGCTGACGTAGCGGTCATTGTGGCGGATCACCTTGGCCAGCTCGGTGCCGGTACAGGCGGGCATGTACATGTCGAGGATGATCAGGTCGGGCTGGAAGTCGGCCAGCTCGCTCATGGTGCGGATCGGCTCGGTGAGGGTGCGGGTGATGATCCCGGCGCTGTTGAGCAGGCGTTCGGTGTGCAGGGCCTGGGCGCGGGAGTCGTCGATCACCAGCACGCGGAACGGCTCATACTGGGCGGCGCTGGTCAGCAGTTCGAGTTTCTCCAGCAGGCTTGAGGCGTCCAGGGTGCCGGTGAGGAACTCCTGGCCGCCGGCGCGCACGGCGGCCAGGCGGGTCGGGGTGTCGGTTTCGTGCAGGCTGAAGAACAGCAGCGGGATGTGCTGCTCCAGGCCTTGCTGGGCCTGGGCTGCCAGTTGCAGGCCGAGGCCGCTGCCGGTGAAGTCGACGTCCATGACGATGGCCGATGGCAGGCGTTCGCTCATCGACGCCTGGAAAGCCTCGGCGCTGTACAGTGCTTGCACGCTCAGGCCGAAGAACTCCAGCTGCTGGGCCAGGCGTTCGGCGCGCTCGTGGTCCTGCAGCAGGATGTAGACGGGCTTGCGCAGCGGCGGCAGGGGCACGTTGTCGAGCTGGTCGCCCTTGCGCAGGCCCGTGCGCGACAGGCGCTGCATCAGCCGGTTGAGCTCGCTGATCAGTTCGGAGTTGAGCCGTGCGCTGTTGGCCTCGATGGCGCGCAGGGTCTGGCCGATGGCCGCCGACAGGCTGCCATGCTCGGGCTGTTCGAAGCGTTCGGCGTAGCGCTGCAGGCGCAGGTTGGCCTCGCACAGTTCGCCCAGGTCGCCACTGGACCACTCCCCCCGTTGCAGGCGCTGCCAGATCTCGAGGATCTGTCGGGCCTGGTGGATGACCCGCTGGGCAAAGTGCTGCTTGAGGCGCTCGTGGCTGGGCTCGGCTGGCTGGGTCATGTCCTGACTACTTATAAGGGGGAGGGTGCAGGTTCGATGATGGCTCTATGCTAGCACCGCTTTTCGACAAGCGAATGCCTGGGGTCAACAAAGTGTTTACGGAATTATTATTCAGTTGCTGACCTGATGGTCGCTTATACGAATGGCGACGTCTGCTTTATAGTGCTGCCACGTGGGCTTGCCGTGGCACCCTGGCGCGAGCCCGTGGTCCAAGCCCCTAACTGTCGCGTTTGAACTTAAGGACAATGCCATGCTGGATTGGAAAAACCGCGAGGCCAAGGCCGAGCCCCGTGAGCGGGTCGACACCCGTGGCGCCGCCACCCGCAGCTACCTGGGTGGCCTCTGGAGCCGCGCCCTGGGTACCCTGATCGGCCTGTACCTGCTGGTGTGCATCGGCCTGGGCTGGTACTGGAGCCAGGAGCCGGCGCTGTTCCCGGTGCAGCAGAACGCCCAGGCCGCCGCCGAGCGCAACGGCCAGCAGATGGTGGTTGGCTACACCACCGTCGAAACCCTCAAGACCGTGGCCGGCACCCTGCTTGACAAGCCGGGTGGTTATATCTCCAACGACCGTTTCCCACCGGGCCTGTGGATGGACAACATGCCGAGCTGGGAGTATGGCGTGCTGGTCCAGGTCCGCGACCTGTCCCGCGCCTTGCGCAAGGACTTCGCCCGTTCGCAGTCGCAGTCCACTGAGGACGCCGACCTGGCCAAGGCCGAGCCGCGTTTCAACTTCGACAACAAGAGCTGGATCCTGCCGTCGAGCGAGTCGGAGTTCGAAGAGGGCATCAAGTCGCTGAACCGTTACCAGACTCGTTTGGCCAAGGGTGACCAAGGGGCGATCTTCTACACCCGCGCCGACAACCTGAACAACTGGCTGGGCGATGTCGCCACCCGCCTGGGCTCACTGTCGCAGCGCCTGTCGGCCAGTGTCGGCCGAGTCAAGCTGAACAACACCCTGAAGACCGAGTCGGTGGCTCCGGGCCAGGCGCCGCAGGTCGACGAGGAAGTGGTCGAGACCCCGTGGCTGCAAATCGACAACGTGTTCTACGAGGCCCGTGGCCAGGCCTGGGCGCTGTCGCACCTGTTGCGCGCCATCGAGGTGGACTTCGCCGACGTGCTGGCGAAGAAGAACGCCACGGTCAGCGTGCGGCAGATCATCCGCGAGCTGGAAGCCTCGCAGGAAGCGCTGTGGAGCCCGATGGTGCTCAATGGCAGCGGCTTTGGCATGTGGGCCAACCATTCGCTGGTAATGGCCAACTACATCTCCCGGGCCAACGCTGCGGTCATCGACCTGCGCCAACTGCTGTCCCAGGGCTGACATGCCGATCAACCCTGCCGAGGTCGCGCACCGCGCGGCCTCCGACGCCGAACTGGTGGCCTGGGTCGACGCACATGACCAGCCACTTGGCGCCCTGCCCAGGGCCGAGCTGCGCGAGCGCGGCTTGATCGGCCGCTGCACCTTCATCCTGCTGTTCAATAGCGCGGGCGAGCTGTGCGTGCACCGGCGTACCCTGAGCAAGGCGCTGTATCCCGGTTACTGGGACGTGGCGGCCGGCGGCATGGTCGGAGTGCAGGAGTCCTACGCCGATTCGGCGGCCCGGGAGCTTGCCGAGGAGCTGGGGGTGAGCGGCGTCGAGTTGCGTTTTCACGAGACGTTCTACTTCGAGCAACCGGGCAACCGCTTGTGGTGCGCGGTGTATTCGGCGGTGTGGGACGGAGCGCTACGCTTGCAGCCCGAGGAGGTCATCGAGGCGCGGTTTATCAGTGTCGAGCAGGCCCAGGCGGAAAGCGCGCAGCGACCGTATTGCCCGGATTCGCTGGTGGCGTTGCAGCGGTACAGGAACCGTCTGATTTAGCGGTGTTGCCTGTTGGGGGCGTGTTGCGCCCCTTTCGCGACACAAGGCCGCTCACAGGGGATCACGTTCTCCTGTAGGAGCGGCCTTGCGTCGCGAAAGGGCTGCGTAGCAGCCCCTGTGACCTAAAGGTCGCAAAACTTTCGTAAAATGGCGCAATCCTGTACTTAGCAACAGCCAGATTTATCGTTACACTGCGCGCCCTTTTCGGGCTGCCGCAGGACCTTGCGGCAGTAGCGCCGCCCCTGCCAGAGTGGGGCTTCGCGGTCGGCACCCGCCGACCAGTTTTTGTCCTCAGCACAGAGGAACAAAAGTGGCCAAGAAAGCTTCTTCCTTCGCCGCCCTTGGCGGTCTCGTATATTCCACCGATGTCGGTCGGCACTGTCCCGACTGTGGCCAGCCGGTGGATGCTTGTGTCTGCAAGCAGCAGGTCATCCCCGAAGGCGACGGCATTGCCCGTGTGCGCCGTGAAAGCAAAGGCCGTGGCGGCAAGACCGTGACCACCATCACCGGTGTGCCGCTGGCGCTGGAGCCGCTCAAGGAGCTCGCCAGCACGCTCAAGCGCCGCTGCGGTACCGGCGGCGCGCTCAAGGATGGCGTCATTGAAATCCAGGGCGACCACGTCGAGCTGCTGCTCGCCGAGCTGATCAAACAGGGTTTCAAGGCGAAGAAATCCGGCGGCTGAGTGCAGCCGCGCGATTTTTTGCCCAGTGCTTTCTAAACTCGTTCCGGTGGCCAGGGTCTATGCCTGGGCACGGAAGAATCGTCATTTTCAGTATCTACACTGCCTGCGCCCGAAGCGGGGCAGTGTTATCGACTTTTCATACAGGGGACTTGAATGTCCGTACGACGCACACGCAAAGACGATGGTAGCCAATGGACCGTGGCCGACAGCCGCAGTGTTTACGGCATCCGCCATTGGGGCGCAGGTTATTTCGCCATCAATGAAGCCGGGCGCGTCGAAGTGCGCCCCAACGGCCCGGACAGCGCGCCGATCGACCTGTTCGAGCAGGTCCAGGAGCTGCGCCAGAGCGGCTTGTCGCTGCCGCTGCTGGTGCGTTTCCCGGACATCCTGCAGGACCGCGTGCGCCAGCTGACCGGCGCCTTCGACGCCAACATCGCACGCCTGGAATACCAGAGCCAGTACACCGCGCTGTACCCGATCAAGGTCAACCAGCAGGAAGCGGTGGTGGAGAACATCATCGCCACCCAGAACGTCTCCATCGGCCTGGAAGCCGGCTCCAAGCCTGAGCTGCTGGCAGTGCTGGCGCTGGCGCCGAAGGGCGGCACCATCGTCTGCAACGGCTACAAGGACCGCGAGTTCATCCGCCTGGCGCTGATGGGCCAGAAGCTCGGCCACAACGTGTTCATCGTCATCGAGAAGGAATCCGAGGTCGCCCTGGTGATCGAGGAAGCCGCGGACCTGAAGGTCAAGCCGCAGGTCGGCCTGCGCGTGCGCCTGTCGTCGCTGGCCTCGAGCAAGTGGGCCGATACCGGGGGCGAAAAGTCCAAGTTCGGCCTGTCCGCCGCCCAGCTGATCTCGGTGGTGCAGCGCTTCCGTGACGCAGGGCTCGACCAGGGCATCCGCCTGCTGCATTTCCACATGGGTTCGCAGATCGCCAACCTGGCCGACTACCAGCACGGTTTCAAGGAAGCCATTCGCTACTACGGCGAACTGCGTGCCCTGGGCCTGCCAGTCGACCACATCGACGTCGGTGGTGGCCTGGGCGTGGACTACGACGGTACCCACTCGCGCAACGCCAGCTCGATCAACTACGACATGGACGACTACGCCGGGGTGGTGGTCGGGATGCTCAAGGAGTTCTGCGACGCGCAGGGCCTGCCGCACCCGCACATCTTCTCCGAGAGCGGCCGCTCGCTGACCGCGCACCACGCCATGCTGGTGATCCAGGTCACCGACGTCGAGAGCCACAACGACGAAGTGCCGACCATCGAGAACAAGGAGGCGCTGCCCGAGACCGTGCAGTGGCTGGCCGACCTGCTCGGCCCCACCGACATCGAGATGGTTACCGAGACCTACTGGCGTGCTACCCACTACATGGGCGACGTGGCCGCGCAGTACGCCGACGGCAAGCTGACCCTGGCGGAAAAGGCCCTGGCCGAGCAGTGCTACTTTGCCGTGTGCCGGCGCCTGCACAACTCGCTCAAGGCTCGCCAGCGCTCGCACCGCCAGGTGCTGGATGAGCTCAACGACAAGCTGGCCGACAAGTACATCTGCAACTTCTCGGTGTTCCAGAGCCTGCCGGACACCTGGGCCATCGGCCAGGTGCTGCCGATCATCCCGCTGCATCGCCTGGACGAAGAGCCGCTGCGCCGCGCGGTGCTGCAGGACCTGACCTGCGATTCCGACGGCAAGATCAACCAGTACGTCGACGAGCAGAGCATCGAGACCAGCATGCCGGTGCACGCGGTCAAGGAAGGCGAAGACTACCTGCTCGGCGTGTTCCTGGTGGGTGCCTACCAGGAAATCCTCGGCGACATGCACAACCTGTTCGGCGACACCGACTCGGTGAACATCTACCAGAACGCCGACGGCAGCGTGTACCACGCCGGTATCGAGACCCACGACACCATCGAGGACATGCTGCGTTATGTGCACCTGTCGCCGGAGGAGTTGATGACCCACTACCGCGACAAGGTGGCCAGCGCACGGATCAGCGCGCGTGAGCGTACGCAGTTCCTTGATGCGCTGCGGCTTGGGTTGACCCGGTCTTCGTACTTGTCTTCGTAATCGCCGGGGCCGCTTTGCGGCCCTTTCGCGACACAAGGCCGCTCCTACAGGCGATTGCGCAGTAATTGTCATACGCGATCCCCCTGTAGGAGCGGCCTTGTGTCGCGATCTGAGGGCGCAGCCCTCACCGCGTCATTCCCGGTAATGATCCGCTTACGCGATCCTTCATCGAGACACCTATCCTGCGAATGCAATGTTCAAAGGAAGTCGACATGGACCGTCACGGTAATCATCGCCTGCGCCAAGGGCGCTTTTCAGAATCAGGCAGGCTTTATCTACTAACTACCGTTACCCGCCAGCGGAACCCACTGTTTCAGAACCTTTGGTTGGCGCGAGCGGCCATCTATCAATTGCGTCTGAATGATCATGAAGGTAGCTGCCGTACATTGGCTTGGGTTCTGATGCCAGACCATCTGCACTGGTTGATCGAGCTTGGGCCTACCAGCCTGGACAAACTCATGTGTGCCTTCAAGTCGCGAAGCAGCTGTGCTCTTTACCGTAAAGGTGCCGAGCGAAAGCACATCTGGCAGCCTGGGTTTTACGACCGGGCATTGCGCAAAGACGAGGATGTCAGGGCTGCTGCCCGTTACATCATCGCCAACCCGATTCGGGCTGGACTGGTTAGGCGAGCCGGCGAGTACCCACACTGGGATTGTGTGTGGTTGTGAGCCCGCAGGTGAGGGCTTCGCCCTCATTTCGCGACACAAGGCCGCTCCTACAGGCGATCGCGCAATAATTGCCATGCACGATCCCCCTGGAGCGGCCTTGTGTCGCGAAGGGCCGCACAGCGGCCCCGACGTCACTGAACCCAACGCCCCTTTTCCTGCAACCGCCACCCCACCCACCCCAGGGTCACCGCCCTCAGCGCCATGAACAGCAAGAAGGCCAACCACAACCCATGGTTGCCCAACCCACGCATGACAACCGCCACGGGCAACGCAATCAGCACCGACACCAGCATCGCATTGCGCATCTCCCGCGCCCGCGTCGCGCCGATGAACAACCCATCGAGCAGGTAACTCCACACCGCCACCAACGGCAACACCGCTAGATACGGCAGATACGGATACGCCGCCTCGCGCACACTGGCGATATCGGTCTGCTGGTCAATGAACAGATGGCCGCCCAGCAGAAACAGCACCGCGAACCCCAGGCTGACGATCAGCGACCAGCCACAGGCCACCACCAATGCCCGCTGCAGCGACTGGCGATCGCAGGCGCCGATGGCATGGCCGCACAAGGCCTCGACCGCGTGGGCCAGGCCATCGAGGGCATAGGCAGTCAGCAGCAGGCCATTGAGCAGCAGGGCGTTGGCCGCCACCGTGGCTTCGCCCAACCGCGCGCCCTGCACGGTCAACAGCAGGAATACCAGCTGCAGCGCCAGGCTGCGCAGGAAGATATCGCGGTTCACCGCCAGCAGCGGCCGCCAGGCCTGCCAGCGCTTCAGCGCGGCCCAGGCGATGTGCCCGGGGTAGGCGCGCAGTGCCGGGCGGGTGAGGGCCAGGCCGAGCAGGGCGGCGGTCCATTCGGCGATCACCGAGGCCCGCGCTGAACCGACCACGCCCCAGTCCAGGCCGAGCACGAACCACAGGTTCAAGGCGATGTTCAGCAGGTTGGTGGTCAACAGGATGGCCAACGGTGCCCGGGCGTTCTGGGTGCCGAGGAACCAGCCGACCAGGGCGTAGCTGGCCAGCGCCGCCGGCAGGCCGAGCAGGCGAGTGTGGAAGAACGCCTCGGTAGAGGCATGCAGCGCTTCGCTGGGTTGCATCGCCTGTAGCGCCAATTGGCTGAAGGGCAGGGCGAGCAGGCCGATCAGCAGGGCGAAGGCCAGAGCCAGCAGCAGTCCCTGGACCAGAACCTGACGCAGCGCGGCGCCGTCGGCGCGTCCGGCGGCCTGGGCGGCGAAGCCGGTGGAGCCCATGCGCAGGAAGCCCAGCAGGCCGACCATGAAGGTGAACAGCGTGGCGCCGACGGCCACCGCGCCCAGTTGGTGGGCATGAGGCAGGTGGCCGATCACCGTGCTGTCGACCAGCGCCACCAATGGCACCGAGATATTGGACAGGATCATCGGTGCGGCCAGGGCCCAGACCTTGTGGTGGGTGGGGCGGTCGCGCCAGGCGCTGGACAGTGAAGACATGCGAGGTCCTGAGGAACTTGGGGCTGCTGCGCAGCCCTTTCGCGACACAAGGCCGCTCTCACAGGAAACTGCATACTCCTGTGGGCGGCCTTGTGCCGCGAAAGGCGTGCGCAGCGCGCCCCATTTGACGAATGGCCAGCATTCTACCCGCCCGGCAACCAATCGGCGCGAACAGGGTCTCACTTGCCGTGCATCGCCAGGTAACCCCCGCGGCGTTGCGCTATAGTTGCCCCCTTCACGTACACGCTGCCGAAGAGTCCCCTCTCAAATGCTCAACAAAGGATTGTTGCTGGCCTGCGCGCTGGCCCTGCTCAGTGCCTGTGATTCCTCCACGCCGGACAAGCCAGCGGCGCCGGCCGATGCCGCCAGCGCCGTCGCGCCCGCCGAAACCAAGGCAGCCAAGCGCGAAGATCCGGCGCTGCTCGCCAAGCGCTACGCCGGTCGCGAGCTGAGCGTGCTGGATGTCTCGGAGGTCCAGCTCGACGGTGCCAGCACCCTGTCGGTCAGCGTCTCCGCGCCGCTGGACGCCAACCAGGACTTCGCCGCCAAGCTGCACCTGGTGGACACGGTGAAGGGTAAGGTCGACGGCGCCTGGGAACTCTCCGACAACCAGATGGAGCTGCGCCTGCGCCACTTGGAACCGCAGCGCAAGATGGTCCTGACCATCGACAAGGGCCTGCTCTCGGTCAATGGCAACCAGCTCCAGGCCGAATCGGTCAGCCGCTTCGAGACCCGCGACATGCAAGCCACCGTGGGCTTCGCCAGCCGCGGCTCGCTGCTGCCCACGCGCCTGGCCGAAGGCCTGCCGGTGATCGCCCTGAACGTCGACAAGGTCGATGTCGAGTTCTTCCGCATCAAGCCGGACATGCTCTCGACCTTCCTGGTCAACTGGGGCCGCAATTCCAGCCTGTACTATTACCAGTCCAAGGAAACCCTGGACATGGCCGAGCTGGTCTACAGCGGCCGCTTCGACCTCAACCCTGCGCGCAACACCCGCGAGACCGTGTTGCTGCCGATCGCCGGGATCAAGCCGTTGCAGGAGCCTGGGGTATACCTGGCGGTGATGCGCGCCTCTGGCACCTACGACTATTCGCAGCCGGCGACCTTGTTCACCCTCAGCGACATCGGCGTCTCCGCCCACCGCTACCGCGACCGCCTGGACGTGTTCACCCAGGCCCTGGAAGGCGGCAAGGCGCTCAAGGACGTGACTCTTGAATTGCACGATGACAAGGGTAAGCTGCTGGCCCAGGCCAAGACCGACGGCGACGGCCATGCCCAGCTGCCGATCACCGCCAAGGCCGATACCCTGATCGCCACCCAGGGCGTGCACACCACCTTGCTGCGCCTGAACACCGCCGCCCTGGACCTGGCCGAGTTCGACATCACCGGCCCCCAGGCCAATCCGTTGCAGTTCTTCATCTTCGGCCCGCGCGACCTCTATCGCCCAGGCGAGACCGTACTGCTCAATGGCCTGCTGCGTGACCAGGACGGCAAACCGGTCAAGGCCCAGCCGGTGAGCGTGGAAGTGCGCCGCCCGGACGAGCAGGTCAGCCGCAAGTTCGTCTGGGAGGCCGACCAGAACGGCCTGTTCCAGTACCAGCTGCAACTGGCCAGCGAGGCCCCGACCGGTCGCTGGCAATTGCTGCTGGACCTGGGCGGTGGGCGCAAGCAAGTCTATGAATTCCTCGTCGAGGACTTCCTCCCGGAACGCCTGGCGCTGGAACTCAAAGGCAGTGCCGCACCGCTGTCCCCGGACGCAACCGCCAGCATCCAGGTCAATGGCCGTTACCTCTACGGCGCCCCGGCCGCCGGCAACCGCCTCAGCGGCCAGGCCTACGTGCGCCCGCTGCGCGAAGCGGTGCCGGCGCTGCCGGGCTACCAGTTCGGCGCGGTCACCGAGACCGACCTGAACCAGGACCTGGAGCTGGACGAAGTCACCCTCGATCAGAACGGCAAGGCCCGCATCGATATCGAGAGCCGTTGGGCCGAGGCCCGCTCGCCGCTGCAACTGACCGTGCAGGCCAGCCTGCAGGAGTCTGGCGGACGGCCGATCACCCGCCGCCTGGAGCAACCGATCTGGCCCGCCGAGCGTCTGCCGGGCCTGCGCGGCCTGTTCGATGGCGAAGAGACCGATGGCGACGGCCCGGTGGAATTCGAGTTCCTGGTCGCCGACCGCAACGGCAACAAGCTCGCCGCCGATAACCTCAAGGTGCGCCTGATCCGCGAGCGCCGCGACTACTACTGGAACTACTCGCAGAGCGACGGCTGGAGCTACAACTACAACGAGAAATTCCTCACCCAGGCCGAGGAGACCGTCAGCGTCAAGGCGGGCTCCACTGCCAAGCTGAACTTCCAGGTGGAGTGGGGGCCGTACCGTGTCGAAGTGGAAGACCCGCAGACCGGCCTGGTTTCCAGCGCGCGCTTCTGGGCCGGCTACCGTGCCCAGGACAACGCCGAGGGCGGCGCCGTGCGCCCCGACCAGGTCAAGATCGCCCTGGACAAGCCGGCCTACAAGGATGGCGGCACCGCCAAGGTCACCGTCACCCCGCCGGCCGCCGGTAGCGGTTACCTGATGATCGAGTCCGCCGATGGCCCGCTGTGGTGGCAGGAGATCGACGTGCCCGCCGAGGGCAAGACCTTCGATGTCGAACTGGACAAGAAGTGGGCGCGCCACGACCTGTACATCAGCGCCCTGGTGATCCGCCCGGGCGAGCGCAAGGCCAATGCCACGCCGAAACGCGCCGTGGGCGTGCTGCACCTGCCGCTGGACCGCGCCGAGCGCAAGCTGGCGGTGTCGTTGCAGGCGCCTGAGAAGATGCGGCCCAAGCAGCCGCTGACCGTGAAGTTCAAGGCCGCCAACGCTGACGGCAGCGTGCCGAAGCAGATCCATGTGCTGTTGTCCGCGGTGGATGTAGGCATCCTCAATATCACTGATTTCAAGACCCCCGACCCGTTCGCCAGCCTGTTCGGGCGCAAGGCCTACGGCGCCGACCAGCTGGATATCTACGGCCAACTGATCGAAGCCGGCCAGGGCCGCCTGGCCAGCCTGGCCTTCGGTGGCGACGCGGCCATGGCCAAGGGTGGCAAGCGCCCGAATACCACGGTAACCATCGTTGCCCAGCAAAGCCTGCCAGTGACCCTCGACGAAAAAGGTGAAGGCCAGGCCACTGTCGAGATCCCCGACTTCAACGGTGAATTGCGCCTGATGGCCCAGGCCTGGACCGACGAACACTTCGGCATGGCCGAGGGCAAGACCGTGGTCGCCGCGCCGCTGATCGCCGAGCTGTCCGCGCCGCGCTTCCTGGCCGGTGGCGACCGCACCAGCCTGGCGCTGGACCTGGCCAACCTGTCCGGTCGCGCCCAACAACTGAGTGTGCAACTGATCGCTGAAGGGCAGTTGAGCCTGGTCGGCGGTGCCCAGCAGAACGTCAGCCTGGCCGAGGGCCAGCGCACCACCCTGATGATCCCGGTGCAGGCCCAGGGCGGCCTGGGCCAGGGCAAGGTGCGGGTGCGGGTCGAGGGCTTGCAACTGCCGGGAGAGCCGGCCAACGCCTTCGAGCGTGAATGGACACTGGGCGTGCGCCCGGCCTATCCGGCCATGCTCAAGCACTACCGCGTGGCCCTCAAGGACCAACCCTGGAGCCTGCCGGAGAGCGACCTGGCCGAGTTCGAACCGGCGGGCCTGGAGGCGAGCCTGGCGCTGTCGAGCCGCCCACCACTGAACCTCGCTGAACAGATCCGCGCCCTGGAAGCCTACCCCTACGGCTGCCTGGAGCAGACCACCAGTGGCCTGTACCCGTCGCTGTACGCCGATGCCGACAGCCTCAAGCGCCTGGGCATCAAGGGCGAGCCGGCCGATGTGCGCAAGCGCAAGATCGAGATGGGCATCGAGCACCTGCTGGGCATGCAGCGCTACAACGGCAGCTTCGGCCTGTGGAGTTCGGACAGCGAGGAAGAGTACTGGCTGACGGCTTATGTCACCGACTTTCTGTTGCGTGCCCGTGAGCAAGGCTACGGCGTACCGGCCGAAGTGCTGAAAAAGGCCAGCGAGCGCCTGCTGCGTTATGTGCAGGAGCGCAACCTGATCGAGGTCGACTACAGCCAGAACGCCGACCACACCCGCTTTGCCGTGCAGGCCTACGCCGGCCTGGTGCTGGCGCGCAGCCAACAGGCGCCGCTGGGCGCCCTGCGCAGCCTGTTCGAGCGCCGCGCCGATGCCCGCTCGGGCCTGCCGCTGGTGCAGCTGGCGGTGGCACTGGACAAGATGGGCGACAAGCAGCGTGCGCAGCAGGCATTGCAGGCCGGCCTGGCGGTGACCCGCAGCAAAGGCTGGATGGCCGATTATGGCAGCGCCCTGCGTGACCAGGCGCTGATCCTCGCCCTGCTGCAGGAGAACAACCTCGCCGGCAACCAGGTCGACCAGCGCCTGTTCGGCCTGTCCGACGAGCTGGCCGCCAACCGCTGGCTGTCGACCCAGGAGCGCAATGCGCTGTTCCTCGCCGGCCGTGGCCTGCTGGGCAAGCCGGAAGGCAACTGGAAAGCCCGCCTGGACAGCGCCGGTGAAGTGCGTGAGTTCGATAACAACGATACCGGCATGAAGCTAGAAGGCCCGCTGCTGGCCTCGCCGCTGACCGTGCAGAACCAGGGTGGCGACACCCTGTACCAGCAACTGACCTTGTCTGGTTACCCACGCCAGGCCCCGGCCGCCAGCGGCAATGGCATGGAGATCCGCCGCGAGTACCTGGGCATGAACGGCCAGGCGCTGGATGTACGCAACCTGCGCAGCGGCGACCTGGTGCTGGTGCACCTGGCGCTCAAGGCCCAGGACCAGGTACCGGATGCCCTGGTGGTGGACCTGCTGCCAGCGGGCCTGGAGCTGGAAAACCAGAACCTGGCGCAGAGTGCCGCCAGCCTGGACAACGCCAGCAGTGCGGTGAAGCAATGGCGCGAGTCGATGCAGAACGCCAGCGTGGTGCACCAGGAGTACCGTGACGATCGCTACGTGGCCGCGCTCAAGCTCGACAGCTACGGCACCACTCACTTGCTTTACCTGGCCCGCGCGGTGACCCCGGGCAGCTACCGCATCCCGCCGCCGCAGGTGGAGTCGATGTACCGGCCGACCCTGCAGGCGATTGGCGACAGCCAGGGTGAGATGGTTGTAAGAGGTCGTTAGATCAGCACAGCCCCTGTGGGAGCGGGTTTACCCGCGAATACGTCGGTGATGCCACCATCGCATTCGCGGGTAAACCCGCTCCCACAGGATTCTGTATCCGTCTATGCGATGTTCAATGGACGACCCAACTCAACACCCACAACCCCAGCAACGCCCAGATGATCCCGAGGATGATCGACGCCCGCATGAATGCGCGCACCGCCGCGTACAGCAGCATCAGGCCAACGATAAGCGCGAGGATGCTGACCAGCGAGGTGTCCATGCCCAGCGTGCGCGCCAGGCCATCGATGAAATTGCCACCGGCGTTGGCCAGCAGGTTGAACAATCCGCCCAGGCCGTCGACGATGAAGCGGATCACCGAACCCAGTACCTGGCCCAGCCACTCGAAAAAACCTTCTACATGCATAGTCGCTTCCTGATCAACGAATCACGGACTCCCAGCCTTTGGCCATCACCTGGCCCGGTCGGTTCCCGATGCCAAGCTTAGCGCGCCCGCTGCGTCGTGCGGCGGCCACGCTGCTGGTGATCCTGGCCTTGTTGTGGCTGGCCGATCGGTTGTGGCCGTTGCCCATGCCCGGCGACGACCTGGCGCGGGTGGTGCTGGCCGAGGACGGCACGCCGTTGTGGCGCTTCGCCGATGCCGACGGCGTGTGGCGCTATCCGGTCAGCCCGGAACAAGTCTCGCCCTTGTACCTGGAGGCCCTGCTGGCCTACGAGGACCGCTGGTTCTATCAGCATCCCGGAGTCAACCCCATGGCCCTGGCCCGCGCGGCCTGGCTCAACCTGCGGGGCGGGCGGGTGGTGTCTGGCGGCAGCACGCTGTCGATGCAGGTGGCGCGCCTGCTCGATCCACACGATCGCACCCTGGCCGGCAAGTTGCGCCAACTGTGGCGCACCGCGCAGCTGGAGTGGCACCTGTCCAAGGCCGAGATCCTGCAGCTGTACCTCAACCGGGCCCCGTTCGGCGGCACCTTGCAGGGCGTGGCCGCGGCCAGTTGGGCCTACCTGGGCAAGTCGCCGCAGCACCTGACCCCGGCCGAGGCCGCGTTGCTCGCCGTGCTGCCCCAGGCGCCGAGTCGCCTGCGCCCGGATCGCCATCCCGAGCGTGCCCAGCGTGCCCGCGACAAGGTGCTGCAACGCCTGGCCGAATACCAGGTGTGGCCGGCCCAGCGTATCGACGAGGCCCGCGAAGAGCCCTTGCTGCTCGCACCTCGCCAGGAGCCGGCGCTGGCACCCTTGCTGGCCCGGCGCCTGAACACAGCAAACAGCCCGCCACTGATCCGCACCACGATCGACGCCGCCCTGCAGCGGCGTCTCGAAGACCTGCTGCTGGGCTGGCGTGCGCGCCTGCCCGAGCGCACCTCGGCGGCGCTGCTGGTGGTGGAAACCCCGAACATGGCGGTACGCGCCTATCTCGGTTCCATCGACCTGGGCGACGAGCGCCGCTTCGGCCATGTCGACATGATCCACGCCTTGCGCTCACCCGGCTCGACCCTCAAGCCGTTCCTCTATGCCATGGCCATGGACGACGGCCTGATCCATTCCGAATCGCTGCTGCAGGATGTGCCCCGGCGCTATGGCGACTACCGCCCCGGCAACTTCTCCATGGGCTTCAGCGGCCCGGTGTCGGCCAGCTCGGCGCTGGCGTTGTCGCTCAACTTGCCGGCGGTGCAGCTGCTCGAGGCCTACGGCCCGAAGCGCTTCGCCGCGCAGATGCGCATGGGCGGCATGCCGCTGGTGTTGCCGCCGCTGGCCGAGCCGAACTTGTCGCTGATCCTCGGCGGCGCGGGCAGCCGCCTGGAGGACCTGGTCGGTGGCTACGCCGCGTTCGGCCGTGGCGGCAACAGCGCGAAGATTCGCCTGCAACCCCAGGATCCGTTGCTGGAGCGGCGCCTGCTGTCGCCAGGCTCGGCCTGGATCACCCGGCGCATCCTCAGCGGCCAGGCCCGGCCAGACCGCGATCCCCATGCCGAACTGGTGCAGCGCCCGCAACTGGCGTGGAAGACCGGTACCAGCTACGGCTTTCGCGATGCCTGGTCGGTGGGCGTCGGCCCGCGCTACCTGATCGGCGTCTGGATTGGCCGCCCCGACGGCACGCCGGTACCGGGCCAGTTCGGTCTGGCCTCGGCGGCGCCGCTGATGCTGCAGGTGCACGACCTGCTGAGCAATCGCGACAGCCAGCGCGGCATCGAGGTGCAGGTCGAACCAGTGCCGGCGTCGGTGGGCGTGGCGGCGATCTGTTGGCCCCTGGGCCAGCCGATGAACCGCCAGGACCCCAACTGCCGCCGTCAGCGCTTCGCCTGGACCCTGGACGGCACCACCCCGCCGACCTTGCTGGCGGCTGACCAGCCCCTTGGGCTGGGCTTGCGCGAGACGGTGTGGCGCAACGACCAGGGCCTGCGCGTCGACGTTGGCTGTCCCGGGGCCAAGGCCCACGATGTCGTCTTGTGGCCGGCCCCGCTGGAGCCCTGGCTGCCTCGAGGTGAGCGACGCGCGGCGCGGCTGCCCGCGGTAGATCCGGCCTGCCCGCCGCAGGTGCTGGCCAGCGCGCCGCCGCTGTCGATCGTCGGCGTGCGCGCCGGCGACAACCTGCGCCGCCCGGCTACCAGTCACGAGCCTTTGCAGTTGCGGGTATCGGCCTTGGGCGGCGCGGGGCGCCGCTGGTGGTTCCTCAATGGCCAGCCGCTGGGTGAGACCCAGGGGCAGGACAGCTTGCCGGTGCGTTTCGAACAGGCGGGCAGTATCGAGTTGAGTGCGCTGGATGAGAGCGGCGAGACGGCGCGGGTGGCGTTTCAGGTCAGCGAGTAACACCGTGGTAACGGGGTTATCCGTGAAGCAAGCGGTGCCTGGCACCGGCTGTGCCGGTGTTCGCGGGCAAGCCCGCTCCCACACGGATCGCGCCAGATTCTAGAAATTGAGCAAGACAGTTGCTCCCACAGTGATTGCACTTATCTCAGCGCAGGTGCTCCTCCTCTAGGAGCCAGCCTTGGTGGCTGTGGCCACAGGGATCGCCCTGATCTCAGGGCAAGTGCATCTCCTGTGGGAGCGGGTTTACCCGCGAAAGGGCCCACAGACAGTACATGCTGGTGCGACGGGCTACGCTCAAGGTGAGTGAGAGCGGCCGGCGCCATGCGTCGGTCACCCAGCCACCTGAGGATCATGGAGTGTCCGAATGCGCCGATTGCTGGTGACGATGCTGGCGCTGTCCATGGCCAGCCTGGCCCGGGCCGAATCCCTGCCGGGTTTCCTCAACAGCAACGAAACCGAGCGCTGCCTGCCTGCGCCGAACCTGCCGCTGGACGCCTATCGTCCCGGCCCCGTCAACTTGCATGTAGCCACCCTTGGCAGCGCCCGCCAACCGCTGCTGATGGGCACGCCGGTGGCGGTGCGCAAGGTGCGCTTCGAAGGCGGTACCGTCTACCCCCTGAGCGACCTGCGCGAGCACTACCAGTCACTGATCGGCCGCGAGGTGACCCTCGCCGAGCTGACCGAGGTCACCCACCGCCTGACCCAACGCTACCAGCAGGACGGCTACTTGCTGTCGTACGCCTACCTGCCACCCCAGGACTTCGCCGATGGCCGGGTGCGGGTGGTGCTGGTGGAAGGCTATATCCACGACTACCGGATCGAGGGCGATATCGGCGCGGCGCGGGCCTACCTCGGTCAACTGATGGACCGGCTAAAGGCCGAGCGTCCGCTGACCCGCGAGAGTCTCGAACGCTATACCAGCCTGGCCGGGCGTATCCCCGGGGTGAGCTTCCAGGCCCTGGTGCAGCCCCCGGCCAGCACGGACGGCGCCACCCGGCTGCTGGCCCAGGTCGCGCGCGCGCCGTTCAGCACCTCACTGAGCCTCAACGACGGCAGCCGCGATGATCTGCAGGCGCTGCTGGGCGCCAGCAGCAACGCGCAGACCCGCTTCGCCGAGCAACTGAGCGCCAGCGTGCTGGTGCCGCCCGGCGAGGACAAGGCGCATTACTACCGTCTCGACTACAGCCAGTTCCTCGATACCGAGGGCTCGCGGCTGCTGTTGTCGGCCTCGCGCTACCGCAGTGATTCCAGGGTGCGTGTGCGCCTGGACAACGGCATCGACCTGAGCCCGCACCGCGAGAGCGAACGTTACTCGGTGGGCATCAGCCAATCGTTGATCGCCTCGCCCAGCGAATGGCTGGAGGTGGTCGGGCGCTTCTATGTGGTCGATGAGCGCATCGACTATCAGGCAATGGGCGTTCCGCTGCGCCTGGACAGCGCGACCGACATTCGCGCGCTGTCCTTTGAGGGCGACTGGCACAAGGCCGAGGCGCGGCGCCTGCGCATCCTCAGTGCCGGGGTCTACCAGGGCCTCGACCGCCTGGGCGCGAACAGCAATGGCGACCACGACCTGGACTTTCTGCGCCTGCGGGTTGCGGGCGTGCAGAGCGACAACTTCACCGACGACTGGCAGGGCGTGCTCTCGGCGGCGGCCTACTGGAGCAACGACAGCCTGCCCGACAGCGAGCGGGCATGGTTTGGCGGGCAGCACTTCGGGCGCGGTTATCCCAATGAGCAAGGCTCCGGCGACAAGGGCTGGGGGCTGGCTTATGAGGTCAACTACAGCGTCCACCGTGACGGTGGATGGCTCAAGGTCGTGCAGCCGTACGTGGTACTCGACACGGCGCGGGCCTGGTTCAACGAACTGGCGGTGAAGGACACCAAGCTGTCATCGGCGGCAATGGGGCTGCGCTTTGGCGATGCGCGCCACTACAACATCGCGGTCGAGGTGGCCAAGCCAATGTCGGACATCGCCCTGGACAGCCTCAACCGGCGACCACGGCTGAACCTGAGTTTCAGTTATCAGCTGTAGGAGCGCTCGCTATTTGACGGCCTGCATCAACGGCTTGGGAAACAGGTTCTCCAATGTCTCGAGCAGGCGTGCGTGGTAGATCGGCTTGCGGAACAGGTCCAGCACCTGCAGGCGCAGCAGGTCGCTGACATCGTCCATGTCGGCATGCCCGGACATGACGATCACCGGCAGGTGCTGGCGCGCGGTGTGCTCGCGCAAGCGCCGGACCAGGCCGATGCCACTTTCCTCGGGCATGCGCAGGTCGGTGATCACCAGCGCCACGTCCGGGTGCCGGGTCAGTTGTTGCAGGGCGGCTTTCACCGAAGTGGCGGTATGGCAACTGAAGCCTTCGTTCTCCAGCAGCTCGGCCAGTTCCAGCAAGGCCTCTTCCTCGTCGTCCACCAGCAGGATCTGTTGCCGCAAGGAAGAATGGGGCATGGTCGGCTCCTGGTCAGGGACTACGGGTCATGCATCCCGCCGGGGGTTATTGGGTGATCGCGGTCTTTATGGTGGTCATGATCGCCGAGACCTCGGTGGAGATGGGCGTGACGAACCCGGCCAGCACCACCGCGACCATGGCCGCGATCACCGCGTACTCGATGCCGGACGCGCCGTCCTTGCTGTGCAGGAAGGCTTTGCAATGGATGAGGATCTGTTGCAGCAGCATGGCAGTGCTCCTTGCGCTCGTTGGGCGCCGGTAGTCGGGGCTGGCTCAGTGATACCCCTTTGCCATCAGAGCATCGCCAAGCCGTGGCAGGCTGCAAATGTAACAAGGCATTAATCCAAAAGTATTGTTCGCAAGTAGTGAGTCCAAGTGCCTGTTTTGTTTGCGCGTCAATTTCATGGCTCGAAAAAAACGGCACAGCTAATGGCGAAAGATGGCGGCTCAGCTACCGTCCAATAGCGAAATAGTTACTTTTTGCCATCATTGGTTTCGGGCGTGGAGGGAGCGTGCAAATGAGCAGTCGCCTGACCCTGATCCTCGCCGGCCTGTTCCTCTTCGCGGCCTTGTTGGCCGGCTATTGGGGGCTGCGCCTGAGCCGCCCGGCCGAGCTGCCCGCAGCACCGCCAATGGCACCCAATGAAGTTGCCGCGCCCGCCCCGGTGATCCCCGCCGCCCCTCCAGAGCCTGCGCGCTCGCCCATCGTGGTGCTGCGTCGGGCGGTACCGGCCAATACCCCACTGAGCGTTGACGACCTTCTTGTAGAACGCCTGCAGGTCGTGCCTGCCGGGGCCTTCCAGCAAATCGACCAGGCGCTTGGGCGCAGCAGTGCGCGGCCGCTGGCGGCGGGCAGTTGGCTGGATGAATCGAGCTTTCAGGCCGGTGGCCCGCTGGCGCGGATGATCCGCCCCCATGAGCGAGCGGTGGCCGTGGCGGTGGACGATGTGATCGGCGCCGCCGGGCAACTGCGCCCCGGCGACTATGTCGATGTGCTGCTGTTCCTGCGTGAAGAGAACAACAACCCGCAGTCGTCCGCCCAGGTGGTGTTGCCCGCCTTGCGCGTGCTCAGCGTCGACCAGCAGACCGGCTTGGCCAACGATGGGCGTCCGGCACAGACCGCCGAGGAGCAGAAGGCCCGTCGCGAGCAGCAGGCGCTAAGCAGCAACACGACCCGCACCGTCGGCCTGGCCGTGCCCGAGGCCCTGGCCAGCCGCCTGATGCTGGCCGCCCAGGCCGGCACCTTGCGCCTGGCGGTGCGCAGTGCCGACGAACAGCGCCTGGCGGCCTATTGGTCCGGCCAGGATGCCAGCGCGCAACTGGACAACGCCAACCGCAGCCTCTATCGCTTCAGCCAGCTGTCCCAGGTGCCCCTGGCCAGCTCCGCGGCGATCGCCGCTGGCGGTGCGCCCGCCATGCAGATCATTCGCGGCGCGCAGAGCGGCGACAACCACAAGACTCCCTGACCGGCAAGGATGCATTGCATGCGACGTTCTTTGCGTATCTCCCCAGGCACTGGGTGGCTGCTGCTGGGCCTGGCACTGCTGGCGCCGCTGGCACAGGCGGCTGGCAAGGGCTGCGCGGCCTTCGACCAGTTGCCCTCGGTGATCGAGCTGGACCAGGGCCTGCAGCAGGAACTGCGCCTGCCGCTGACGATCACCCGCGCGGCGGTGGGCGAGCCGAAGGTCGCCGATGTCCAGCCCAGCGGCGAACGGGCGGTGCTGCTGACGGCGGTGGGGCAGGGCAGCACCAGCCTGATGCTGTGGACCCACTGTGCCGCGCAGCCGCACCGGGCCATGCTGTTCGTCAAGGGCCGGGCCAGCGCCGACATGACCGAGACCGCGCAACTGCCTTCGGCGCAGGCGGACCTTCCGGTACAGGTACAGGCCGATATTCGCTTCGTCGAGGTGCGCCGACTCAAGTACAAGGAGGCCGGTGCCCGACTGTTCTTCAAGGGCTCCAACAGCCTGATCGGTTCGCCGGGCACCGTGCCCGGGACCTCGGTGCGGCCGACCGATATCGCGGGCATCCCGCTCAAGGACGATGTGTTCAACATCGTCCTGGGCGGCAACAACGGGCGTTTCCTGGCGATGATCAACGCCCTGGAAAACAGCGGTTTCGCCTACACCCTGGCGCGGCCAAGCCTCACGGTGCTCAGCGGCCTGACCGCAAGTTTCCTGGCCGGTGGCGAGATTCCCATTCCGGTGCCCAGCAGCGGCAGCGACAACGTGTCGATCGAGTACAAGGAGTTCGGCGTGCGCCTGGCGCTGACCCCAACGGTAGTCAGCCGCGACCGCATCACCCTGAAGGTGGCGCCGGAGGTCAGCGAGCTTGATTTCAACAACGCGGTGGTCATTGCCGGCACCCGGGTGCCGGGGTTGAGCGTGCGCCGCACCGACACCAGCATCTCCCTGGCCGACGGCGAGAGCTTCATCATCAGTGGCCTGATCAGCAGCAATGTGCGCTCCAACGTGGACAAGCTGCCAGGCCTGGGCAACCTGCCGATCATCGGTGCGTTCTTCCGGCAGTCGACGCTCAACCGCGAAGAGACCGAACTGCTGATGATCGTCACCCCGCACCTGGTCCAGCCATTGGCCGCCAATGCGCGCCTGCCCGAGCTGCCCGGCGAGCGCCTGCGCACCTACGACCCCAGCTGGGGCCGGCTGTTCTTCATGGAAAACGGCAACCTCGAAAGCCGTGGCGGGTTGTCCCAATGAACGAGAGCCTGAACCACACCTACCTGGCCCTGACCCGCAACGAGGAAGACCTGCACTGGCTGCAGGGCGCCCTGGCGCCCCTCGGCCAAGTGATCGGGGCCAGCAACCCGAGCCTCGATGAGTTGCTGGCGCTGGTCGACATGACCTTCAGCAACCTGGTGTTCATCGGCCTGGACCGCGAGCAACTGATCGGCCAGTGCGCGCTGATCGAAGGCCTGCTGGAGGCCAAGCCGATGCTGGCGATCGTCGCCCTGGGCGATGGCATGGACAACCAGCTGGTGCTGCACGCCATGCGTGCCGGGGCCCGAGACTTCGTCGCCTATGGCTCGCGTGCCAGCGAGGTGGCCGGATTGGTGCGGCGCCTGGGCAAACGCCTGCCGACGGTGGCCAGCAATCCCAACCTGGGCGGTCTCACCGTGCTCTACGGCGCCCAGCATGGCGCCGATGGCGCGTTGCTCACCACCCATCTGGCGCGGGTGGTACAGGACAGCGGCCAGCAGACCTTGCTGCTCGACCTCGGCCTGCCGCGCGGCGACAGCCTGGCGTTGCTGGGGCTGGAGGCTTCGTTCCACTTTGGCGACGCCTTGCGTCACCTGCGCCGGCTCGACGCGACCCTGATCGACAGCGCCTTCAGCCGTGACAAAGGCGGCCTGCGTATCCTCGCCTACGCCGACAGCGACGAATCCCTCGGCCAGACCAGCGCCGCCGAGCTGTACATGCTGCTCGGTGCCCTGCGCCAGCACTTCCAGCACATCGTCGTGAACCTGACCGGGCAGGCCGACAGCGAGGCGCTGCGCACCATCGTCAGCCATTGCGACAAGCTGATCCTGTACACCGACCAGAACATCCTCGATTGCCGGCGCAACCTGGACGTGCTCGAGCAGTGGCGTGACCGTGGCATCAAGCTCGAGCATGCCAGCCTGCTGGTGGATCGCTACCTGCGCCATGTGGCGCCGGACGCCGAGACCCTGGCCAAGCGCTATGGCCTGCCTCTGCTCAATGTCATGCCGCACAGCCCGGAGGTCCGCCTGAACGCCAAGAACCAAGGCCTGAGCCTGTTCGAACTGGCCCCGCGCGAAGGCCTGACCCAGGCTCTGCGCGGGCTCGGCGAGCGCCTGGCGCGCCGCTCGGAAAACCTGGCGCCGCCGGCCCATGCCTGGCTGCGCCGGCTGTGGGGCAACCGATGAGCCTCGAGGAACCGTTCGGCGGGCCCCGCCATGCGGCGAGCGACCCGCAGGTGCTCAAGCGCGCCTTGCACCGGCATGTCATCGATGCCATCGAGGACAGCGGCCGCAACCTGCTCGAAGGCCCACGACCGGCGCTAGCGCAATTCATCCTCGAACAGGTGGGCGACTACGTGGCACGGCTGCGCCTGGCGTTGTCGCGTTACGAAATGGAGCGCCTGGCCGAGGAGATCGTCGACGAACTGACCGGCTATGGGCCGTTGGAAGTGCTGTTGCGTGACCCGAGTGTCACCGAGATCCTGGTCAACGGCCCGTACCGGGTGTTCGTCGAGCGTGCCGGGTTGCTGCAGCAGACCGACCTGCGCTTCATCGACGCGCACCATGTCGAGCGAGTGATGCAGCGCATTCTGGCGCCGCTGGGCCGACGCCTGGACGAGTCGTCGCCGATGGTCGACGCGCGCATGCCCGATGGCAGCCGGGTCAACGCCATCATCCCGCCGGTGGCGTTGGACGGGCCCTGCCTGTCGATTCGCAAGTTTCGCCAGGACATGCTCAAGAGCGCCGACCTGCTGGCCACCCGGGCCATCGACCAGGCCATCTACGATTTCCTTGAACGGGCCGTGGGCCGGCGCTGCAATATTCTCGTCAGTGGCGGCACCGGCACCGGCAAGACCACGCTGTTGAACATCCTCAGCCAGATGATCGCGCCCCAGGAGCGTCTGGTGACCATCGAGGATGTGGCCGAGCTGCAACTGCACCATCCGCATGTGGTGCGCCTGGAGACCCGCCCGCCGAATGCCGAAGGGCATGGCGAGATCAAGGCCAGCGAGCTGATCCGCAACGCCCTGCGCATGCGCCCCGACCGCATCATCCTCGGCGAGATCCGCGGCGCCGAGGTGCTCGATGTGATGACCGCGATGAACACCGGCCATGACGGCTCGATGAGCACGGTGCACGCCAACACCGCCCAGGATGCCTTGTTGCGCCTGGAAACCCTGGTGGGTCTCACCGGGCGCCAGGTGGCCGAGAAGACCCTGCGGCAGATGATCTGCGCCGCCCTGGACGTGGTGATCCAGCTGACCCGCCTGGCCGACGGCCGGCGCTGCGTGAGCGAGGTGTTGGAGGTGGTCGGCGTGCGCGACGATGTGTATGTCACCAACACCCTGTTCCGCCTCGACCGGTGCAGCGGCGATGGCTTTCTGCGCGAGGCGCCGAACCCGGCGGGCAGCAAGCTGCGCCACGAGGGGGTGCTGTAATGGGGCCGCTGCTGCTGGCGTTGGCCCCGCTGTGCCTGGGCATGGCGTTGCTGCTGTTGCGCCTGGGCCTGTACAAGCGGGGCGAGGAACGCATCCTCCAGCGTCTGGGCCGCGCCTATCGTGCCGTGCGCAGCGGCAACGCCCGGCGTGACTGGCTCGATCCACTGTTGCAGCGCGCCGGTTTGGCCCACGCCGACTTTTCGCCGCGCCCGTGGCTGGCGGCCTGGCTGGCGTCGACCCTGCTGGCGGGCTTGGCTGGCGGCTGGGTGGCGGCGTTGATGGTTCTGCTCGGCCTGCCGCTGCTGGGGCACCTGTACCTGAGCTGGCGTTGCCGCCGTCGCTTGCAGCGGATCATCCAGCAACTGCCGGGGTTGCTCGACTACAGCGTGCGCAGCCTCAAGGCCGGGCGCACCCTCAGCGAGGCAGTGCTCGGCGGTGTCGACAGCACCCGTGAACCGCTGCGCTCAGCAATGCTGCGGGTGCGGCGCAACGTGCAGCTGGGCGTGCCGCTGGAGGACGCGGTCAGTGAACTGGCCGAACTCTACGGCCAGGCCGAGCTGCGCATGTTCGCCCTGGGTCTGCGCATCAACCAGCGCCATGGTGGCAACGCCAGCGAGCTGCTGGAAAACCTGATCAAGCTGATTCGCGAGCACGAGCAAGGCGACCGCCAACTGCGCGCGATGACCGGTGAGACGCGCATCACCGCGTGGATCCTCGGCGCGCTGCCGATGGCGATGGTCGGCTACTTCCTGATCGCTAACCCCGGTTACCTGCTGGCCATGTGGCGCGATGGCAGCGGGCAGATGATGCTGCTGTTCGCCTTCGCCCTGCAGGCCGTTGGCTGCCTGGTGCTGTGGCGCATGATGAGGAGTTTGTGAACATGGCCCTGTTGCTCTGCGCCCTGTGCCTGTTCGCCGGTTTCGCCTTGCTGGCCTGGCAGGCCGCGCGCCAGGTGCAGGCTCGCCAGCGGGTGCAGCGGCGTTTGCAGGGGCGTCTGGGACGCGATGAACGCCTGGGCGACTGGTTGCAGTGGCTGGGCAGCAGCCCGTTGGGGCGGCGCCTGCAGCGGCTCGATGGCGAGACCCAGGCCTTGCTCGATCGGCTCGGCTGGCGACGCAGCCGGCAGCGGGCGTTGTTCGCCGCCGTGCAGTTGGGGTTGCCGTTGCTGGCGGTGGGCGTGGTGGTGTTGCTGGCGCACGGCGTGCCGGGGGAGAGCCGTGGGCACTGGAGCGTGCTGGTGCTGTGCGCCCTGGGGGCGGGCTACCTGTTGCCCAAGCGCCTGCTGGCGGTCGCGGCGGCACGCCGGCAGCGGCAGATCGCCGCGGAAGTCAGCTTGTTGATCCCGTTGTTGCGCATCCTGTTCGAGACCGGCCTGGCCGTGGAGCAGGCCTTGCGGGTATTGGCCCACGAGGGCCGCAGCCTAGTGCCGAACATCAGTGACGAGCTGCGCCTGGTGTTGCAGCGGGTAGATTCGGGCCTGGCCCTGGGACCGGAGTTGGAGAAGAGCGCGCGGCTGCTGGCGGTGGATGAATTGATCGACACCTGCGTGATCTTGCAGCAGTTGCTGGTGCAGGGCAGTGGTTCGATGAAGTCGCTGCTGGCGCTCAAGGAGCTGCTCGACGACCGACGCCTGACCGGCTTGCAGGAGCGGGTGTCGAAGATGTCGGCGAAGATGTCGGCGGTGATGATGGTGTTTTTGTTCCCGGCCTTGCTCATCGTCCTGGCCGGGCCGGGTTTTTCCGCGTTGGCGCGGGCATTGGGGTCGTGAACGCGGGGGACTGTTCGCTTCCACAGGTCACCCTCAATGAAAGCGTGACGTTTGTTGCATGAGAGCGGTGCAGTGAAAGGGAGAAGGGCAATGAAAGCGATCCTGTTGTTCAGCAGTCTGCTACTGCTCGCCGGTTGCGCCGGTCAGCAACCCGATGGCTTGGCCCACCTGTTTGGCGGCAGCTGCGGCAAGCCTGATGCCGACCAGCAACTGAGCCTGGACATGGCCGACCAGATGATCAACGAAGGCCGCCCCCACGCCGGGCTTGCCCACCTCGAGCAATTGCCCGACACCCTCGACCAGGTGCGTCTGCGCAAGGCCAAGGTGTTGCGCCTGCTTGGCCGCGGCGAGGCCGAGCCGCTGTACCGCAGCCTGCTCGGCGGCTGCCTGGCGGCCGAAGGCGAGCATGGCCTGGGGCAGTTGGCCGCGGCCCGTGGCGACGACGTCCAGGCCCTGCGCAACCTGCAACGGGCGGCGCGCCTGGCGCCCACCGATGAAAAAGTACGCAACGACCTGGGCGTGGTGCAGATGAACCTGGGCAATCACGAGCAGGCGCGCTTCGAGTTCCTCACCGCCATCGAACTCAGGGACGACAACCCCTTGCCTGCGGTGAACCTGGTGACCTTGTCGTTGCTGCAGGATCACTGGGACCAGGCCGAGGACCTGGTCAAGCGCCTGCACTTGCAGCCGGCGCAGTTCGCCGAGGCCCAGGCCCGGGCGCAGCGCATCCGGGCCAGCGGGCGTGGGCCGCTGGCGCTGACGGGAACGCCATCGGCGGCAACGCTCAATTGACCTGGAGGTGAGCATGTTCAAGCCAAGCATCGTTCTGGCGTGTGTCATTACCCCCCTGCTGGCCATGGCCGACGACCCGCCGCAGGCACAAACCGCCACCGAAGCGTTGTTGCAGGTGCAGGCGAGCAACCGCCAGGCGTCCCCGGTGCGCCAGGTGCAGACCGACAAGGAGCGTGACCAGGCCATGCAGCGCTGGCTGGACAGCTACAAGTATGCGATTCCGGACTTCTACCGCTGGACCAAGATCAGTTCATCGAACAATGGCGGTTGATGCGGCTGGCGCAGGCGCCCCTCAGTGCGTGGTAAAGCGCTGGTGCACCGGCGACGTACGCGGTGCCATCGCCAGCGCCAGCTGCGTGCGGTTGTGCATGTGGGTCAGGCGCAGTACCTGTGACACGTAGAGCTTCACGGTGTTTTCGGTGATGCCCAGCTCGCAGGCGATCTGGTAGTTGGTCTTGCCCTTGCTCACCAGCCGGGCGACTTCCAGCTGCCGCGGTGACAGCTTCTCGAACGCCGCCGGCAATTCCTGCTCGCTCTCCTCGACATCGGTGGCGCGCCGGTGGGCACCTTGGCCGCGGGCTTTTTCCAGGTCCTGGTAAAGGTCGTCGATGGATTCGGCCAGCTCCTGCAGACGCTGGTTGAGGCTACCCAGTTCGCGGAAATTGCGGCGCCGCTCCAGCAGCGCGGCCTCCTGGCGGCGCACGCCCTCGAGCAGTTCGTCCAGGTCCATGGGTTTCTGGTAGTAATCGGCGAAGCCTTCGCGCAGCGCGCGGATCACATCCTGCTTGTCGGCACGGCCAGTCAGCATGATCGCCTCGAACATCCGCTGTGCTCCGGTGATCTGCTTCAAGGCGCGGACCAGCTCGATGCCATCGCGCTCGGGCATGTGCAGGTCGCACAGCACCAGGCCGATGGTTTCGTCGGCCTTGTAGCAGTCGATGGCCTGGCCCGTGGAATGGGCCGGGACACAGCGATAACCCTCGCGTTCGAGGAACTCGCACAACTCTTCGACGATCAGCGGCTGGTCGTCGACAACCAGAATCTTCACCTCACTGACGGACTTGTTCACGATCAACTCCCTGTTGTATCGGCCCTGCTCCCGGGCCAGGCGCTCCGGCAGGTAGAAAAGTAGTCGCACTTTGCAATTATGTACATCGGCCTTGTCCTGCATCCGACCGTACGGTCGATTATTGGATCCAGACGGCGGTCAGCAGGAAGCCGGCCAGCACATAAGGGGCGAACGGCTGCTTGTCGCCGACTTGTTCGGCCAGCGCCTGCAAGCGTTTCTTCACCTTGGGATTGAGCAGGGTCCACAGGCGGCGACGGCTGAGCAGCCAGGCCACGACCGTGACCCCGGCGCCGATGAAGGTGCCGAGCACATATTGCGGGCTGGTGGCCAGGGCCAGGGCACCCATCAGCTTGACGTCGCCTGCGCCGAACCGGCCAAGCATGTAGCCGGGCAGGGTGAGCAGCATGACGATGGCCAGCGCCCAACCCGCCTCGCTGGCCTCGGCGCCGATCCAGCTGCGCCCGGTGGCGAACAGCCAGACCAGCGCACAGGCGGCCACACCGAGGGTGAGGCTGTTGGAGATCTGTCGTTCACGGACATCTTGTTCGGTGCACAAGGCAAGCCACATCAGGAGAACAATGCTGTGCATTGGCAAATGGCCATCCCTATTCGTTGAACGGATCTATGCTTTCACTCAGGTCTCAGAGTCAGGGTAGACGCGATCATGAAAGCAAGCCCGGCGCGACAGCAAAAAGGCGCGGCAGCCATCGAGTTTGTCGCGGTATTCATGGTGTTCTTCGCGGTGTTCTATGGCCTGGTCAGCTATGCCCTGCCGATGCTGATGCTGCAGTCCTTCAACCAGGCCAGCAGCGAGGCGGTGCGCCGCTGCGTGGCGGTGGACCCGAGCAGCCAGACCTACGCGCTGGATGTGCAGGGCGTGGCCCGCCAGGTGATTGGCCAGCAATTGGCGTGGATGCCCAACGCCCTGGGCTTCAGCGTGATCACCGATACCCGGGTCAGCGTCGGTGCCGACAAGGTGCTGACAGTGGTTATCGACTATCCGCGCGACCGCCTCACCCGGGTCTTGCCGACCCTGGTGCTGCCGCTGGTGGGCGAGGTGCCGAAGCTGCCTGCACGCCTGCAGGCCACGGCGAGCCTGCAACTGTGAGTGGTGGCTTGTTCGATCGCTGGCGCACGGCGCCCACGGCTGTTGCCGAACCGCAGGCGCCTGCGGCGGTCGGCCTGCAACTGTGGCTCGATGACCAGGCGCGGGTGCTGCGCCTGGCCGGCCCGCTGCGCACCTTGCTGGCACTGCCGGGTCAGCCTGGCGCGCAGGTGCACGACTATTTGCTACGGCACAGTTGGCTGGTGCTCGAGGGCGAGCCCGCCGATTGGCAGGGCCAGCCGCTGGACCTGGATTTTCACACGGTCATGGGCCATGCCCTGCACACCCGCGGCTGGCTGCTGCGCCAGGCCCAGGGCTGGCTGTTGCAGCTGTTCGATATCGGCGACTTGCTGCGCGAGCAGCGCTGGGACCGCCAGCGCCCCTTGCTCGGCGAGATCGGCCACGCCCTGCGTGAATGCGGGGTTTCACGCTTGGCGCAGACCACCCAGGAGCAATTGCAGGTACTGGCCGATCATTGGCAGGCCAGGTCGTTGCGCCTGATGCTGCGCGAGGCCGAGGGCTGGCGTCACTATGTCAGCAGCGAGGGCGCCTGGCCCTGGCCCGCCGAGCAGGTCTTGCAGGCGCGGTTGCAGGCGTTGTCGGCCCAGGGCCTGGTCGAGGCCAATGACGACCAGGAGTTGCTGGCCCTGTGCGGCGGCATCTCGCTGTTCATGGTGCCGTGCCGATTGGGCCAGGACGCCGAGGCATGGCTGCTGTGCGCCGGCGCTCCCCAGGCGCCGCCGGCCGACATGGCCCTGGCCCTGGCGCGTACCCTGATCGAACCTTTGCTGGTTCGCCATCGGCGCCAGCAGTTGCATGAGCAGGCCGGCCATCTGGACGACTTGCAGCAGCAATTGGGCGCGGGCTGGTGGCAATGGCCGGCGCAGGGCGACCTGCAACTGGACCCGGCCCTGGCCCGCACCCTCGCGCTGCCATCCCGGATCAGCGAGCCGCAGTGGCTGGCGCATCTGCACCCGGCCGACCGCGAGCCGGCGCAGCTGGCGTTGGCCCAGGCCCGCGAAGGGCAGGTGCTGGGCCTGAACCTGCGCCTACTGACCGGCGACAGTCAGCAGGCGCCCCGCTGGCTGCACTGGGCTGGCCATGGGCGCGGCGGCCAGGTCCGTGGCTTCCTGCTCGACATCAGTGCCCTCAAGGCCCAGGAACAGCAGGCCGGCGCTGCCCGGGCGCGGCTGGAAAACCTGATCGCCAGCTCGCCTGCGGTGATCTACGTACAGCACTATGCCGAGGGCGCGCTGCACAGCACCTTCTTCAGTGCCAGCCTGGCGCCGTTGCTGGGCTGGGCGGCGGACAGCGAACAGGCGCGCCAGCCCGGCCTGGCGGTGCATCCGGACGACCGCGCGCTATGGCTGCAGCGCACCCGCGACTTGTTGCGCGAAGGCCAGGTGCGGTGTCGCTATCGGCTGCGCGACCAGTTGGGCGGCTACCACTGGATGCTCGATGAAGCGCGCTTGCTGCGCGACGACCTCGGCCAGCCGGTGGAGGTGGTTGGCCTGTGGCTGGATGTCAGCGAGGCCACCGAGGCGGCCGAGCGCATGCGCCAGAGCGAAGAGCGCTACCGGGTGCTGGTGGAGGATTCGCCGGCGATGATCTGCCGTTACCGCCCGGACTTGACCGTGCTGTTCGGCAACCGGCCATTGGCCGACTACCTGGGCTGCACACCGGCACAGCTGGAAGGCGCCGACCTGGGGCAGTGGTTGTCCGCTGGCCAACGCGAAGCCTTTGTGTCGCGCTTGCGCACGCTCACCCCGGAACAGCCGTTGAGCAGCGCGGAAATCTGCCTGCAGCTGCCGGGGCGCGAGCATGCCTGGTGGGTGTGGGCCGAGCGCGGTTTGTTCGATGACGCCGGACGCTTGCTCGAGGTCCAGGCCGTGGGGCGCGACAACACTGAGGTTCGGCGCAGCCAGCAGCAGCTGCTGCAAGGGGCCAAGATGGCCACCCTCGGTGAGCTGGCCACCGGCCTGGTGCACGAGATCAACCAACCGCTCAACGTGATGCGCATGGCGGTGGCCAATACCCTCAAACGTCTGGAAAACGGCGTAGCCGACCCGGCCTACCTGGAGGACAAGCTGCGCCGTATCGAGGCGCAGGTCGAGCGCGCCGCGCGGTTGGTGGAGCACATGCGTGTGTATGGCCGGCGTTCGGCGCTCGAACATGTGCCGTTCCGTGCCTGGGCCGCGGTTGAAGGGGCCCGGGCATTGCTGGAGGAAGGCTTGCGCGGCAAGGGCGTGGCGTTGCGGCTCGAATGCCCCGGCGAGCAGCCACAGGTGCTTGGGCATCAGGACCAGCTGGAGCAGGTGCTGATCAACTTGCTGGTCAATGCCCGCGATGCCTTGCTCGAGCAGGGTCGCGCACAGCCGTGGATCCGCGTGCGCCAGTTGCTCGACCGGCAGTGTGTACGCCTGCTGGTGGACGACAACGCTGGCGGCATCGATCCGCTGTTGCATGAGCGCATCTTCGAGCCCTTCTTCACCACCAAGCCCGCTGGGGTCGGGACCGGGCTCGGGCTGTCGGTCAGCCACGGCATCGTCGCCCACATGGGTGGCAGCTTGACGGTGGCCAACGCCGGTGAAGGGGCTTGTTTCTGTATCGAGCTACCGCTTCACATCACCAGCTGAGCGTGGCCGCTGGTGCAACTGAGGTTGGCGCCGACCTCGGCATTGAGCAGGTCGATGCCCAGCACCTTGAGCAAGGTGTTGAGCAGCGGGTCGAGCAGTGGGCTGAGCAGGTTCTTGATCAGTGGCTCGAGGATGTTCTTCACCCCGTCCAGCAACCCGGCGGTCAGCACCAGCACCTGGCCCAACCCGCTGTTCGCGGTGGGCCGGTAGGCTTCCAGATGAATCCCGGCCAAGGTATCGGTAAGGCTGGCGACCACCTGTGTCGAGTCGTTGTCCATGCGTTGGAAGAACGGCTCGTCGCCAATTTCCCAGGTCGGCGTCGTCCGGGCGAACACCAGGGCTTTCTCGGTGGGCCCGCTGCCCAGCACCTTGGCGTCGACCCTCAGGCCGATGCCACCGCCGGCATAGGGCACCCGGGTGCCGCAGGACGGCGGCAGGATCAGCAGACGGCTGCAGGTATTGGTGCCGATGTCGATCAGCGGCAGTGCCTTGACCACGGCGGTGCCGTTGCTGAGGAAGTCCGCGGGTGAGTCGAACTTGCCGATGGCGATCTTCGCCGCCGAGCGCTGGGTGAGGGTGGTCAGGCTCCTGGGCGTGCAACTGTAGTTGTCGGGCGGTGCCGGGCGTAGGCGGCTGGTGCCCTCGGCGACCTCCAGGCCGATGTCGATATGCACCTGGGTGTCCAGCAACTTGATGTCACTGACCTTGCACGGCACGCCCAGGGCGCAGGTCAGCGATTGCACGGTGCCCAGCAGGTTGAGGCTAAGCAGGTTGTTGAGCACGTTGGTCAGTGGCGCCGCCAGGTCCAGCACGGCGTTGAGCAGGCCGGCGATGCCGCTCAGCAGCGGCAGGTCGAGGGATACCAGGGCGCGGACCTGGGCGGTGTGCACGCGCAGCGCGTCGCTGCGAGGATCACCCACCGAGGAAATCTGCTGGGGCTCGATCACCCGCAGTTGTACCCGGCCATTGGCCAGGCCAAGCACACTGATCGGCAGATCGGCGTTCACCGCCCGTTCGCTGGCCGCCAGCTGGATCACCCCCTGCACCAGTTGTAGCAGCTGGATGCTGGCATCCAGGCCGGCCTGGGCGGTGCCATTCTGCAGGTCCAGCAGCTCGCCCAGGCGCAAGCCGCCGGCAGGCAGGTCCAGCGCCACCTTGCCCAGGTTGGTGATCACATCGGCGGCGGCGCCGCTTTGCTGCAGCACCTTGACCGCCGCTTGCAGCAAGACAGTGGCGCTGGTGTCGAGGTTCAGCAGCTGCTGGTAGTCGCCCACTTTCAAGTTCAGGTCGATTGCCAGCTGATCGAGGTAGTGCAGCAGGTTGAGGCGGGTCGTGGCGATGCCTTGCCAGCCGAGCAGGTCGATTTGCGTCGAGCCGCCGAGGGCCTTGAGCAAGCCATTGAGCAGCGAACCCTGGTTCGAGTTGACCGTGGCCAGCGTGGTGCGAATGCTCAGCATCGCCTGGGGTGGGCCGGGGTTGGCAGCCACCGCGCTGGCATGCAGGGTGGTGGTCCGCGCCAGCGCGCCGCCTTGTACCAGGGCATAGACCCCACCGGCCACACTGGTGACCACGACGTTGCTGACTTCGACCTTGATCGCCTCATGGCGCGTGGCGTCGGCGATGAAGGTGCGCAGGTTGTTGTTGCCGGTGCGCAAGTAACCGCAGCTGGCGGTCAGCGGGTTGAGCGGGGAATGGCCGTTGCGGGTGGCCGCGGTGCGTGCCAGGGTGCTGGCCTGGGTGCCGCTGCCGCCGCACTGGCCGCCATGTTCCGCGGCCTCCAGGGCCGCCATATCGGCGATGCGCTGGAGCTTGCGCTGCTCCAGGTAAAGCCGCCCGCCGTCGACAGTCAGCAGCATGAACACCAGGGCCAGGCCGAGGGTCAAGACGGCCATCAGGCCGATCGCGCCGCGTTGGCGCACAGCGGAACGGGTAACCACGGGCACTCCTTTGCCGGCCAGAGGCCCGGCAGCGCGGCGGCGGTGCAAGGAGTGTAGTCAAGATGATGGCAAGTTGCCTTGCTTGTTGGCTGTGGCCTTTGTAGGAGCGGCACAAGGCCGCTCCTTGTATCTCGACTTTCGCCTCCCTAGAGGCGAAAGTTCTCGACTGATCATCGAGGGAAGGCCTTGAAGCAGAGCCGCTCCAAGGGCATCAAGCCCGCACTGTAGATAACGCTCTGGTCTTCCAACCCCACTCGACGAGTTCGAACGGTATCTAGTGCCCGCCCCCGGCGTGAGCACGCATTAACAAGGTTGAACTGAGTGTAGGGTGATCGACTTTCGTAGTTTGAAGGAGGAGATCATGTCCGTCTTTGTTGGCGTTGATGTCGCCAAAAAATCTTTCGACATTGCCATCCCGCTCCCCAATGGCAAGATGCGCACCAAAGCCAAGCTGTCCAATGATCCTGGAGGGTTCAGGCAGTTTAGCGACTGGCTTGAGCGCCATGCTGAACCAGGCGCCTGGATTGTTATGGAGGCTACAGGCATCTATCACGAAGCGCTGGCCGAGCACTGTCACAACCAAGGTTATCGGGTGTGCATTCTGAACCCGGCGGTGATTGCGAAATTCGCTGACGTGGAGCTTCGGCGCGTCAAAACAGATAAGGCTGACGCCAAAGTCATTGCTGCCTATGGCCAACAAAAGGCTGTCTCGCTTCGCCAGTGGGAGCCTGAGCCCCCTGCGCAGCGCCGCTTGCGTGCTCTGGTGCGGCGACTGGACGACCTCAAGGAAATGCGCCAGATGGAGCAGAATCGTTTGGATGTCGCACTAGATGCGGTACAGCAGTCGATTCAAGACGTAATCGGGCACATCAACGAAGAGCTGGAAAAGACCAGGAAGGCCATCGAGCAGACGATCGATGATGATCCAGACCTGCGCAAGCGACGTGAGCTGATTACCTCGATTGATGGTTTGGGTGACACCACTGCTACGTTGCTGCTCGCCGAACTGGGCGATCCACTGAAATACCAAAGCCCTTCTGCGATTGTCGCGTTTTCAGGCTTAAACCCAGTGGTGCAGCAATCGGGAGAGTTCATAGGTAAGAGCACTATTTCGCGTACAGGCGCCTCAAGGCTGCGTGCAGGCTTGTGGATGTCAGGCACTGTCTCAATCAGACATAACCCTGTTGTGAAGGAACTGGCAGAGCGGTTGAGCAGCCGGCACAAAGCTTACAAACAGATCGTCTGCGCGGCGATGCGCAAGCTGCTGCACCTGGTTTACGGGGTGGTGAAGTCGGGGATACCGTTTGACCCCAAAATCCCTCTTGCGGGGTGAGGGTCAAGACGGTATCTACAGGGCACGCGCAGGCCTCAGTGCGGCGGATAGTTGCTCAGCACCTGGGTCACGGTCTTCTGGATCGCGGCGTTGCGCTCCTGCGGGCTGGGTGGGTAGTTGTTCATGATCTGCTCGGCACTGCCGCGCCACACCAGCTTGCCGTCGCGGCCATCGAACAGGTCGACCTGGATGGTCGCCACCTTGTAGTCGACGCTGCGGGTCTCGTTGTACATCGGCCCGCCCCAGTAGCCTCCCCAATAGCCGCCCCAGGCCCCGCCATAGTTGGTGGTGATCTGCTGCTGGCGTTGCTCGACGATCAGGTAGGCGCGCACCTTGACGTCAGGCCGGGCATTGCCCTGCACCGGGCGCAGGCCACGCTGGTCGAGCTGGCCGGCCACAGCCTGACGGATACGCTGCTCGGTCAGGTCGCTCTTGATCCGTGGGTCGTCCGGACGGTATTGCAGCCCTGGCTCCTGCCAGGCCCAGCTGCGATAGGCGGCGAAGTCACGGCTGGCATCGAAGTCCTGTTGCACGTTGTTGCTCGAACAGGCGCTGAGCAACAGGGCCAGGGACAGTAGAATGAGACGGCGCAACATGATGGTTCTCCGGTTCGAGATTAACTGGGAGGATAGCCGCTCATCGCCTTGCTCACCGATTCGCGCAGGGCGCTTTCGCGCTCACGCGGCGCGTCCTTGTCGCTGCCGCTTTCGGCGCTGGCGCTCCACACCGGTCGGCCGTCGCGAGCGTCGTACAGGTCGATGCGCACCACCATCACCTCGACTTCGTAGGTGCGCACGATCGGCACGCTGCCATAGGCGCCATAGCCATTGCGGTAGCCGCTGTAGCCGATGCCGCCATAGGGATAGGGCCCATAGTAGGGGTCGTAGTCGCGCACCTGGCGCAGGCGTCGCTCCAGGCGCACATCGGCACTGACCAGCAGGTCGGCGGCAGTGCCATGGGCCGGGCGCAAGCCGTGCTGGTCGAGCGCGCTGCTCACGGCGTCGGCCAGTTGGCCTGGGGCCGCGTTGACCAGGCCATTGGGCAACTGATCGTTGCGCCAGCGCCAGCTGCGGTAGCGGCCATAGTCGCGCGGTGGCGCCGGGTAGGCGCTGGCGTCGAAGGTGCTGGCGGCCTGGGGCGGTGCCGGCGGCAGTGGCTGGCTGCTGGCGACATAGGGGTTGGCGCCCTGGCAGGCAGCCAGGGCGAAGGGTAGCAGGGCCAGGCAGAACAGACGGTACGCCATTAATCCTCCTGGCGGATGCTTCAGTGTGGCCGGCAGATCCAGTGCAGGTAGCGGCCCAGCCCGGCGAAGCTGGGGTGGCGGCGGTGCGCCAGCTCCATTTCCAGCAGGTCGAGCAGTTCGGCCTGGTCCTGGAATTGCTTGGGCATGTAGTCATGGAAGACCCGTACACCACTTTCGCTTTCGACCTGCCAGTCAGCTCCAAGTTGCGCCTTGAGCTCACGCGGATCAAGCGGTTTCTGTGGGGTCAGGCTCTGCTTCTCGCCGGCCAGGCGGTTGCTGCGCAGCTTGCGGAAATGGCCCTTGAGCAAGTTGCGATAGACCAGCGCGTCGCGGTTGTAGAACGCCAGCGACAGCCAGCCGCCCGGGGCGGTCAACTGGTGCAGCACCGGCAGGATGCTCTCGGGCTCGGCCAGCCATTCGAGCACGGCATGGCACAGCACCAGGTCGTAGCGCTCGGTGAGCTGGCCGAGCAGGTCCTGCCATGGCGCCTGGATGAAGGTCGCTGTCGCGCCGGCTTCGGCAAAGCGTGCGCGGGCGCCGTCGAGCATCGGCGCGGCGGGCTCGGCGAGGGTCAGCTGATGGCCGCGCTGGGCCAGCCACAGGGCCATGTGGCCCAGCCCGGCACCGATGTCGAGCACGCGCAGCGGGCGCTCGGGCAGGGCTTCGGCCAGGTCCGCCTGGAGCACCGCCAGGCGGATCGCGCCTTTGGCGCCGCCGTAGATCTTCTCGGCGAAGCGGCTGGCCAGTTCATCGAAGTGACGGTCGTTCATTTGGCGAAGCGCCTCTCGCTGTCGGCCAGTTTGGCTCGCACCACGGCATCCATGTCCAGCCCCAGTTCGCTGCACAGCAGCAACAGGTAGAGGACGATATCGCCCACTTCCTGGCCGGCGTGGGCGAGTTTGTCGGCGGGCAGCTGACGGGACTCGTCCTCGCTCAGCCACTGGAAGATTTCCACCAGTTCGGCCATTTCGACGCTGGCGGCCATGGCCAGGTTCTTTGGGCTGTGGAAGCCGCGCCAGTCGTTGTTGTCGCGGATACGGTGCAGGCGTTCGGTCAGTTCTTGCAGGTTCATCGGGGTCTCCTCGTGGCGCATAGCTTCCGGCGAGGTCCGTTGCAAAGCAAGGGGTGTCAGTGTGAATGCCAGGCACCGACCATATGCACCAGCCCGCCATGGCCATCGAGCCTGAGGGCACCGCTCGGGCCGGCTGCGCTGGCGCTCAACACCACCTCTGAGGGCAGGCGCAGCGGTTTGCGGAAGTCGACCTCGAAGGTATAACCCGCCGTGGGCAGGTGCCCGGACAATGCCGCCAGGGCCATGGCCTGGCTCCACATGCCGTGGGCGATGGCCCGGGGGAAACCGAACAGGCGCGCGCTCAGGCGGCTCAGATGGATCGGATTGTAGTCGCCGCAGACCCGTGCGTAGCGCCGGCCGATGTCGCTGTCGGCGTACCAGCGGGTCGCCTCCGGCAGCAGTTCGGGCGGTGCTTCAGGCACGGCATCGGCCTGTTGTTCCAGCTTCAGGCCCCGCACCAGCATGCGGCTGGTTTCGCGCCACAGCAGGCCGAGGCCGTCCTCGGCCGTGGTGACCAGGTCGAAGGTAGCGCCTTTGGCGTGGGCTTGCAGGTTGTCGGCATGCACAGCGAAGCGCAGACCGTCGATGCCTCCCAGCGGGCGCATGACCTGCACACTGTTGTGCAGGTGGACCAGGCCCAGCAGTGGGAAGGGGAAGTCGCGGGCGGTGAGCAGCTGCAATTGCAGACTGAAGGCCATGACATGGGGATAGGTGCCAGGCAGGCGCCCGTCGTCGGCGAAGTGGCACAGCCGGCGGTAGGCCGCCAGGTTGCCTGGATCCACCCGCAGGAAACAGCGCAGCCCTTGCGCCGGCAGCTGACTGCCCGTGATCCGGCGTTTGCCGAGGGCACGCAAATAGAGGCCCAGGCGGCTGTCGGGGTGGTGCAGGTCATGCCAGGGACGGTTCATGCTCATGCTCCCATCAGCGCCTGGCCGCAGACCCGCAAGGCCTGGCCGTTGACCGCCCCCGAACCAGGCTGGCTGAGCCAGGCGATGGCTTCGGCGACATCCTGGGGCAGACCGCCCTGGCCCAGCGAACTCAGGCGTCGCCCGGCTTCACGCAGGCCCAGGGGCATGGCGGCGGTCATGTGGGTCTCGATGAAGCCCGGTGCCACCGCGTTGATGCTGGCACCCCGCGTGGCCAGGCGCGGCGCCCAGGCCTGGGCGAAACCGATCAGCCCGGCCTTGCTGGCGGCATAGTTGGACTGGCCGCGGTTGCCGGCAATGCCGCTGACCGAGGCCAGCAAGGTGACGCGCGCGTCGTCGTGCAGTTTGTCGGCCTCGAACAACGCCTGGGTCAGCACCTGGGGTGCCTTGAGGTTGACCGCCAGCACTGCGTCCCAGTATTCCGGGGTCATGTTGGCGAGGGTCTTGTCGCGGGTGATGCCGGCGTTGTGCACGAGGATATCCAGGCCGCTCGGCAGGGCTTCGACCAGTTGCGCGGCCGCGTCGCCGGCGCAGATGTCCAGGGCCAGGGCCGCACCGCCCAGGCGTGCGGCGAGGGCGTCGAGGTCGCGTTGGGCTTGGGGCACGTCGAGCAGGATCACGTCGGCGCCATCGCGCGCCAGGGTTTCGGCAATGGCCGCGCCGATGCCCCGCGCGGCACCGGTGACCAGTGCCCGGCGCCCGGCCAGCGGGCGCGTCCAGTCTTCGACCTGGCTGGCGCAGGCCGACAGGCGCAGCACCTGGCCGCAGACGAATGCGCTCTTGGGCGAGAGGAAGAAGCGCAGCGCGCCTTCGAGCTGCGCCTCGGCGCCCGCGCCGACATACAGCAGGTTGACGGTGGCGCCATTGCGCAGCTCCTTGCCCAGGGAGCGACTGAAACCTTCCAGCGCGCGTTGGGCGACACTGGCCGCAGGGTCTTCGACAAGCTCCGGGGCGCGGCCGAGGATCAGCAGATGGGCACAGGGCGCCAGGCTGCGCAGCAATGGCTGGAAGAATTCGCGCAACTGCTTGAGCGCGTCGCTGTCCGAGAGCGTGCTGGCATCGAACACCACTGCCTTGAGTTTCGGTCCCAGGCCGGCAACCCAGGCCGGCACGGCGAGCGACTCGCCGTTGAAACTGTAGCAATCGGCGGTCAGGCGGGGGGCGATGGCGGCCACTTCGGCTGCCAATGGCCCGCCTCCGAGCAGCAGCGCCCCTTCGATCGGGCGCAGCCGGCCAGCCTGCCAACGTTCCAGTGGTACCGGGCGCGGCAGGCCCAGGGCTTCGACCAGACGTCGGCCAAGGGTGGAGTTGGCAAAGCCCAGATAGCGGTCGCTCATGTACGGTTCTCCCTGAAGGCAAGCTTGCAAGTGTGGACCAAAGTTGTGGCAGGGTCGTTCGAATGAGCTAAAAGAAGCTAGCACGGATAATTTTGTTTCAGGAGGAACACGCATGCGTTCAACTCGCCGGGTGGCGATCCTGGGTGGTAACCGGATCCCCTTTGCCCGCTCCAATGGCGCTTACGCCAAGGCCAGCAACCAGGCGATGCTCACGGCGGCGCTCGAAGGCCTGGTGGAGCGTTACCGGCTGCACGGCCTGCGCCTGGGCGAGGTGGCGGCAGGCGCGGTGCTCAAGCAGTCGCGGGACATGAACCTGACCCGCGAGTGCGTGCTCGGCTCGAGGCTGTCGCCGCAGACGCCGGCCTACGACATCCAGCAGGCATGCGGCACCGGGCTGGAGGCGGCGTTGCTGGTGGCCAACAAGATCGCCCTCGGGCAGATCGACAGCGCCATTGCCGGTGGTGTCGACACCACCTCAGATGCGCCGATCGCGGTCAATGAAGGCTTGCGCCAGATCCTGCTGCAGGCCAACCGAGCCAAGACCCTGGCCGATCGGCTGTGGCCATTGCTGAAGTTGCGCCCGCGTCATTTCAAGCCCGAGCTGCCGCGTAACGGCGAGCCGCGCACCGGCTTGTCCATGGGCGAGCATTGCGAGCGCATGGCCCATACCTGGAGCATCCAGCGCGCCGAGCAGGACGAACTGGCGCTGCTCAGCCACCAGCACCTGGCGGCGGCCTACGCCGAGGGCTGGCACGATGACCTGCTGACCCCCTATTTGGGGCTGACCCGTGACAACAACCTGCGTCCGGACCTGACCCTGGAGCAACTGGCCAAGCTGCAGCCGGTGTTCGACCGCAGCGGCCAGGGCACCTTGACCGCGGGCAACTCCACGCCGCTGACCGATGGCGCCTCGATGGTGCTGATGGGCAGCGAGGCCTGGGCCGAGGCCCATGGCCTCGAGGTGCAGGCCTACCTGGTCGATGGCGAAACGGCGGCGGTCGATTTCGTCAATGGCCAGGAAGGCCTGCTGATGGCGCCAGTGTATGCGGTGCCGCGCTTGCTCGCGCGCAACGGCCTGAGCCTGCAGGACTTCGACTACTACGAAATCCACGAGGCGTTCGCCGCCCAGGTGTTGTGCACCCTCAAGGCCTGGGAGGACCCGGCCTATTGCCGCTCGCGGCTGGGCCTGGACGCCCCGTTGGGGGCCATCGACCGGGCGAAGCTGAACGTCAAGGGCAGCTCGCTGGCCGCCGGGCATCCATTCGCCGCCACCGGCGGCCGTATCTTGGCGAACATGGCCAAACTGCTGAAGACCCGGGGCAAGGGGCGTGGGCTGATTTCCATCTGCGCGGCGAGCGGGCAGGGCGTGACGGCAATCATCGAGCGCTAGGCCGTTGCAGTCAGCGATGATGAGCACCGGCTGTGCCGGTGTTCGCCGACTAAAGTGGGGCCTGCTGGTATGCTTGTCCGCCTCGCATCATCGAGCGTTCTCATGTCGACCAACGGACCACGCACGATCCCCGCCCTGACCCAGCTTCCCAGGCCGCTCTACGCCCGCGCCGAGCGTCTGGACGCCGGCTCCTGGACGACCCGCCATCGCCATGACTGGGTGCAGTTCTCCTATGCCATCAGCGGCGTATTGGGCGTCTACACCAGCACTGGCAGCTATTTCGCCCCGCCGCAGTGGGGCGTGTGGATTCCGGCCGGCACCGAGCATGAGGTGGTGACATCGATGCAGGCCGAAATGCGCAGCCTTTATGTGCGCAGCGATGCCTGCCCCTGGGCGGTGGCGCAGTGTCGGGTGCTGGAGGTCACGCCGTTGGCGCGCGAGCTGATCAAGCAGTTCTGCACCTTCACGGTGGATTACCCGCAAGGCGACAGCGTCGAGGCGCGCTTGGTGGCAGTGTTGCTGGATCAACTGCGTGGCTTGCCCGAGGTAGGCTTTTCGTTGCCGTTGCCGCGCCACCCCGGGCTATTGGCACTGTGCAATGGCCTGATCGCCGCGCCCGACCAGCCACAGACCCTCCAGCAATGGGCCGCGCAGCTGAGCCTGTCGGAGAAGACCCTGATGCGTTTGTTCCAGCGCGAAACCGGCCTGAGCTTTCGCAACTGGCGCCAGCGCATGCGCCTGCTATCGTCGCTGGCGCTGCTGGAGGTGGGGGAGAGCGTGACCCAGGCCGCGCTGGGTTGTGGCTATGACTCGACCTCGGCGTACATCGCCGCGTTCAAGCAATTGTTCGGAGCGACGCCGGGGGAACTCAGGCTTTGAGCGCCCAGGCGCAGGCCCTCTGGGTCAATGGCAGCAGCTGCCGCCATTGGCCAGGTCCTTGAGAATCGGGCAATCCGGACGGTCATCGCCCTGGCAGTGCGCCACCAGCTCGCCCAACGTGTCGCGCAGGCTGACCAGTTCTTCGATACGCCGGTTCAGTGCGTCGATATGCTGGATGGCCAGGGCCTTCACATCGGCGCTGGCGCGCTGGCGGTCCTGCCACAGGGTGAGCAGTCTGGCCACTTCTTCCAGGGAAAAGCCCAGGTCTCGCGAGCGCTTGATGAACGCCAGGCTGTGCAGGTCCTCCTGCTGATACAGGCGGTAGCCGCTGTCGCTGCGCATGGCCGGGCGCAGCAAGCCGATGGACTCGTAATAGCGGATCATCTTGGCGCTGAGCCCGCTGCGGCGGGCGGCCTGGCCGATGTTCATGGCACCTCCTGATGCTGGACGGTGGGTTTCCAGGTCTTCAACCACAGGGCGTTGCTCACCACGCTGACGCTGGACAGGGCCATGGCGGCGCCGGCCAGAACCGGGTTGAGGTAACCGAGGGCGGCCAGGGGAATGCCGACCAGGTTGTAGATGAAGGCCCAGAACAGGTTCTGGCGGATCTTCGCGTAGGTCTTGCGGCTGATTTCCAGGGCCGCGGGCACCAGGCGCGGATCGCCGCGCATCAGGGTAATGCCGGCGGCCTGCATGGCCACATCGGTGCCGCCGCCCATGGCGATGCCGATATCGGCGGCGGCCAGGGCCGGGGCGTCGTTGATACCGTCGCCGACCATGGCCACCACGCCGTCGCGCTTGAGGGCGGTCACGGTGGCGGCCTTGTCGGCCGGCAGCACTTCGGCGTGGACGTCGTCGATACCCAGGGCCTCGGCCACCACCTTGGCGCTGCCGCGGTTGTCGCCGGTCAGCAGGTGGCTGCTGATGCCCCGCTGGTGCAGCGCGGCGATGGCGGCATCGGCGCCGGGCTTGAGGCTGTCGCCGAAGGCGAACAGGCCCAGGACCCGCGCCTGGCTACCGCGCTCGACCAGCCAGGACAATGTGCGCCCTTCGGCTTCCCAGGCCTGCGCGCGGGCGGCCAGGTCGCCGGGCGCCAGGGCGCTTTCGTCGAGCAGGCGATGGTTGCCCAGGGCCAGTTCGCGTCCCTCTACCTGCCCGGCAATACCGCGCCCGGCAAGCGCTTGGCTGGCCACCACCTGCGGCACCTCCAGGTTCTGTTCGGCACAGGCGTCGAGCACGGCCTTGGCCAGCGGGTGTTCGCTACCGCGTTGCAAGGCACCGGCCAGGCGTAGCAGCTCACTGTCATCGCCGCTCGCCGACTGGCGATGGACGATACGCGGGCTGCCGGAGGTCAGGGTGCCGGTCTTGTCGAATACCACGCGGTTTACCGCATGGGCGCGCTCCAGGGCTTCGGCGTCCTTGATCAGGATGCCGTGGCGGGCGGCGACGCCGGTACCGGCCATGATCGCTGCCGGCGTGGCCAGGCCAAGAGCGCAAGGGCAGGCGATCACCAGCACGGCGACGGCGTTGATCAGGGCTGTTTCCAGTGGTGCGCCGGCCAGCCACCAGCCAACCAGGGTGATCAGGGCCAGTACCAGCACCGCAGGGACGAATACCTGGCTGACCCGGTCGACCAGCTTCTGGATCGGTGCCTTGGCCGCCTGGGCGTCTTCCACCAGGCGAATGATCCGCGCCAGGACGGTCTCGGTGCCGAGCGCGCGGGTCTCCACCAGCAAGCGGCCTTCACCGTTGATGGCGCCTCCGGTGACCGCATCGCCGGGTTGCTTGGGTACTGGCAGGCTTTCGCCGCTGATCAGTGCCTCATCGGCGTGGCTGTTGCCCTCGAGTACTTCACCGTCGACGGGGAAACGCTCACCGGGTTTGACCAGCACCCGGTCACCCAGGCGCAGCTGGCTGATCGCGACTTCTTCCTCGCGGCCGTCGAGCACCCGTATCGCGCGTTCCGGGCGCAGGGCTTCGAGGGCGCGGATGGCGCTGGCGGTCTGGCGCTTGGCGCGGCTCTCCAGGTACTTGCCCAGCAGTACCAGGGCGATCACCACCGCCGAAGCCTCGAAATACAGGTGCGGCGCCATACCGGCAGGGGCGTTGGCCCATTGGTACAGGCTCAGGCCGTAGCCGGCGCTGGTGCCCAGGGCAACCAGCAGGTCCATGTTGCCGGCGCCGGCGCGCACGGCCTTCCAGGCCGCGACATAGAAGCGCGCGCCGAGGATGAATTGCACAGGTGTGGCCAGCAGGAATTGCGCCCAGGCCGGCAGCATCCAGTGCAGGCCGAAGGGTTGCACCAGCATTGGCAGGACCAAGGGCAGGGCCAGCAGCAGGGCGACGCCAACCGCCAGGCGCTCGTTGCGCAGGCGACGTTGTGCCTGGGCCTGGTCGTCGTGATCGCGACGCGGCAGGCTGGCGCTGTAGCCGGCCTTTTCCACCGCGGCGATCAGTGCGGCGTCATCGACCGCCTGCAGCACTTCGAGGTGGGCGCGCTCGTTGGCCAGGTTGACACTGACCTGCTCCACCCCCGGCAGCTTGTGCAAGGCGCGTTCGACACGGCCGACGCAGCTGGCGCAGGTCATGCCGCCGATCTGCAGTTCAAGGGTGCGGGTGGGCACGCTGTAGCCGGCATCGCGCACGGCGTCGACCAGCGCCGGCAGGCTGTCGGCCGGGGCCTGGACCCGGGCCTGCTCGGTGGCGAGGTTGACGCTGACATGTTCGGTGCCGGTGACCTTGCGCAGGGCGCGTTCGACCCGACCTGCGCAACTGGCGCAGGTCATGCCGACGATGGGCAGGTCGAAGGTGGTGGATGCGGGCATGGCTCTCTCCTCCGTGGACTGGCCTCCAGCATCAACCTTGCCATGCGGGCAAGGTCAATAGCCCAGGTTGGCCTGCCTCAACTCCAGGCCATGTGGACCGGTGGCGATGCGGTACTTGCTGATCTGTCCGGCCTTGAGGTTCAGGCGCGTGCTGCGTTGGTCCTCGACGCCCGCGGCGCAGCCGGGCATCTGCCCGGGCAGCAGGCGCATGCGTACATCGACAGGGCCGGGCGGCAGGTTGAACGAGGTGGATTGCTCCTGGAACAGCCGCGCGGCCAACTGATCGTTGAGGTAGATACCGATCTCGCAACTGGTGGCCACTTCCAGGCGCTCCCGGGAAATCATCAGCACGCTGTAGTCGGTGTTGCCCTCGGCGCTGGCCGGTGGCACCACGGCCAGCGCGCCCAGTAGTCCGACAAGGCCCAATGCTGCCCTGATCATGAAGAATCTCCTGCTTGGCAAAATCGTCAATGGCGCAGCTTGGCCGAGCCGCGCGCGGATTTCCAGCCCGGCCGCTGCACGCAGAACTTGACCTTGCCCCGATGGCAAGGATGAGACTGGGCAAAACCCAGCCAGGAGGTAACTTCGATGCAAGTGTTCAATGTGCAAGGCATGACCTGTGGCCACTGTGTGAAAGGCGTGACCCGGGCGGTGCAGGAGCAGGATGCGGCGGCGCAGGTGGAAGTGGACCTGGCGGCGCGACAGGTACGGGTGCAGAGTGCCCTGGCCTCGGAGCAGATCCTCGCGGCGATTCGCGACGAGGGCTATCAGGCCGAGTTGGCCTGATGACGGTTTGATCCTGTAGACGCCATGCCGTAGGCGCCTACAGGGGCAAAAACCGGAGAAATTATTGCAAAGGTTTTCAACGCCCGGCGATCCCATGCAGGTAGACTAGCGGACTTGCTTAGCCTGCTATGGATTCTCCATGAACCTGCGAACCCTGCTGATTCTCGGCGCACTCAGTGCGTTCGGGCCCTTGGCGATCGACTTCTATCTGCCCGCTTTCCCAGCGATGGCCCATGCCTTTGCCACCGACGAGAAGCACGTACAGGCCACCCTGGCCGCGTATTTCCTCGGCCTGTCCCTCGGCCAGCTGGCCTACGGCCCGGTCGCCGACCGATTTGGCCGGCGCATGCCGCTGTTGTTCGGTGTTGCCTTGTTCACCCTGGCGTCGCTGGCCTGCGCCTACGCGCCGAACCTCGACAGCCTGATCGTGGCGCGCTTCGTCCAGGCATTGGGCGGCTGCGCGGGCATGGTGCTGTCGCGGGCGATCGTCAGTGACAAGTGCGACGCGGTGGCGTCGGCCAAGGTGTTCTCGCAGTTGATGCTGGTAATGGGGCTGGCGCCGATCCTTGCACCGATGCTTGGCGGCGTGCTGGTCAATGTGTCCGGCTGGCAGTCGATCTTTCTGGCCCTGAGCCTGTTCAGCGCCGCCTGCCTCCTGGCGGTCGGCCTGGGCCTGCCGGAAAGCCTGCCGCCCCATGTGCCGCGCCAGCCGTTGTCGGGAGCGTTGCGCCAATACCTGCGGCTGCTCGGTGATCGGGTGTTCATCGGGCACGCGCTGACCGGCGGGATTGCCATTGCCGGTATGTTTGCCTACATCGCCGGTTCGCCTTTCGTCTTCATCAAGTTGTATGGCGTGCCCGCCGAGCACTATGGCTGGCTGTTCGGCACCAATGCCGCCGGCTTCATCCTGATGGCCCAGGTCAATGCGCGCCTGCTGGCCAAGCGCGGACCGGCCTTCCTGCTGGCTCGCGCGGTCTGGTTGTACCTGGCGGCGGCGCTGGCGCTGCTGCTGGTGGCGGCATTGCGCCCGGCGCAGCTGTGGCCGTTGCTGGTGCCGCTGTTCGTCTGCATCGCCAGCCTTGGGTGCATCATTCCCAACGCTTCGGCGTGTGCCATGAGTGGGCAGGGCGCCCGTGCCGGCAGCGCCTCGGCGCTGATGGGTTGCCTGCAGTTCAGCGTCGCCGCGGGTGCCGCGGCGTTGGTCGGGGTGCTGCACGACGGCAGCGCGGTGCCCATGGCCCTGGTGATCAGCCTGTGTGGCGCCCTGGTGGTCAGTGTCGCGCTGTTGACCCGACGTTCGCAGGCCAGGCGCCAGGGGTAAGCGCATGCGGCGCGTTCAGGCGCGCTTCCAGCAGGGCAACGAACGCTCGTGCCTCGGCTTCGTTGCGAAAACTCACCACATGCTGGTCCAGCTGGACTTGCCAAGGGCAGGTGGCATTTCGATTCGACGCACTGACGACAATTTTCATCGTGATCAACCTCCAGTGAGCGAGAGCGGATGCAGTTTAGCGCCATGCGAAGCGCTTGCCATGATCGGCATCAGTACCCTGACTGACGGTCATGGCGGTTGGCGGGAGGAGAGCATTCTGCTTTGAAGTGGATATTTTTTAACGTGTCTGTAGGACTTGTAGTTGAGGGCTGTGGGGATACTGACGACTGTTGCCTTGCAGCCGCTGTATCACAAGGTATTGGCTGGTGTGGCATGGGCCGGGACACCTAAGTCGGAGGATGCCCGGCGATTTCCTACAGGGCTCGGCAGGCCAGCGGCGAGAGGTTTTATACTGCCCCGGCATCCAGTATCAGATAGCGCTATTTCCCCGCCCAACCGGCTAGAGTCACCAGGGAGCCTCAGGTTCATGAACGAAGTCCGCAGCATCAGTCAGGTCGCCAGCCTGATGGCCGATCCCAAGCGCAGTGCCATGTTATGGGCACTGATCGATGGCACGCCGCGGGCCGCGGATGAGTTGGCACTGCTCACCGGGCTCAGCACGGCTTCTGCCTGCGCGCACCTGTCGCTGCTGTCCACGGCTGGGTTGTTGAGGCTCGAGCCCCGTGGCCGCAAGCGTTACTTCCGACTGGCCACGCCCGAGATCTGTGCGGCGGTCGAGGCACTGGCCAGCGTGCGCCTGGAGACCGCAAGGAATGAGCGCAAGGCAACTGCGTTGCAAATTCCGCTGTCGATGCGCAGGGCACGGCTGTGTGGCGATCACTTGGGCGGTGAGGTGGCTGCCGAGTTGTTCCAGCGCTTGCTTGACAGTGGTTGGCTCGAGGGGAGCGCGCCGCAGTTGTGCGTGAGTGCCGAAGGCAAGGCGCGCCTGGAGGCCCTTGGGGTGTTCATCGACGCACTGGTGCCCGATGGCAGGCGTGGTTGTGTGGCTTGCCATTGCAGTGAGTGGAGCGATCAGGGGGCGCACCTGGGCGGGCGTCTGGGGCAGGCGTTTCTCAAATTGTTCCTGCAGTCGGGCTGGGTCCGTGAGCAGGACGGCAACCGGGCGGTGCAACTCACACCGTCCGGGTTGCGGCAGATCAATGCTATCGCCCGCTTGTCGGCGCGCCAGGCCGGTTAGCGTACTAGACGCGCGTCGAGGCTGTTCTGCGCCAGGCGGCGGGCCTGGTCCTGGGTCATGCCCAGGTGCTCGTGCAGGGCGTGGAAGTTCTCGGTGACATAGCCACCAAAGTAGGCTGGGTCGTCGGAGTTGACCGTGACCTTCACGCCGCGCTCGAGCATGTCGAGGATGTTGTGCTGGCGCATGTGGTCGAACACGCACAGCTTGGTGTTGGACAGCGGGCAGACCGTCAGCGGGATTTGCTCGTCGATGATGCGCTGCATCAGCCGCTCGTCCTCGATGGCGCGCACGCCGTGGTCAATACGCTGGATCTTCAGCAGGTCGAGTGCTTCCCAGATGTATTCGGCTGGGCCTTCCTCGCCGGCATGGGCAACGGTCAGGAAGCCCTCGCTGCGGGCACGGTCGAACACGCGTTGGAACTTGCTTGGCGGGTGGCCTTTTTCCGAGCTGTCCAGGCCTACGGCGACGAAGGCGTCGCGGAACGGCAGGGCCTGGTCAAGGGTCTTGTGGGCTTCGTCTTCGCTCAGGTGGCGCAGGAAACTGAGGATCAGGCCGCTGCCGATCCCCAGTTGTTCGCGGCCATCCTTGAGCGCCTGGTTGATGCCGTTCAACACCACTTCGAAAGGGATGCCACGGTCGGTGTGGGTCTGCGGATCGAAGAACGGCTCGGTATGGATCACGTTCTGCGCCTTGCAGCGTTGCAGGTAGGCCCAGGTCAGGTCATAGAAGTCCTGTTCGGTGCGCAGAACGCCGGCGCCCTGGTAGTAAAGGTCGAGGAATTCCTGCAGGTTGTTGAAGGCGTAGGCGCCGCGCAGGGTGTCGACATCGGCCCAGGGCAGGGCGACTTTGTTGCGTTCGGCCAGGGCGAACAGCAGTTCGGGTTCCAGCGAACCCTCCAGGTGCATGTGCAGTTCCGCCTTGGGCAAGGCGTTCAGCCATTCATACATGTGTGCAATCTCGATCAGGTACGGTTGGCCGACATTCTACAGGGCCTGGCCGGGCATTGCGCCCGGCCAGGCCCTGGTTGCTCAACCGGCGATCAGTTGCGCGGCGGCCTGGCGGTGGTTGGCGATCAGGCCCTGCACGTCGAGGCCTTCGATCTGCCCGTCGATGACGCGCCACTGGCCGCCGACCATCACCCGGTCGGCCCGGTCGGCGCCGCACAGCAGCAAGGCCGAGAGCGGGTCATGGCTGCCGGAGAAGCGCAGTTCGTCGAGTTTGAACAGCGCCAGGTCGGCTTGCTTGCCCACGGCCAGTTCGCCGATATCGCTACGGCCCAGCAGTTTGGCCGAGCCCCGGGTCGCCCAGCCCAGGGCGCGTTCCGGGGTGATCAGTTCGGCGCCATAGCGCAGGCGTTGCAGGTACAGGGCCTGACGCGCTTCGAGAATCATGTTCGAAGCGTCATTGGAGGCCGAACCGTCCACGCCCAGGCCCACGGTGGCGCCGGCGGCATCCAGCTCGACGGTCGGGCAGATGCCCGAGGCCAGGCGCATGTTCGAGCTTGGGCAGTGGCAGATGCCGGTGCCGGCGGCGCCGAGGCGGGCGATTTCATCGGGGTTGAAGTGAATGCCATGGGCCAGCCAGGTACGCGGACCGAGCCAGCCGACACTGTCGAGGTAGTCGACGGTACGCAGGCCGAAGCGTTGCAGGCAGAAGTCTTCTTCATCGAGGGTTTCGGCCAGGTGGGTGTGCAGGCGCACGTCCAGTTCTTCAGCCAGGTCGGCGCTGGCGCGCATGATCTCTGGGGTGACCGAGAACGGTGAGCACGGCGCCAGGGCGATCTGGATGCGCGCGCCATCGCCACGCTCGTGGTAGCTGTGGATAAGTCGCTGGCTGTCGGCGAGGATCACTTCGCCCTGCTGCACGGTCTGTTGCGGCGGCAGGCCACCGTCCTTTTCCCCCAGGCTCATCGAGCCGCGGGTGAGCATGGCGCGCATGCCCAGTTTGCGCACGGCTTCGACCTGTACATCGATGGCGTTGTCCAGGCCTTCGGGGAACAGGTAGTGGTGGTCGGCGGCAGTGGTGCACCCCGACAACAGCAGCTCGGCCAGGGCGACCTGGCTGGCCAGCTCCAGCTTGGCCGGGGTCAGGCGCGCCCACACCGGGTAGAGGGTCTTGAGCCACGGGAACAGCGGTTGGTTGACCACCGGCGCCCAGGCGCGGGTGAGGGTCTGATAGAAGTGATGATGGGTGTTGATCAGGCCGGGCAGTACCACGTGGTCACGGGCGTCGAACACCTGGTCGCAGGGGAGGTTGGGCGATTGACCGGCGCCGAGCAATTCGGCGATGCGGCCATCTTCGATGACCAGGCCGCCTCGGGCGTCGGCATCGTTGGCGGTGAAGATGGCAAGGGGGGATTTCAACCAGATACGGGTCGCGGGCATGGTGCCGGCTCCTCTGAAAGTGGGTTCAGGTTAGCCAGCTCAGTGTTGCCCTGTCTGCTGATCCAGGTCCGCCGCGGGGGCGAGGCTTGGAGTCTACTGCCTCGCCACGCGGCTTTCAATTCACCAGGTCAGCGCTTCGCCCTTGTAGTTGATGAAACGCAGGCCGCCGTTGCCAGTGTGCGCCTTGATCTGCTCGAGCATGCCGCGGGTGCTGGTGAGCACGTCGATCTCGGCGTTTTCGCCGCCCATGTCGGTCTTCACCCAGCCCGGATGCATGGCCAGCACGCACAGGTCGGGGCGCTGCAGTTCGACCACGAAGCTGTTGATCATCGAGTTGAGCGCGGCCTTGCTGGCCTTGTACAGGCAGATTTCACCGCCGTCGGGGATGGTCACGCTGCCGAGGATAGAGCTCATGAACGCCAGCACGCCGCTGCCCTGACGGACCTGGCTGGCCAGGCGGCGGGCAACACGGATCGGCGCCACGGCGTTGGTCATGAACAGCTCGCCGACTTCCTGCGCCTGGACGCGCTCCAGGTCCTGCGGCAGCGGGCCCATGACTCCGGCGTTGACGAATACCAGGTCGAACAGCTCGCCTTGCAGACGTTGCTTGAGGCCATCGAGCTGCGCGGTGTCGTTCATCTCCAGGCGTTCGATGCGCACGCCGGGGACCTCAGCCAGTGCGCCGGGCTTGTGCGGGTCGCGTACGGTGGCGACGACGTTCCAGCCGTCCTCGTGCAGCCGTTGTACCAGGCCTAGGCCCAGGCCACGCGAGGCGCCGATGATCAGGGCGGTTTTCTGTGCGGTCATTGCGGGGCTCCTGAAAGGTGTGTGCTGGCTCAGGAGCATACTCCAGACCAAGGCTCCACGCCTGGGCCGGTCAAAAAATGATCAGTGCCGCCGGAGCCCCGTAATTGCGGGGGCAGGCGCATTACCTCACGGGTTATCCACAAGCTGCTCCACAGTATCTGTGTGCAAGCGCAATGCCTTGAAATTGCTTGTGCCGGGGGCAATTTCATTCACAGGTTGGGGATAACTGACTGATCCCGTTCGCTTTGCGCGCCTGTCATACGGCTGTGATCAAAATATGCTCAAAGCCTCGCAGGCCTTGCCGGTAAAGGCCTGTATCGAAATGCCCCAAGCTTATCCACAGGCACGCCCACAGTAGTTGTGGGCAACCCTCAGCGGCGTTCCAGCAGGATCCGCCCGCGGCTGAGGTCGGCCAGTTGCTGTTGCAAAGTGTCCAGGTGCGCATCACCCAGGGCGATTTGCAGGTCGACGCCATTGGCAGTGAATTGTTCGTCCAGTACCAGCCCATCCACCTCGGCCAGGCGCAGCTTGAGCAGCGCCAACTCGCTGAAGGTGCAGCTGCAGCTGAACTCGCTGCGTTGCACCAACAGCCGCTTCGGTGCCTGTTGCAGGCATTTGTTGGCACCACCGCCATAGGCCCGGGCCAGGCCACCGGTGCCCAACTGGATACCGCCATACCAGCGGATCACCAGGACCACGACCTGGTCGCAATCCTGGGCCTCGATGGCGGCAAGGATTGGCCGGCCTGCGGTGCCGCCGGGTTCGCCGTCGTCGCTGCTGCGGTACTGGGCACCGAGCTTCCAGGCCCAGCAGTTGTGCGTGGCGGCCAGGTCGCTATGGCGTTCGATGAAGGCCATTGCCTCGGCGGTGCTGCTGATAGGGCCGGCGAGGGTGATGAAACGGCTCTTGCGAATGTCCTCGCGGAACTCGCAGAGCTCGAGCAGGGTAGAAGGCATAGGTCCGGATCAGGCAGGCGTAGTGATGCCGCAGCCTTTGAGAATGATGTGGATAAGATTGTTGCTGGCGTCTTCCATGTCCTGCTTGGTCAGGCGGCTGCGGCCGGTGACCTGGCAGATCTGGGTGGCGAAGTCGGCGTAGTGCTGGGTGCTGCCCCACAGCAGAAAGATCAGGTGCACCGGGTCGACCCGGTCCATTTTGCCGGCGTCGATCCAGGCCTGGAACACGGCGGCGCGGCCACGGAACCAGTCGCGGTAGTCGGCGCTGAAATACTCGCTCAGGCACTCGCCGCCGCTGATCACTTCCATGGCGAAGATCCGCGAGGCCTGAGGATTACGCCTGGAGAACTCCATCTTGGTACGGATGTAGTGGCTCAGTGCCTCGGCCGGGTCGTCCTCGACGCTCAGGGCGTTGAAGGTGCTGTCCCACAGCTCGATGATGTTGCTCAGCACGGCGATGTACAGGCCTAGTTTGTTGGTGAAGTAGTAGTGCAGGTTGGCCTTGGGCAGCCCGGCCTTGAGCGCGATGGTGTTCATGCTCGTGCCCTTGTAGCCGTGGCGGGCGAATTCGTCTTCGGCGGCCTGGATGATGGCCTGCTCGTTCTTCTGGCGGATGCGGCCGGCGGGCTTGCCCGAGGCGGGGGAGCGATGCGCAGGGACTTCTAGGGTCATGGACGATTCCGGACGGGTCGTTACGAATGTCCGACAGATTACCTGCCTGGGCCGAAGTGACAAGCATTTGCGGCCCGGATGGGTATCAACGTGTCGCAGCCAGGCTTTCGAGGAAGCTTTCCAGCACCAGGTTCGGCCGCCGGCCCTTGCGTGTCACCCAGCTCAGGCTCAGGTCGTAGAAGCGCTGCGCCGGCTTGAGGGCGCGCAGGCGGCCTTGTTGCACCCAGAAGCTGGCGTAATGGTCGGGCAGGTAGCCGATGTAGCGCCCGGTGAGGATCAGAAAGGCCATGCCTTCGCGGTCCGAGGCGCTGGCGGTGCAGTGCAGCGCCTGGTAATGCGCCTGGATGTCAGCGGGCAGGCGGAAGGTCGGGGCGATGGCATCCTGGCCGTTGAGGCGCTCATCGTCGATCTGTTGGTCGTCGGCATAGAACAGCGGGTGGCCGACCGCGCAATAAAGCAACGAGCGTTCGCTGTACAGCGGTTGGTACTCGAGCCCCGACAGCGGGCTGGTCTGCGGCACCACTCCGACGTGCAGGCTGCCGTCGAGCACGCCTTGCTCGACCTGGCTCGGGGCGATCATGCGGATCTGGATACGCACGTCGGGGCCTCGGTCCTTCAGTTCAGCCAGGGCATGGGTGATACGCATGTGCGGCAGGGTCACCAGGTTATCGGTCAGGCCGATGTTCAATTCACCGCGCAAATGCTGATGCAGCCCGTTGACCTCGGTGCGGAAGGTTTCCAGGGCGCTGAGCAATTGTAGGGCCGAGTGGTACACCTCGCGGCCTTCCTCGGTCAGCGAAAACCCGGCGCGACCACGTTGGCACAGGCGCAGGCCGAGGCGTTGTTCCAGATCGTTCATTTGCTGGCTGATCGCCGAGCGGCCTATGCCGAGGACATTCTCCGCCGCCGAGAAGCCGCCGCACTCCACCACGCTGCGGTAGATTTTCAGCAAGCGAATATCGAAGTCGCTGACCTGGGCGAGGGGATCGGGGCGTCTGCTCATATGTTTAGCACGCTGCGGAATGAAGGTTAGAAATGTTGGGTTTTCTGGACTTTATCGCCGTGCCAATTTAGCTGCAACAACATCCATCGTTGCCTAATCGTCTTTCGAGGAACCGCCCGATGAACATGCCCGAGACCGCCCACGCCGGTATCGCCAGCCAGCTCAAGCTGGACGCCCACTGGATGCCCTACACCGCCAATCGCAACTTCCAGCGTGACCCGCGCCTGATCGTGGCGGCCGAAGGCAACTACCTGGTCGACGACAAGGGCCGCAAGGTGTTCGACGCCCTGTCGGGCCTGTGGACCTGCGGCGCCGGGCATACCCGCAAGGAAATCAGCGAGGCGGTTGCTCGTCAGGTCGCGACGCTCGACTATTCGCCGGCCTTCCAGTTCGGCCACCCGCTGGCCTTCCAGCTGGCCGAGAAAATCGCCAACCTGGTGCCGGGCGACCTCAACCACGTGTTCTTCACCAACTCCGGTTCCGAGTGCGCCGACACCGCGCTGAAGATGGTGCGCGCCTACTGGCGCCTGAAAGGCCAGGCCACCAAGACCAAAATCATCGGCCGTGCCCGTGGCTACCACGGGGTGAATATCGCCGGCACCAGCCTGGGCGGGGTCAACGGCAACCGCAAGCTGTTCGGCCAACTGCTGGACGTCGATCACCTGCCACACACCGTGCTGCCGGCCAACGTGTTCAGCAAGGGCATGCCCGAAGAGGGCGGCATCGCCCTGGCCGACGAGATGCTCAAGCTGATCGAGCTGCACGATGCCTCGAACATCGCCGCAGTGATCGTCGAGCCGCTGGCCGGCTCCGCTGGTGTGCTGCCGCCGCCGAAGGGTTACCTGAAGCGCCTGCGCGATATCTGCACCCAGCACAACATCCTGCTGATCTTCGACGAAGTCATCACCGGCTTCGGGCGCATGGGCGCCATGACCGGAGCCGAAGCCTTCGGCGTCACCCCGGATCTGATGTGCATCGCCAAGCAGGTCACCAACGGCGCTATCCCGATGGGCGCGGTGATCGCCACCGGCGAGATCTACCAGACCTTCATGAACCAGCCGACCCCTGAGTACGCGGTGGAATTCCCCCACGGCTACACCTACTCGGCACACCCGGTTGCCTGCGCCGCCGGTATCGCCGCGCTGGACCTGCTGCAGAAGGAAAACCTGGTGCAGTCCGCCGCCGAACTGGCGCCGCACTTCGAGAAGCTGCTGCATGGTGTCAAGGGCACCAAGAATGTCGTCGACATCCGCAATTACGGCCTGGCCGGCGCGATCCAGATCGCTGCGCGCGACGGTGATGCCATCGTTCGCCCGTACGAGGCAGCGATGAAGCTGTGGCAAGCCGGCTTCTATGTGCGCTTCGGCGGCGACACCCTGCAGTTCGGGCCAACCTTCAACACCCAGCCGCAGGAACTGGATCGCCTGTTCGACGCGGTGGGCGAAGCCCTGAACAAGGTCGACTGATCTTTCCGAATTCGATGTCGGGCGCGTGAGCCTTGCGCGCCTGCCTCCACCTTCTTTATATGGAGTTTTGCATGAGCATTGTTCAGCACCTGATCCACGGCGAGCTGGTCACCAAGGGCGAACGTACCGCTGACGTCTTCAACCCGTCCACCGGCCAGGCCGTGCGCAAGGTCGAGCTGGCCAGCCGTGCCACCGTCCAGCAGGCCATCGACTCGGCCAAGGCTGCGTTCCCGGCCTGGCGCAACACCCCGCCGGCCAAGCGCGCCCAGGTGATGTTCCGCTTCAAGCAACTGCTTGAGCAGAACGAGGCGAAGATCTCGCAAATGATCAGCGAGGAGCATGGCAAGACCCTGGAAGACGCCGCCGGTGAGCTCAAGCGCGGCATCGAGAACGTCGAGTTCGCCTGCGCGGCCCCGGAAGTGCTCAAGGGCGAGTACAGCCGCAATGTCGGCCCGAACATCGATGCCTGGTCGGACTTCCAGCCGCTGGGCGTGGTTGCTGGTATCACCCCGTTCAACTTCCCGGCCATGGTGCCGCTGTGGATGTACCCGCTGGCGATCGCCTGTGGTAACGCATTTATTCTCAAGCCTTCCGAGCGTGACCCGAGTTCTACGCTGTTCATCGCGCAGCTGCTGCTCGAAGCTGGCCTGCCGAAGGGCATCCTGAACGTCGTGCATGGCGACAAAGAGGCGGTCGATGCGCTGATCGAGGCGCCGGAGGTCAAGGCGCTGAGCTTCGTTGGTTCGACCCCGATCGCCGAGTACATCTATGCCGAGGGCACCAAGCGCGGCAAGCGCGTCCAGGCCCTGGGTGGCGCGAAGAACCACGCGGTACTGATGCCCGATGCCGACCTGGACAATGCGGTCAGCGCGCTGATGGGCGCTGCCTATGGTTCGTGCGGCGAGCGTTGCATGGCTATCTCGGTGGCGGTCTGCGTGGGTGACCAGGTGGCCGATGCCCTGATCGCCAAGCTGGAGCCGCAGATCAAGGCGTTGAAGATTGGTGCCGGTACTTCCTGTGGGTTGGACATGGGGCCATTGGTGACTGCCGCGGCCCGCGACAAGGTAGTTGGCTACATCGATGAGGGTGTTGCCGCTGGCGCCAAGCTGGTGGTCGATGGCCGTGGCTATCGTGTGGCAGGTAACGAAGATGGCTACTTTGTCGGTGGCACGTTGTTCGACAACGTCACGCCTGAGATGCGCATCTATAAGGAAGAGATCTTCGGCCCGGTGCTGTGTGTTGTTCGGGTGAACAGCCTGGAGCAGGCGATGCAGCTGATCAACGAGCATGAGTACGGTAATGGCACCTGCATCTTTACCCGCGACGGTGAGGCGGCCCGGCTGTTCTGCGACGAGATCGAAGTGGGGATGGTTGGGGTGAACGTACCGCTGCCGGTGCCGGTGGCGTACCACAGCTTTGGTGGTTGGAAGCGTTCGTTGTTCGGTGACCTGCATGCTTATGGCCCGGACGGTGTGCGCTTCTATACCCGTCGCAAGGCGATTACCCAGCGTTGGCCGCAGCGGGCTAGCCATGAGGCATCGCAGTTTGCGTTCCCTAGCTTGTAAGGGATAGG